>JBFELL010000009.1:0-33240 GCA_041552135.1 Gammaproteobacteria bacterium
CAAAATGATCAATCGCGTTGAAGTGGCGCCTGCCATGCTGAAGAACTTGTTTGATGCAATTATGATTTTCTCTGCGTCCTTTGCGCCTTTGCGGTGAATGGGTTTGCGGTAGTGAATACCATGTGCACAACAAGCACATTTGAAGCCTGGAATGCTGCATGCGCCGGCTGATTCGGCATCTGCTGCGGGCAATCGGCTATGGCCTGATCGGCAGCCTGGTGGTGCTGGTCGGGGGGTATGTTTGGCTGCAGGAGCAGCGACCCGACCTCATGCCCTGGCACAAGGCCGTTCTCGACGCGGAGTTCATTGCAGCGAATGCAGCCGGCTACCGCGGGTTCGACGACTACCTGCAGCAGGAAGAACGCCTGTTCGGGCAGCTGCAACGCGAGGTCTACGACCGGCTGGAGCCGTCTGAACAGACACCGTTCAACCGCTATGCCACAGACAGCCTGCTGAACCCGCAGAATCACCGACAAAACTGGAACCGCACCTTTGTGCTCGAGCCGGAGAAGCCCGTCGGCGGGGTGCTTATGCTGCATGGCCTGTCCGACTCGCCCTACAGCATGCGGGCGCTGGGCGAGCGCCTTGCCGGGCAGGGACTGCTGGTGATCGGGTTGCGCCTCCCCGGGCACGGCACCGCGCCGTCCGCCCTGCTGGAAATGACCTGGCAGGACCACGCCGCTGCTGTGCGGCTGGCCATGGGCGAACTTCGCAGTCGACTGGATCCCGCTACGCCGCTATACATTGCCGGTTATTCAAACGGCGCCGCGCTGGCGGTTGAATACGCGCTGTCGCTGCTCGAGGGCGAGGCCTTGCCTGCAGTCGACGGCCTGGTGCTGCTCTCGCCAGCCATCGGTGTTTCGCCGGTAGCCGCGCTGGCCATCTGGCAGTCGCGACTGTCCTGGCTGTTTGGTCTCAAAAAGCTTGCCTGGACAGACCTGGCCCTCGAGATCGATCCATACAAGTACAATTCCTTTACCGTCAATGCAGGTGACCAGATATACCAGCTCACCGGCAATATCGCTTCCCGCATCGGCAGGCTGGCGGGTTCCGATGCGATCAAACGGTTTCCACGCACCATCGCCTTCCAGTCGGTGGTGGATGCGACCATACCGCCGGCCACGCTCATTGACTTGCTGTTCATGAAGCTCGGGCCGGGCGGGCATGAACTGGTACTTTTCGACGTCAACCGCCATGCGGAATCCGTGTCCCTGTTGCGGGCCGATCCCGAGAACCTGACGGCACGGCTGCTGGGTGACGCGCAGCTGCCCTTCGGGCTTACCTTGCTGACCAATGCCGACCCGGAATCCGATGATCTGGTGGCACGTCGCAAACCGGCCGGAGAGTCGGACAGCGCAGACCGGCCAACCGGTCTGTCCTGGCCGCAGGGCCTGTTTTCGCTGTCGCACGTCGCCATCCCGTTTCCGCCGAATGATCCGGTCTATGGCGGGATTTTCGATCTTGCCGATGACGAGGAGCGGATCACGCTTGGCAGCGTCTCGATCCGCGGGGAACGAAACCTGCTGCAGATACCGGATAATTATTTCCTGCGTCTGCGCTACAACCCGTTCTTTGACTACCTGGCCGCCAGGGCGCTGGAGTTTTCTGATTTGACAGAATAAACCGCAGCTGAAGACAAGGCGGGCCCGGATGCCTTGAATGCAAGGGCCCGCCTGTTATGCTACGGGCAACGGTCCGGGGTGTACGGGCATCGGGGACGGCTGTTTTCTTCCCGGATACGAAACCGCAGACAGACAGTGACGGAGGTTGACAATGAACAGTGTTTGCAAGATCGCAGTCTTCACCCTGCTTGCCCTGGCAGTGTCGGGGCAGGCCAGTTCGCAGGACGTCTTTATCTACCCGCAGAAGGGCCAGAGTGCCGAGCAGCAGGACAAGGACAAGTACGAGTGCTACGGCTGGGCCAGGGACAATTCCGGCTTCGATCCCATGGCGGCACCGACCACCACTTCCGCGCGGCCCAGGACCGAGGAAAAAAGCCATGGCGCACTGAAGGGTGCCGCAATCGGCGCGGTCGGCGGCAAGGTGTTCGGCAGCAGCAAGAAGACCACCCGCACTGCGGCAGCCGCCGGCGGCCTGCTCGGCGGTGTCCGGCAGCACCAGCACAATACCCGCGAACAGCAGAAGGTCGATGACTGGGAGCAGCGCGAGGCGTCCAAATACGCCAATAATCGCAACAATTACAACCGTGCCTATGCCGCCTGCCTGGAAGGGCGCGGCTACACCGTCAAGTAGGGGAGGAAGTCATGAAAAAACTGTTTCATTCGATACTGTCATGCGGACTGGCCGCCATCTCCCTGCCGGCGTTGTCCGCCGGTTATGACGGCAGCAAGACGCTGCTGTGCGCGACCCAGTATGTCTCGCAATGTGATGCCGGCATGGACTGTGTTAATGTGTTTCCCGCCAGCGTCAACGTGCCGGACTTCTTCGTGGTCAACACGGCCGACAAACGCATTGGCGCAATCAATGACGACAGGACCACGCCGGTGGAGCGCGTCGAGCACCTGGACGGCAAACTGGTGCTGCAGGGCGCCGATGACGGCGTCGAGGATGTGCGCGACGGGCTGGCCTGGTCCATGTCCATCAGCGAGGACACCGGCAAGATGGTGCTCAGCGCCTCCGGTGACGGCTTTGCCGTGGTGGTCTTCGGGGCCTGCGCACAGAAATAAGCAGTCTCTGCCATAACATTCTCACGGTATTGCATACTGCATGTCGGGGCCATTTCCGGGCAGAAGCTGACAACGCAAACAAGGGAGTTCTCTGATGTACACGCACAACAATCGCTGTCTGCAGGCGGCCCTGTTCGCCCTGGCCACGGTGGTGATATCAAGCACTGCCCGCGCCGCCGGTTTCTACCTGACACAGATAGGCACGCCGGCAAGCCTGGGTACGGCGGGATCCGCCAACGTCACCAACACCGTCGGGGCAGATGCCGCCTGGACCAACCCGGCGGGTATGACGGGCATCGACAGTGACGTGTTCGTGGCTGGTGCACAGGTGGTGGTCCCGAAGATGGAATTCGATCCCTCCCGTGCCGATGCCGGCGGTAAAGACGGCGGCAACGCCGGCAACACGGCCTACGTACCCAGTGCCTTTTTCGTGAAAAAAGTCAGCGACCGCCTGCGCCTCGGGGTGTCGCTGGTGGCACCGATGGGCGGCGGTGTGAACTACGGTGACGACTTCGTCGGCCGCTACGCGACCTACAAGGCCGAACTGGCCGGTGTGGGGCTGTCGCCATCCATCGGTTACCGGGTCAACGACCGCTTCTCGGTTGGTGCCGGCGTGTCGGTCATCTACACCCATTATGAACAGGGTATCGCCCTGAATCCGGCCGCCCTAGATCCGGCGCTGGCTGGCCTGCCCGATGCCAAGGTGCGCTTCGACAATGCCACCGATATCGGCTATCAACCATTCGCTGGAATCACCTGGGCGATGACCGACCGTATCCTGCTTGGCGTGGTCTATCGCGCCGAGATGGATGTCGATCTCGAGGGCGATGTGAATATCCGCAACTGGAAGCTGCCGGTCAGCAAGCCGAAGATCAATGAGATCGACATCGGCTGGGACAACCCTCAGTGGCTCGATGTTGGCCTGCGTTTCAAGGTGAACGAAGACAATTTCCTGTTTCTCAACGGCGGCTGGCAAGAGTGGTCTGCTTTCAGTGAGAACGGCCTGGAAATCCCGACCGGTCAGGGCACCGTCGAAGCTACACTGGAACGCGACTGGGACGATACCTGGTATGCCAGGGCAGGGTTCCTGCACAGGATCGATTCGTCACGCTCGTTCGCCTTTGGTATCTCCTATGACAGTTCCCCCGTCAAGGATGCGAAACGCACCATCGACCTGCCGATGGACGAGTACTACCAGTTCTCGGCCGCCTATGCAGTCGGCGATGAACTGGGATTCAGTTATTCCCTCGGTGCCACGCTCATGCTGGTGGGGGACACGGAAATTCACCAGGAAACCCAGGGTGTGGCCTTCGCCGGCGATTTCGATACCAACAGGATCCTGTTCCTCGGCGGAACGTTGCGCTACGCCTTCTAGCCCGGATATTGCACCAGCCGGGCAAGTGGCGTTCAGCCTGCATGCCGGCCGGAATGTCAGCGCCTTGCCGTTGCCGCTTCACGACGGATGGCTTCGGCGATATCGCGGCTGAGCCGTTCCAGGGCCCGACTCTGTGCCGCGACCAGGGCCGGGTAATCCAGGCCACCGGCATCCTCGCTGTAACTGGTCCTGCGCCGGTCGACGATAGTGCCATCCGCTGTCCGCTCAATCTCCCAGCCAGCCGCGAGCATGACCCTGCCTGCGGCATCTGCATCAAAACGCACCACGTCCATGCTTACCCTGTAATCGATGGCAGCCGAGCGCGGCCACGGGTGCAGGGCAACAAGGTCTGTCGGCAGCAGCCGCGACAGGTTTTCCGCCAGTGTCCGGGTGAAGTTTGTCTTCAGGGGTTCCGCCCAGCGGTGTGAACCGGCGAAGTGCAGCTGGTTGTGCCCACTGCGGTGGACGATCTCGGGCCTGTTGAGGTAGGCGGGGAAGGCCACCGGGCCAATGCCGAGCGAGGGTCCGGCAGCCGCGGTCGCTGGTGTACCGGTGACTTCAGCAGGCGTGAGTATGTAGTGCAGGGAGGGCCGGGTGACGCCGCAGCCGGCAAGCAGGATGATGCAAAGGCTGGTTACAGCAAATCGGACGTGGGCATGCATGTACGTTCTCCGGTCAGCGTCTGCCCTTGAGCAGGGACTCGGGCTGGTTGTTGATGGTCTCGGCCAGGATGCGGATGGCGTGGGCTGCCGATGTGATTTCATTCAGCGCGTTGTCCAGTGCGGACAGGACCTGCTCATCCGTGAACAGGGCATCGGCGGACTGCAGCGTTGTTTTCGCCTGTCCCAGTGTATCGCTGACACCTTCCAGTGTGCCGCTGACGCCATCGAGTGCGGTGCCGGCCTTGCGCAGGGCAGCGCGCGCGTCATCCAGTGTCAGCTTGACACTGGATGCGACCGGGACGACCTGTTCATCGAGATTGCTGGCCAGGTCGCGAAACTCTGTCAATGCCTCGCGCAGGGCGCGAATGGAAGCATGCAGGTCCTCGGAATTGACCAGCCGGTCGACCCCCTCGATGCTCGCCAGTATCTGATCCACGACCTTGTCGATGGGGATGTCTTCCAGCAGCTTGCCGATTTTCTCGATCGGTGTCGGTATGGTGGGGATTTCCTCGTGTGTCCTTCGGTACTTGCCATTGCCCACCAGCGTTGCGTGGGTGTTCGGGTAGAAATCGATCTGTACAAACAACTGGCCGGTCAGCAGGCTCTGCAGCTGCAGCTGGGCGCGCATGCCGGCCTGTACCAGGTCATTGATACTGTCGTCATCGTCCATTCTGGGCTTGCCGGTCTGGCTGCTGAGGAACTTCGTATTGTCGATCTCGATGATCACCGGGATGTGGATGTCGGAATCCTTCTCTCCTACCACCAGCTGGATGTCCGTCACGGTGCCGATATTGACGCCGCGAAAGCTCACCGGAGAGCCGATGTTCAGGCCCTTGACCGATCCATGGAAGTAGAGGACATAGCTGCTCTTGTCTGTCAGCAGCAGCTTGCCGCCGCTGATGATCAGGATGCCTGCAACGATGAGCCCGACGGCACCCGCGACGAAGGCGCCGATCAGGGTGGGGCTGGCATGCTTGCTCATATCTCACCTCGATTGAGAAATTGTCTGACCCCGGGGTCGGGGCTTGCATCGCGCAGTGTCTTCGGATCGCCGGTGGCAATCATGGTGCGGGTCTCCGGGTCGAGAAATACCGAGTTGTTGCCAATGGTGAAGATGCTGGCCAGCTCGTGGGTCACCACTACGATGGTGGTGCCCAGGCTGTCGCGCAGTTCCAGTATCAGGTCGTCCAGCCGGCGCGAACTGATCGGATCCAGGCCGGCCGAGGGCTCGTCGAAAAACAGGATTTCCGGATCCAGTGCCATGGCGCGCGCCAGGGCGGCGCGCTTTTGCATGCCGCCACTGATCTCGGCTGGATAGAACGCCTCGAAACCGGTCAGTCCGACCAGCGACAATTTCAAAGAGACGACCTCGGCGATTTCTGCCTCGCCAAGGTCCGTGTATTCACCCAGTGGCAGGGCCACGTTCTCGGCCAGGGTCAGGGAACTCCACAGGGCACCGCTCTGGAAACTCATGCCAAAACCACGCTTGATGCGCTCCTGTTCGGCAGGCGGCGCCTCCCAGTAACTGGTACCGTCGTACCACACGCGGCCTTTCGCCGGTGCCTTGAGCCCGGTCAGGTGGCGCAGCAGGGTGCTCTTGCCACAGCCGCTGCCGCCCATGATGATGAAGATGTCGCCGCGCTGGATGGTGAAACTGAGGTCGCGCTGGATGACGAAATCGCCATAGGCCATGGTGAGGTCCTGCACCCTGATATGCGCATTCGGTTCGATGTGCTGTGCGCTTGTCGATGCCATGTCAGATGCCCAGCTGCTGGAACAGGATGGTGAGCAGTGAGGCGGCGATGACGATGAACAGGATGCCGGTCACCACGGCGGAGGTGGTGGCCTCGCCAACGGCCTGGGCGCTGCGCCCGCACTGCATGCCGCGCAGGCAGCCGGCGAAGGCGATCAGCATGCCATAGACCGTCCCCTTGATCACGCCGACCCAGATGTGCGACCACTGCATGGAGCGCACCGTCTGCTGGTAGTACTCGAACGTGCCGATGTCGAAGGCGGTCACCGAGACAAACATGCCCGCGGTGATGCCCACGATGTCCGAATACAGCACCATGGCAGGCATCATCAGTACCAGTGCCAGCATGCGTGGCAGCACGAGGAAGTCGACCGGGTTGAAGCCCAGTGTTCTGAAGGCGTCGATCTCCTCGTTCACCTGCATGGTGCCAAGCTGGGCTGCAAAGGCGGCGCCGGTGCGGCCCGCCATGATGATGCCCGTCATGAGGGCGCCCATCTCGCGCGTCATGCCGAGACCGACCAGATTGGCGATATAGATCTGGGCGCCGAATTGCGCCAGCTGGACGGCACCCATGTAGGCCACGATCAAACCGACAAGAAAACTGATCAGGGCGACGATGGGCAGTGCATGCGGCCCGACGTCCGCTATGACCAGCATGAGGTCGGAGCGCCGGAACTGCGCCGTGCCGCGCGCCAGCCGGCCCAGCGAGAGGGTGACCTCACCGAGGAAGTGAAGCATTTCCGGAGCGGCGCGCCACATCGCCAGTGCCATCTCGCCGATGCGTGCGAGCATCAGCTGCTCGCCGACGTGTCTGCCCGTATCCTCTTTCGGCGGCACGGCCGTTGCCAGTGCCATCATGCGCCGGGCTCCGTCGGGCAGCCCGTCGGTATCGATGTCAATGTGGTGCGCGCCGGCCAGCCTGTAGACCCTGGCAAGGAAGGTCAGCAGGGCACTGTCCCAGTCCCCGATGGCTGTGTCGTCGAAGCTGATCGTGCGTATCGTGCTGCTTGCCTGCAGCTGCCGTTCAAGATCGCTGACAGGAGGGACCCCTGTTGCAAGCAGCCAACTACCTGCCAGGACGAGTTGCAGTTTGTCCGGAGCAGGGTACTCGAGGCTCAGTTGTGCGGGCATGACTCGCTGTATCTTGTACGCCAGTGTCCATCAATGTTTGCAGTTTCGGCGTGCCGGTTCAAGTACCGGACATGTGAATTGCGTCAGGCATGCCTATAATGGCCCTGTCGTGTCCCGGCCATGAATGCGGTGCCGGGGTTGCAGCAGGCCCCGGTAGCCGTGGGGCCGTGAATGCATCAACATGCGGGAGAGGACCATATGGTTAGCGTCAAGCGAATCGTGCTGGATGTGCTCAAACCCCATCAGCCGAATGCACTGGATTTTTCCCGTGCCGTTGCCGCAGTCGGGGCAGACTATCTTGTGCGCCTGACAGTCATCGAGGTGGATGAGAACACCGAAACACTCCGTATGGAGATCGAAGGCGGCGCCATCGACTTCGAGGCCGTGCAGACGAGTATCAGTACCATTGGGGGGTCGCTGCACAGTATCGACGAGGTGGAAGTGCGAAACGAGGCGGATGACGGGTAACGCGCCGTGAACCTCGCCAGCCGGGCAAGCCTCCTGCTTCGTATAACCCGTTCGCACGGCATCATCCGCCGTTACTTCGTGGTCAACGGGTTTGACGGTGCGCTCACCATGCTGGGCCTCATCATGGGGTTTTCGATCAGCGAACCGACCGGTCTCCCGATCATCATCAGCGCCTGCCTGGGTGCGGCCATCGCCCTGGGTGTCAGCGGCGTGAGCAGTGCCTATATCAGCGAGTCCGCGGAGCGGCGGCGCGCCCTGATGGAACTGGAAGAGGCCATGGTTACCGACCTGCAGGACAGTTACCACGGTGAAGCGGTGCGCTGGGTGCCGCTACTGATTGCACTGGTCAACGGGGCAGCGCCACTGGTCATCTCGCTGCTGATCATCATGCCGCTGTGGCTCGCCAGTGCCGGTGTGAGCCTGCCGATGCCGCCCCTGCAAGCCGCCATCGCGGTGGCGCTGCTGGCCATCTTTCTCCTCGGTGTCTTTCTTGGTCGTGTCGCCGGCATATCCTGGTTGCGCAGCGGCATACGAACACTCCTTGTCGCCCTGGTAACGGCCGCGCTCATCTACCTGCTTGCAGGACGCTAGGGTGGCGCCGCAGGACTGGCATACCCCGGAGACCGGTGCTGTGCTGGTGCGGCTCGACAGCACGCCAGATGGCCTGACAAGTGTGGCTGCGCAGCAGCGGCTGCTGTCACACGGCCCCAATACCATCCCGGGCAAAAAACGCCGCTCGCTGCCACTGATGCTGCTGGCGCAGTTCAGCGATTTCATGATTGTCGTGCTGCTGGCGGCCGCACTGATTTCCGGTTTTATCGGTGAACCCCAGGACACTATCGCAATCCTGGTCATTGTCCTCCTGAATGCCATCATCGGCGCGGTACAGGAGTTCCGTGCCGAGCGTGCCGTGGCAGCGCTGAGGGAAATGGCGGCCCCGGAGGCACGGGTCCTGCGTGATGGCGAGGCCGTGACCCTGGCGGCATCGGAGCTGGTGCCGGGTGACGTGGTGCTGCTGGAAGCCGGGAACATCGTGCCGGCCGACTTGCGGTTGCTGGAAATAGCCGAAATGCAGGCGGATGAATCGGCCCTGACCGGCGAATCTCACCCGGTGGACAAACTGGTCGGACGTCTCGACAAGGCGGTCCTGCCGGTTGGCGACCGGCTCAACCTGGCCTTCAAGGGCAGCCTGGTCACGCGGGGGCGGGGCCAGGGCGTGGTGGTTGCCACCGGGCTTGAAACGGAGATTGGCCGTATCGCCGAACTCCTGCGTGGCGAGGCGGGCGTGAAGACACCGCTGCAGGTGCGCCTGGCCCGCTTTGGCCGCTACCTGGCCCTGGCCGTGCTGGCGATCTGTGCCGTGGTCTTCACGGCCGGATTGTTGCAGGGCCAGCCGATGATGCTGATGTTCCTGACGGCCGTCAGTCTGGCGGTTGCGGCAATACCGGAGGCCCTGCCGGCGGTTGTGACCATCTCGCTGGCTTTGGGTGCACGCAAGCTGGTCCGGCACAATGCGCTGGTGCGCAACCTGCCGGCGGTCGAGACACTGGGCTCGGTCACCTATATCTGTTCAGACAAGACCGGAACCCTGACGCAGAACCGGATGAGTGCCGAGCGATTTTTTGTCGCCGGCCAGTGGCATGACACATTACATGTCCCCGATGCCGCGGTAGCCGTCACGTTGCTTGGTCAGGCCATGGTCCTGAATAATGATGTGGCGGTGATGGATGGCCGGCCGGCAGGTGAGCCAACTGAACTGGCACTTTTCGAGGCGGCGGAAGCCGCAGGTTTTCGCAAGGTGCAACTTGAACAGGAGATGCCCCGGCTCGCGACAATCCCGTTCGACAGCGTGCGCAGGCAAATGACCACCCTGCATCCTTCTGCCCGGGGTCTGGTTGCGTTTGCCAAGGGGGCGCCGGAACAGGTACTGGCGCAGTGCCAGAGTGCACTGCAGGCGGACGGCCCCGCGCCGATTGAACGCCACAACCTGCTGGCCGAGGCGGAACGTCTGGCGAACGAGGGCTACCGGGTGCTGGCCTTCGCCATGCGTAAGCTTGCCGAACAGCCGCACGGGCCGGATGCGGAAACACTCGAACGGGAACTGACCTTCCTCGGACTGGTTGCCCTGATCGATCCGCCGCGGCCAGAGGCAGGGCAGGCCGTGGCCGACTGCCTGACCGCAGGTATCACCCCGGTGATGATCACCGGCGATCACCCTGGAACGGCCATGGCGATCGCCAGGCGACTGGGGATTATGGCCGGCGAAGACGGGCTGATGACCGGCGAGGCGCTGGCGCGGCTGGATGATGCCGCATTTGCCAGTGTTGTGGAATCGGTGCGTATTTATGCCCGCGTCAGCCCTGAACAGAAGCTGCGAATCGTCAAGGCCCTGCAACTCAACGGCGAATTTGTTGCCATGACCGGCGACGGTGTCAATGACGCACCGGCCCTGAAACGTGCCAGTATCGGCGTGGCCATGGGGCAGAAGGGCACCGACGTGGCGCGCGAGGCATCCGACATGGTACTGCTGGACGACGATTTCGCCACTATCGTCAGCGCCGTCAGGGCGGGGCGGCGCATCTTCGATAACATCCGCAAGTTCATCAAGGACACCATGAGCTCGAACTCGGGCGAGATCTGGACACTGTTCCTGGCGCCGTTTCTCGGCCTGCCGATCCCCCTGCTGCCGATTCACATTCTCTGGATCAACCTGGTCACCGATGGCCTGCCCGGGCTGGCATTTACCGCCGAACCGGCTGAACCCGGGGTCATGCAGCGTCCGCCACGCCCGCCGCAGGAGAGCATCTTTGCCCACGGCATGTGGCAGCACATCATCTGGGTCGGGCTGTTTGTCGGCGGCATCTCGATTGCCTCGCAGGCCTGGGCCATTTCACGCGGGGTCGAATACTGGCAGACGGTGGTGTTTACCGTCCTGACCGTTTCGCAGCTGTTCCATTCGCTGGCGGTACGCAGCGAGAGCGCATCGCTGTTCACCATCGGCCTGTTCAGCAACCTGCCCATGCTGGGGGCGGTCATAATCACGGTCATGATGCAGCTGGCGGTGATCTACCTGCCGGCCCTCAATGCCGTTTTCCATACCCGGCCGCTGCCGCTGTTCGACCTTGGTGTCTGCCTGGGGCTTTCCTCGCTGGTGCTGTTTGCGGTGGAGGCTGAAAAATGGCTGGTACGGCGCGGGGTGATATATGGAACCAGCAGCCGTCATGCCGGCTCGGGACCTTCGGGCTAACCCGACCTGCGCTGTTGGTCAGCCCCCTTTTACTTGATGGGCAAGCGACTATAATCAGACAAGATCGGAAAATGACCGGGGGATGCGGCATGACAAGAAAAATACTCCTGTTCGGTATCTTCATATCCCTGGCCTACGGCTTCTGGATCAGTCCGGACTTCAAGACCATCGCGGCGGGCGTGGCGATCTTCCTGCTCGGCATGCTGTCGCTGGAGCAGGGCTTCAAGGCCTTCAGTGGCGGCGTCCTCGAGGGTTTCCTGCAGAAAACCACCGACAGGACCTGGAAGAGCCTGACCTTCGGTATCGTCTCGACCACCCTGATGCAGTCCAGTTCGCTGGTCTCGGTGCTGACCATCTCGTTTCTCTCCGCCGGCCTGATCGCCCTTGCGCAGGGTATTGGCATCATATTCGGCGCCAACCTCGGCACCACCACCGGCGCCTGGCTGGTGGCAGGGCTTGGCATGAAGGTGGATATCGCCGCCTATGCGCTGCCGATGCTGGTGTTCGGCGTCATCATGATCTTCCAGAAAAGCAACAAGCGCCTGGAGGGAGCGGGCTGGGTGCTGGTCGGTCTTGGATTCCTGTTTCTCGGCATCGCCTACATGAAGGACGGCTTCGAGGCAGCCGGCGGGCAGATTGACCTGTCGCAGTTCGCGGTGCCCGGTTTCCGCGGGCTGCTTATCTACACCGGCATCGGTATCGCCGCGACCGTGATCATGCAGTCCAGTCATGCCACGCTGATCCTGACCATCGCCGCGCTGGCCGCCGGGCAGGTGACCTACGAGAATGCCCTGGCGCTGGCCATCGGCTCGAATGTCGGCACCACGATCACCGCCATTATCGGTGCAATCAGCGCCAGTGTCTCCGGCCGGCAGCTGGCTGTTGCACACCTCATCTTCAACCTGGTAACCGGCGCCATCGCCATCGTGTTCATCAAGCAGTTCGCCCTGGTGGTTGACTGGAGCAGTGCCCTGGTTGGCATAGCCGAGGACAATTACACCCTCAAGTTCGCCGTGTTCCACACCCTGTTCAACCTGGTTGGCGTGGCCCTGATGCTGCCGCTCATCGGCATACTCGTGACCTTTCTGCAGAAGCTGCTGCACGAGAAAGTCGAACCGGATAAAAGGACACGCGTGCTGTTTCTCAACAATTCCGCGCTGGAATTTCCGGATACCGCGCTGGAGGTCATAGCCAGGGAAACCACTCACCTCGCATTCAATGCCTTCGAGATCCTGGCGCATGGCATGAACCTGCATCGCCGGGATATCACCTCGAGTGCGGACATCAACGAGGTGATTGCGAGCTGTACCGACATCATGCAGCTCGATGTTGATGATCTCTACCAGCGCAAGGTCAAGCCGCTCTACAGCGCCATTATCGAATACTCGATCAAGGCCGAGGCCAACATGGAGCCAGAACAGCTTGACCGTCTCGTGCACCTTCGCAGGGCGAACCGGCAGATCGTCGATGCCATCAAGTCCATGAAGGAGATGCAGGGCAACATCGACCGCTACATGTGCGCCGAAAATGAATATATCCGGCGCGAATACAATACCATCCGGCTGAACCTGGCCATTCTGCTGAGGACGCTTTTCACAATCCGGACGAAAGTCGGACCGGCAGAGAAACAGCGCCAGCTGGCTGAGCTGAGGTTGCGACTTGAAGAAGAGGACATCATCACCAACGGCGTGCTGGACAAGCTCATCCGCGAGAACCACATCACTCCCGATATGGCGACTTCACTGATGAACGACAGTTCCTATGCCTACGACATCCAGCGCAATATCTTCGATGCAGCCGATATCATCTTCGTCAACGTCTTCTCGCTGGACAGGGATCTGTCACTCTCGGATGAAGAGATCGACAGTGAACTGCTGCGCAAGCGTGACGAAGTCCTGTCCAGGCTGCGTGAAGAGGAACATCATATAGACGAGCTGGGCACCTCAAGTGACGGGCAGGGCGCGGGTGATGCGCCCCCGGCCGGTTCCTGACAGATACCCGGGTCTTGCTGCGATTGCCGACCTGCCTTGCCGGGGGCGGATCGGCCGGCGGCAGGGTCGGGATGCCCCCCGGGACTGCAGGCAGACCTGACCAGGGGTTTCTGTATTCGTGCTGTGACGTGTATGCTGTGCGTTGATTTTCAGGGCATGACCCGCGATACGATTCATCGTAAAACCAAAACCGCAAGAGAACCAGACTATGATATCAAGCCGAATCCTGCAGCATGGGCACGTGTTCGGACGCCTCATGCTGCTGTCACTGTTGTTGCCGGCGCTAAACGGCAATGCGTATGCCATCGATCCCGTGCGTGCGGGATTTGTCGACCTGGCCCGAATCGTGGAGGCAACGGGCATCGCAAAGGCCTCGGAAGCCGAGGCAAGACAGGCTGTCATGGAGGCGCGTTCCAGGCTGGAGGCCGAGCAGCAGGCGATAGTGAAGATGCAGGAGGATTACAAGCGTGACGAGGCGATCATGAGTGAGTCGCAGCGCTCGTCGCAGCAGCAGGCCATTCAGTCGCGCATGCAGGCTTACCAGCAAATGGCAATCGATCTGCAGCAGGAGATCAATAAAAAGAAACTGCAGCATGCCGAAAAGGCCCTGCAGCCCGTGCAGAGGATCGTCACCGACATCGCCAGGGAAGAGGGGCTGAATGCGGTGTTCGAGCGCTCCGAGAGTGCCCTGCTGTTCGTCGACGATTCCCTGGACCTGACTGACCGGGTTATCGAGCGGATAAAGGCCGGGGGGAACTGAGCACGCCCGGGCGGCGTGCTTTCTCATGACCGCTGGTAAAACGCTATCGCTGGTTCTCGGCAGCGGTGCTGCGCGCGGGCTGACACATATCGGCGTCATTGACTGGCTGGTAGAGCACGGGTACCGCATCGCCTCTGTATCTGGTGCCTCAATGGGGGCGCTGGTCGGCGGGATCTATGCCGCAGGCAAGCTGGACAGCTATCGCAACTGGGTCGTGGCGCTGGAACGCAGTGATGTACTGCGTGTCCTGGACCTGGCCTTCAGCTCCGAGGGACTGATCAAGGGCGACCGCCTGATCGAGACCCTGAAGGTGATGGTCGGCGAGCACAGGATTGAAGACCTGCCGATCAGCTACACGGCGGTAGCCACTGACCTGGCGAGGCAGCGGGAAGTGTGGCTGACCGAAGGTCCGCTGTTTGATGCGATCCGCGCCTCGATTGCGATACCGACAATTTTCACTCCGCATGTCTGCAAGGGCATGAAGCTGCTAGACGGCGGCATGCTCAATCCGGTGCCGATTGCGCCCACCTTCAAGGACATGACGGACCTGACGGTCGCGGTTAACCTGAATGCATCCCGTAGCAAGACTGACATCCCACCCGCCAGAAAGCGACGCCGTAAAGATATAGAGGAAACAGAGGGATATCGACGATATATCAAGGAATTCCTCGATCGCTTCCAGGATAGTGTGACAACACAGCGCAAGAGTGAACTGGGCCTTCTCGAGCTGCTGGGCAGTTCCTTCGAAACCATGCAGGCCGCCATATCCAGTGCCAAGCTGGCCAGTTATCCGCCAGACGTGCTGATCAATATTCCCAGGGACGCCTGCAAGGCCTACGAGTTTGACCGTGCTGCGGAACTCATTGAGCTCGGCTACCAGATGGCAGGGCAAGCCATGCCGGCGCATGCCCCGTAGCTGTATGGAAGGGGACACACCCACCAAAGGGGACACACCAAAGGGGACAGATTTATTTGACCAGGCAAATAAATCTGTCCCCTTTGGGTCCCCTTTGGTCAAACAAATCCGATTACCGAGGTATCCATGAAAAAAGCCGGTCGACTTAGCGTGACATTGTTCTGCCTGTCGCTGTGGCAGCAGGTGATTGCCAGCCCGGATATCAGTAGCTATATCCGGGCGCAGATCGACCGTATGCACACCGGTGATTGCGTCGAGCTCGGTGACTGCCCGATTTCATCGACCATCGTGTTGCCGGCGCTCTACGAGAAATACCGCTATCAGCCGATCTGGAAAAATGCCGACGCTGTCAGCCAGCTTCTGGCAGCGATCGAGGACAGTCATAAAGATGGTCTCGATCCGCAGGACTATCACCTCGCCGGCATACGGCGTCTGCAGGCCAGCCTGGCGGACGATAGCGATCCCGCCACACAGGCCGATCTCGACCTCGTCCTGACCGACAGCCTGATCCGGCTTGGATATCACCTCCTGATCGGCAAGGTCGACCCGGAATCGCTGGACAGTAACTGGAACATGGAACGCACGCTTGAACTGGACCCCATTTTGAAGATGTCGACCGCCATCGACTCCGGCGAGGTCATGAAGCTGGTAGCGACTTTCCGACCGCAGGCGGCCATCTATCACGACTTGAAGCAGGCCCTGGCTGACTATCGCGGGCTGCAGGCCAATGGTGGCTGGCCAGCTGTGCCGGCGGGTGACACCCTCAAACCGGGCATGAATGATCCGCGCGTCATGGCGATTCGTCGACGGCTTGCGGTGACGGGCGATATGCCGGCCATGGACCTGGACTCATCCGCGTTCGATGATACGGTCGAAACGGGGGTGAAGCATTTCCAGCAGCGGCATGGTCTGGCCATGGACGGGGTTGTCGGCAAGGGGACACTGGCCGAGCTGAACGTCCCGGTGCAGGCACGTATCGACCAGCTGCGTGTCAACCTCGAACGGGCGCGCTGGGTGCTGCATGACCTGCCGGAGGATTTTGTCCTGACGGACATTGCCGGTTTCCGGGTCAGCTATTTTCGCGGTGGCCAGCGGGTCTGGGTAACGCGGGCCCAGGTCGGCAAGGCCTACAGGAAGACTCCCGTATTTCGTGACCGGATCCGTTACATCGAGTTCAATCCGACCTGGACGGTGCCGCCGACCATTCTGACGCAGGACATCCTGCCCAGGGTAAAGCAGGACCGCGGTTACCTTGAGGAAAAGAACCTGCGGGTGATCGACCGCGACGGGAAGGCCGTCGATGCAACAACCATCGACTGGTCAAGGTACCCGGCCGCGGGATTTCCTTACCTGCTGCGACAGGACCCGGGGCCGAAAAACGCCCTGGGGCGGGTCAAGTTCATGTTCCCCAACAAGCACGCCGTCTACCTGCACGACACCCCCCACCGTTCCGGATTCGACCGGGCCCGGCGCGCCTTCAGTTCCGGCTGTATCCGCGTCGAGGACCCGTTCGCCTTCGCCGGGCTGCTACTGGATGACAGGCCGGAGTGGGACCAGGCAAGGATCGAGCAGGTGATCGAGTCCCGCAAGACAACCCGGGTCAACCTGACGGAGCCACTGACGGTGCTGCTGCTCTACTGGACAGCCCAGGTCGATGCTGATAAACAGGTGACCTTCAGGGACGACATCTATGATCGCGATGCCGGGGTCCTGTCGGCCCTGAATGGACGGTTCGGGTTCCGGGACCGACCGATTATCAGGCAACCCTGATCAGGTGTCACCGGATACCGCGGCAGCGTATCCGGCTGTCTTGCCGGAGGATCCAGACAGTACGTACCTCCGTATCAGTTTCCCGGGCATGGTTCCTGGCATGCGAAATATCGTATGTCATTGCGGTCCCGTGCTCTCGTTGCTGTCCTTTCCCAGAAAAGGTGAATCGAGCTGATTCGCGGAGAGACAGGGGCAGGCAAGAACCGGAAACCGCTGCCTTTTCAAATCCAGAGGGTGTCGACACATCCTGGCCGGGAATCACTGTTGAATCGTGTTCCCCGCAATCACATGCATGCCTTTTGTCGCAAACTCAAACGCGACGTCGCCTTGAACATCTGGCAAACTATCCCCCACGGGAAGAGCTCAAACAGGAGGGCAAGCACATGGTTTCAAGATCTGTCATCAGCTTTGTCGCAGCGACCGCGATCATGCTGTCGTCCCTGCCGGCGCACGCGGATGCGACGCTGGTCGTGCAGGGGTCGGACGGGCTGCAGTCGATGATTCAGCTGAGAAACGGCAAGGGGAAAATGAGCGCGACCGGTATGGATGAATACGTCATCTATGATGCCGGTGCCGGAACTGTCATTTACGTCGAACCGCAACAGCGGCGTTATACGCAGGTGAACGGAGAAATTCTCGAAACCAGTGTGCAGACGGCGGCGAACCTGCAGCAGGCCGTCGAGCCCTACATGGCGCGCATGCTGGCGGACATGTCACCTGCGCAGCGCAGAATGATCGAGCAACGGATGGGGACGGCGCTGGGTCCGCCGGCCGCGGGACGCAAGCCGGCGACCGGCATAAAGACCGTTGCCAGGGGCAGCCACACCGTCGCCGGATTGCGCTGCAAGGCCAGCGGTATCGTGAAGAACGGTCGTCCCGCCGCGGAAGTCTGCATGGCAACCGCAGCCAGCGGCAAGCTGTCAAAGCAGGACTTTGCAACGCTGGAATCCATTGTGACGTTTTCGCGTAGCATGGCATCCGGCGCGAAAGGCATGCTCGGTGATCTCGCCGGGCAGCTCGAGTTCCTCTCAACGAATATCGATGGTGTGCCGGTCGCCGTGCGCGACCTTGAAAATGACAGGCGCTACCAGGTCACGGCAGTCTCGAATACCGCGCTGTCCGATGCGCTGTTCAATGGCTATGACCAGTTCGAAAGGCGCGAAATGCCGACCCTGCTGCGCTAGCGGCAGTATTCACAAACCGGGGGCAGAACCGGATTCTGTCCCCGTTTACCCATCTCCAGGCGGGGACAGAATTCAATTCTGCCCCCTTTCACCCGTTACATGGCTATTTCAGCGGCACGCTGTAGTTGACGATGAGCCGGTAATCCTGGCTGTCCTCGCCAGCGCTGCCATCCTGGTCGACGAGCGCAGTGCGGGCGCGGATCCACAGGCCCTCCAGCGCGTCACTGAAGCGGTAATCCACCGTCAGGTCCAGTTCCTGCTGGTCCGGCGTGGCCTTGCTGCCGCTGTCCGGCGTGTCGCCGCTGGCGTAGTTGACGAAGGCACTCAGCCCGGCCAGGCCCAGGCGCGAGAAATCGTAGGACAGGCCGACCAGCCAGGCATCCTCCCCGGCGCGGTCAAAGTCCTTGTTGACCAGTGACAGGTAGCCCGGGTAACCGCCCCAGGGTGAGCGGATGCGGCTGTCATTGTCAATTGAACTGAACGCCAGGCTCAGGATGGCATGGCGGTAACTGATGGCGAATTTACCGCCGATTGCACTGGTTTCGAAATCACCGATACGCTCCTCGCCGACGGCGCGCTGGTCTGTGTATTGCGCTGATAGCCGCAGGGCGAGGTTTTCAGTCAGGGCCCAGGCCACGTTACCCTCGGTATAGAAGATGTTCATCACGTCCCAGCCGTGGTAGTTGATCGCGCCGAGGTCGATCCTGTCGCCGAAACTGTAGCGTGCACCAAGGGTCGATATGCCCTTGTCGGCATCTGTCGCACCGGCGGCTTCTGACATGGAGATGAAACCGGTTTCGTTGCGTCGCTTCATCTGGCGGATGTGGCCTCCGACGTAGTTAAAGCGGGGGTCGTCATTGTCGAACAGCAGGTAGGCCTCGAAGGTGTTCGGTGCCATGCGGTTGTCCTGCCGGTTGACGTAGGGCAGGTTGATGTCCTGTCGATACACCCGCAGCATGACCTGTTTCGTGACGCGAGCCGTGAGGTAGCTCTTGCCCAGCACCGTGAAGCTGTTCTGGTCCCGCTTGAGCAGCAGGGTGCCGTCCTTGTCGTCGGGGCCGTAGAGTTTCTGCGAGGTGTGCAGGGCGGCGCCAAGCCTCAGCCGGTCGCGCAGCCAGCCGGTCCCGTATTCGAGCGACCCGCCAAGGGCCCATGCCTGGCTGTCGGCGGCATCATCGCGCTGTCTGTCAAAATAGTAGCTGCGGGGTTTCAACAGCAGGCTGGCATCCCGCCAGAGGAAATTCCGTATCCGGGTGATGCGGCGCTCGGGGCCGGGGATTTCCTCTTCCACCGGTGCCATTGTCCCGAAACTGCCTTCCACCACGAGTACCGATTTCTCGACAGGTTGTTCAGAGGACAGGTAGTCAGGGTTCGAGGCCCTTGCTGTGAAGCTGACCGCCAGCAGGGCGATGATCCCGGTAGAGGCAATGGCGGATGTGTGCATGCACGGAATGATAACAAGGGGGGTGTCAGGGGGCAGCAGCGGATGGCCGCGTTAGCGGACTGGATCTGCAGCCGGTCCGGCCAGCTGCTCTGCAGGGGGCTGGATACAGCCCCGGCCAGTAATCTCGGATACAATAGACAACCCGTATTCCTGGGACGAGATTACATGACCGACCTTGTCAAGCGAGCGAGCGAATACGCCACCCGGGCGCACCAGCGCATCGATCACCGGCGCAAGTACAACAGGCAGCCCTACCATGTACACCTCGATGCGGTGGCCAGGATGGTAGCGACGGTCACCGACGACCCGGAGGTGATTGCCGCCGCCTGGTTGCATGACACGGTCGAGGACACCCCCGCAACGCTCGACGATATCGAGGCGGAGTTCGGCAAGCCGGTTGCCGATCTGGTCGAGGAACTGACGGATGTCAGCAAGCCCGGTGATGGCAACCGTGCAGTGCGCAAGGAAATCGATCGCAAGCATACCGCGCAGGCCTCGAGCCGCGCGAAGACGGTCAAACTCGCCGACCTGATCGACAACTGCAGGGACATCACGAGGCACGACCCGCGCTTTGCGCGCATTTACCTCGTGGAAATGGCGCAGCTGCTGGATGTCCTGAAAGACGGTGATGGCAAGCTGCTCAAACAGGCGCGCAAGGTGCACCAGGCCAGCCTCGGGAAACTCGGCATCGAGGCGATGCCGGTGCCGGACACGCCGTTGTGGCTGGAAGGTGAGTCGCTGCCCGGTTTTGCCGGACCGCACTTCCGTCGCATGTTTACCGAGCTGTTTACCGCCCGTGACATTGCCGAGCCGCTGTTGTCCTTCGATGCCGGCCAGTCCTGCGCGGATGCGGCCAGGGTGCTGGACATGCACGGGCAGGATGTCGCCAGTGTGCGGATCAACGGTACCGTGCAGGGCTATATTCGTCGCTCTGACCTGACACAGACCGAGTGTACCGACCAGATACGTCACTTTACCGTTGACCAGGTGGTGTCGGGAAACACGGCGCTCACGGACGTGGTGCACATTCTTACCCGGCATGATTTCTGTTTTGTGTCGCTGCTTGGCGAAGTGACCGGTCTGGTCCGGCGCGACGACATCAACAAGCCGATGGTGCGCATGTGGCTGTTCGGTCTGCTGACCATGGTGGAGATGATGCTGGTGCAGCTCATTCAGCAGTACTTCCCGAATGATTCATGGCAGGAGCGGGTATCGGAGGCGCGCCTTGCGAAGGCAAGGGCGTTTCAGGCGGAACGCCAGCGCCGCAACCAGCAATGCACACTGATTGAATGTCTGCAATTCTCCGACAAGGGGCGCATCCTTGCTGGCCATGACCAGGCGATGCAACGGCTGGGTTTCGATTCGATACGCGTGGCCAAGCGCGCCATCAAGGAGCTGGAATCCCTGCGCAACAACCTGTCCCACGCCCAGGACATCGTCACGCATGACTGGGCGCAGATAGCCCGGCTGTCGCAGCGCATGGAGGAGATTACGCGGCGATAGTTGCGCATACGCGTTGACGACTGGCGTGCCAGGAAAGAAACAGCCGGCCCGGGGAATAATCCGCGCCATTGCTCTTGATACTTGTCAAGTAGATACCTTAACTATATGAATGAAAACACAATTAATATCAGCATGCTTGCCTGGATGAAGCGCCTGCTGCTGCTCCTGCTGGGCCTGGTGCTTGGTATTGCTGTGCTCATCGGCGGGGCGCTGGTCTATCTCGACGACGAGGACTACCGCCGGCTGCTCATTCGGGAAGCCGACCGTTTCCTTGATGCACGCCTGGAAATCAACGGACCGTTCTCCCTCACACTGGGGAGGGATCTGTTGCTGATTGCCGGCGATGTCAGGCTGAGCGCCAATGACGGCAGTTACACCTTCGAGGCGGGTGAGATCGACCTGAGCCAGCGGCTGGGCTCCTGGCTGATGACGGGGACCCTCTGGATCAACCACCTCGTTCTATCGGATGGACAGTTGTACCTGAGGCCGGGGGAGGCGCGTGAGGTGCGACCGGAAGACTGGCGACTGCCGCCGGTGATCATCCAGCAAGCCCGGCTGGAGAATCTGCATGCCGTCTACGGGGAACGCGAGGACGACGAAAGGCTGGAGATTTCCGTGTTGCACCTGGAGGTTGACGACATCAATGACAGCGGGCCAGTCGGCATTCGCGGCGAGGGGCTTGTCAATACACAGCAAGTAGAGATCGGGGGCAGCCTGGACCCCGTCGCGGAGCTGGCCGATACCTCGCAGCCGTATTCCGTCGAGCTGAACCTCGTTGCCGGCAATCTCGAATTGCATTTGGCCGGCAGTATCCGGGATCCGGTGCGTGGCAGGGGGATGGACCTGCAGTTGGCCATCGAGGATGAGTCAGTCTCCGATACCCTGAAACTGTTTGACCGGACAACGCCGGAGATCGGCGCATTGACCGCCAGGTGCCGCATTTCCGGTGATTACGCCTCGCCATCCCTGCATGACATCGCTATACAGCTGTTGCGTGGCAAGGCGGTTGACCTACGGGTGCAGGGCGGGGTTATGGACCTCATGACGGGACAGGGGCTTGACCTGCACATAGAGGGGCGTTCCAGTGACCCACAGGTTCTGTCATGGCAGCTGTTCGAGAGGCAGGACCAGGTCGAATCGCTCAGCCTGACAGGTCGGGTAGTGGAGGAAAACGGCCGTTTCCTGCTCAGGGACGTCGATGCCAGGGCCAGGTCCCGACCGGGTCTGGAAACACACCTGAGCGGTAATACCCGGCTGCCCACACGCAAGGAGCCGCGGCCGGCTGACGGTGAAGCGCTTTCCTTCAAACTGACGTCACCCAGCATCGCGGCACTGAACCTGCCGGAGTTCGGCAAGCTGCCGGAACTCGCTCGTGTGACCGGCTCGGCCTCGTATCGGCCGTACTGGGACGGTGCGGGATTTTTCGATATGCGGCTGGAAGCCGGTACAAAAGATCAGGTCCACGCCAGTGCGACCGGTTCACTCGGCTTTATCCCCTACGCGTACAATACCGGGCTGTCGGGAATCGACCTTGTCGTAAATCTCAGCGCGGCAGACAGCACCACACTCGGGGAGGCTATCGGCTACGAGTTGCCGAAACTGGGTGCCGTGCGCCTCGGCATGCAGGTGAGCGGTGCTACCAATAACCTCCTGGTTGACGGCATCAGTCTGGAAACAGGGCCTGCCGACCAGCCGGTCATGCGCGCCAGTGGCAGTCTCCGGACACAGCTCAGGAAGCACACCAGCACCATGGCGCTTACCTTTGACGCCGCGGTTGCGGATATCGTCGCGGCCTTCAGGGAGGTGCCGAGCGGTTATCTCGGTCGCATCGGGGGCAGTGTCGAACTGTCGGATGTTGACGGCAGCTGGGGGCTGGACCGGTTCGATGTTGCCTCGAGCCAGACCGATCTCTACACGCTGAAATTCTCGGGGGCACTCGAGGATGTCGTCAAGCGCGACCGTGCCGAAATCACCATAACGGCGGAGATCCCCGATCCGGCTGCCTTTGGCCGGGCGGCCGACATCAAACTCGCCGGCATTTCCCCCTATCGCCTTGATGGCGTGCTCTCGTTCAAGGACACCCGGCTGCGCTACCGTGGCAGCACCTCGGTCGGGCGCAGCCACTCGCAAACCAACCTGACAGGCAGCATGACAGACGGCCGGGCCGGCCTGAAAGGCGAACTGGTCATTCCGGTGCTGTACCTGGATGATTTTGGCATACCGCCGGAGCCCGAGGACGCCAGCCAGGCGCAAGAGCGAATCCAGGCTGCCGGTCGCCCCCGGAAGCGAAAGGCGCATGCCTTCAGCCGCGAGCCGATCCGGCTTGACGTGCTGGGGCTGATGGACCTCGATATCGGTATCACGGTTGACGACATCGACAGTGGCGGCAAGTCCGCCGCCGAGAAGGTCAAGGGCAGGGTTGTGTTGAAGGACAGCGTGCTGCATATCGCGCCGTTGCGCCTGGTCGCCAAGGGCGGGCCGACTGACCTTGATCTGAAAATCGATGTGCGCGATGTTCCCGCTGTGGCGCTGAAAATGTCAGCCGACGACCAGTTGCTGGGTCCGTGGCTGGCACAGGTGCAGGGCACGGTACCCGTGGAGGGCTTTGCCAACTATCATATCGATCTGGCGGCAAGCGGTGGCTCGCCGCATGAACTGGCCTCCAGCCTCAACGGTAATGTCAGCCTGGCATTCGAGAATACGAAAATCCCGAGACGCTATGTCGAGTATCTTAGCGTGGATGTGTTTGGCTGGGCGATGGGCAAATTCAATGGCGAGGAACGTTACGCCAACCTGGATTGTGTGCTGGCGGATTTCGATATCAGGGATGGTGTGCTCAGCAGCACCCTGCTGGCGGCAGATGGCCCGCGCCTGGCGATGGAGGGGGAGCTGACGCTTGACCTCGGCGCCGAGACGATCGATGCGGTCTTCCTGCCCAGGCAAAAGCGGAAACTGTTTGCCAGTGTGTCACCGGTCAGGTTGACCGGCGATATGCGGGACCCCGATGTGAAGGCAATCCCGGCAAAGGAGGCGGCAAAGAACATCGGTGCCCTCGTGCTGATCCCCTACGTTGCTATTCCTGCGGCCATATTCGGCAAACTGTGGGAATCAGTGGATGACAAGGACGCCTATGGTGGCGGCTGTGCAAACCTGCAACGGGACAAGGCGGAAGCGGCGGCAAAGGCCGGGGATGTCAAACCGCAGGACGCGTCGTGGTACGAGTGACGTGTGTGGCGGTTACAGCCGCAGCAAGCACGCGCTGGTTCGGCTGATGGTCACTCCGGCCGGCTGTCCAGCCGGTGCAGAAACATGTCCGGGTCAAGAGTATCCAGTGTCTCGGGGGTGATTTCGCTCGGCGGGACATAGAGCCAGGGATCCTGCTTGCTGGCCAGCTCATGACTGTAGCGGAACAGCCGGTTCATCGCGGCATTGTCGAACTCGAACGAGGTGGCCGGTCCCTGCGCCTCATCCGGTATCCAGGCAAGGTAGAGATGCATGTCATAGAGCTGCGCCTTTAGCCACATGCGGTAAATACTGTTATCCATGACGTTGCGCAGCAGTGCCGCCGTGCTGGCAATCGCAATATCCTTCACATTGGGCTTGACCGGCTTGTAGATGCCCCGGTCATGCCGGCTGTTGCTGATGCCGTAGATCTCCAGACGGATGTCGCGTGGGCTGAGGCCGGCTCTCTGCAGTATCTCCAGTGGTTCCTGCAGGACGCCGTAGGTCATGATGCCTTCCCTCATGCCGCCGTCGGCATGCATCTGCCAGTACCTGCCATCGGCGTCCTCCACCGGAATGTACACCGGCGAAAAGAGCACCGGGGCCGAGGCCGAGGCCAGTACCACGGAACGATAGCGTTCAAGCCGGTCGGTCCTGCCACTGCTGGCGATGGCGCCCATGTCCCACAGGGTGAAGGTGTTCGAGTCCAGGTTGGTTGTGCCGATGAACAGCCTGCGACCTGCATGGTATTCCGCGGCAACCCGGTCCAGGATGCTCTCGTCGATCATTTTGCTGACCAGTTGACGCAGCGGCGTGGTGTCGGTCATGGCGTCGTTCTTCAGCCAGCTGAGCAGGGAGCGCCTGCTGTAGATGTCATGGTCGCTGATCCTCGTATAGACATGCAGCTGATCATCGTAATCCGGGCCGAGGAAGGCGAAGGTGGACATCAAGGCGCCGGTGGAGATCCCGGTGACCACGTCAAACTCGGGACGCTTGCCGCTTTTCGACCAGCCGGTCAGCAGGCCGGCCCCGAATGCACCGTTGGAGCCTCCGCCGGATATCGCCAGGATGCGGTAGATCGGCCGTCCCAGCGCATCGCGCCCGGATCGATCACTGACACGCTGATGCAGTGCCGCCATGAGGCGCTCTTTCTGCCTGGCCTCTTCGGGTGTGTCAGGGGTATCCAGGGTAAGCGCACCCCAGGGCAGGACATACACCGCACCGGAGCGGGGTTCGACAGGCCGCTCGGTGACCGCGCAAGCCGTGAGCAGGACGGCGGCAAGGATGAGAGCGGCCGGTCGCATGTCAGGCGGCAGACTCCGGAATGGTGTCATGTCGAACCTGTGACGGACTGACTGTCTATAGTGGCCGCTTCCGGGTTATCAGGGTGCAATGGTTGGCCGGGGTTCACCGTAGTTCCGCTCGCACTCGAGCTGGTAACGCTGGATGGCCGCGTTGCGCGACAGCGGCCGGAGTGACAGCGAGTTGATCCGTTGCTTGAGTGCCTTGCAGTGGGCTGCCTGCTCGTCGGCTGAGGTATCGGTCATCCGTTCCTGGTAGACCGGATCCTGGTCACCGAACATGATGGACTTGCCCTTTTCGGCCAGGCCCGACAGGGGTATTGCGGCCAGTATGAACAGGAGAAAGATGTGCTTCACTGTCGGGTCTCCCTGATTTCGCTTGTCTGTGAATTTGTGTCGATGGGGCAGGCATAAAACGTTACGTACCTGACCGTGCTTTTACAAGTGGCAATACCGGTTTGGCGAGGACAAATAGCCACGACTGCCGTTGCATAAGGACCCCGCCCCGCACCCGAGGCTGCGAAAATGTCGTTTTATCAGCGTAATGAGTCATTCAAACCTTATTTGCCGGGCTGATTACAGGTAAAATTCTGCCAGGTACAACCACCCATGCTGAGGAACGCACCATGAAAACCGGACGCAGTATCGGAATCGCCGCATCGCTCCTGGTCGTCATTATTATTGCCGCCGTGATCTATATCCTGTCCTCGCTCGACGCGATTGTCGCCGGGGCCATTCAGAAGTACGGCTCGCAGGTGACCCAGACACCGGTACGGGTCTCGTCGGTGAGTATTGACCTGAAATCCGGCGCTGGCGACATCCAGCAGCTCACGGTCGGGAATCCTGACGGCTTCTCTGCTCCGGATATCTTTACCCTCGGTGGCATCAGCACGAAGCTCGACATTGCCAGTGTCAGGAACGATCCGATTGTCATCGAGGCGATCAACGTCAGCACACCGGCCGTGTTCTACGAGATCAACAAGGCCGGAGCATCCAATATCAAGGAGCTGCAGAAGAACATCGCGCAGTCCAGCGGTAGCGGCGACTCTGCTGCACAAACGCAGGAATCCTCGGGCCCCAGGGTGGTCATTCGCAAGCTGGTCATCGAGGGCGGCAGGATCAATGCACACGTGGCCGCGCTGGGCGACAAGCCGCTGTCTGCCGACCTGCCGCGCATCCAGCTGAACGATATCGGCGAGAAATCCGGTGGTGCGACCGGGGCCGAGGTTGCCCGGCAGGTCATTGACGCCCTCATTGCCAGGGTCGGGCCGGCCGTGACGAACCTCGGGCTGGACAAGTACGTCGGCAAGAGCCTCGATGAGGCCAAGGCGCTGTTGAACGAGAAGGTCGGCGAGTCGCTCGGGGGCAAGGCGAAGGAAGGCACCGAGGGGCTGAAGAAGCTGCTCGGCAAGTAACCGCCTGCAGGAGACCGAGGGTCGGCCGTGCAGTCACTGGCGGTTCGACATATCCCGACATTTGACAGGCGGGCACAATATCGCGGCGTAGCGGTGTACCTGCCATGTTCAGTATGATTGGCAGGCCATCAATCCGCCCCCTGATAATTACAAAACAAATAATTCACCAGAGCTAATGAAGCGCAAGTTGCTCATCCTGTTTGCGTCCCTTGTGGCGTGTGCCGCGGGTATCACGCCGGTGGTCCTGGCGATCTGGCTGGCCTACGAGACCACGGTCAACCGGGCCGAGGACACCCTGCGCGCGATATCGCAAACCATAGCCTCCGAGACAGCGGCCATCCTGCAGGATATCGACAAGGGCCTGATCGCGCTTTCCGACATCGGCTATGACTGTTCCCCCGAGGATGTCAGTGCCATGAATACCATGACCTATGACATTCCCGAGATCAGCGAAATGGGCGTCATGAGGCCTGACCGGAAACTGGTCTGTACCAGCTGGGGGCCGGTGGTGCCGCCCGTGGCGCCGGACATCCCGCCACCGGTTAATGGCTTCCGCCTGATCGGGCCGGTGGAGATCAAGCTGATGAAACGCTCCGGCCTGATCGCGATACGCAAGTGGGACAAGGGAATCGAGATCGGTGCCCTGATACACCCGAGCGTGTTGATCGGCCACATGGGTGCTGACCTTGGCGATAGCGGTTTTGCCGTGCTGCTCAGACGTGACGATACGCACCCGTTTGCCTGGAATGGCAATGTGCCCGAGATGGAAATGGTTGAGTCGCAGCAGGAGGGCAGTGATGGCGCCACCCAGCTCAGGGCCAGGTTCCGCGACGGCATCGAACGCACGCTGTTCGCCGTGGAACTGGACGGCTACCCGGATATCTATGCCGTGGCCGCAGCCTCGGATGCCTGGATCCTGCGCGACTGGATCAAGCTGGCCCTGATCCTGGGCGCGATCGGTGCGGCGACATCGGTCATTCTCGTCTTTCTCGTGCTGGGCCTGTTCCATCGCCGGCTTTCCCTGCAGGGTGAACTGCAGCAGAGCCTGCAGAAGGACGAGTTCGAGATCAATTACCAGCCGGTCATCGACCTGCAGAGCGGCCGTTGCATCGGTGCCGAGGCGCTGATCAGCTGGGTCCAGCCGGGTGGCAAGCGGGTACGGCCCGACCTGTTCATACCGCTGGCCGAGGATACCGGGCTGATCGAACCCATGACCGAGTGGCTGATGCGGCAAATCCGGCAGGAACTGGAAGCCGAGCTGGAGGCGGACAGGACGCTGCACATCGCCATCAATCTGAGCCCCGTACACTTCGAGTCCGACCGCATCCTGCGCACGTCTTCCCAGATTTTCAGCAAGAGCGGCATCCTGCCGGACCAGCTGATCTACGAGATCACCGAGCGCGGCCTGATTGCCGAGGACAACCTCGTCGCCAGGGAAGTCATGTCGAAGCTGCGGGAACGCGGCTCGCATATCGCGCTGGATGACTTCGGCACCGGCTATTCCAGCCTGAGCTACATCAGCTCCTTCAGGCTCGATTACCTCAAGATCGACAAGACCTTTGTGGAGGCCATCGGCACCGAGTCCCTGACGGCCGGCCTGGTGGACTCGATCATCGACATGGCAAAGCGTCTCGGGCTGCGGATTATCGCCGAGGGCGTCGAGACGAAAGAGCAGGCCGAATATCTGCGGTCTCAGGGCGTCGATTGCGGTCAGGGCTGGTACTATACACGGGCGCTGCCGGCGGCGGACTTCATCGAGTTTGTCCGGCGTTTCAACTACGGCGGATAACAGACACGGCGGCGTTCACCGCAGACATGCCGTCTGGCAGCCGGGCATGCAGGCCGTATAATGCTCCTTGCAAGCGCAGGCCGGCGCCATGCGGTCAGCCAGAACAAATATGGGGGAATCATGTATCGCATCCACACAGGCCCGCTTCTGCCCGGGCTGCTTCTCGCCGCATTACTGGCCGCCTGCAGCAGTGAACCGCCGGAGCAGGAAGAGCCGATCAGACCTGTCAAGGCCTATCAGCTGGTCGATCCCGGCCAGCGCGTCACCCGATCCTTCCCCGGCAGGGCCAAGGCCCATAACGAAGTGGATCTTTCCTTCCGTGTCGCAGGCCAGCTCGTCGAGCTTGCCAATGACATCATCGGGCAGAAATTCGCCCTGGGCGAAACCATTGCCAGGCTGGATCCGCGCGACTACGAGGTCAGGGTCGACGATGTAAAAGGCAGGCTGCAGCGCGCCCAGGCCAGTTACCGGCGGGCGCAGTCGGATTACCAGCGCGAGCTCAACATATTCCGGGAAGACTCCGGGGCCACCAGCAAGACCACGGTGGAAAACAAGCTGGCCGCCCGGGACCAGGCGCGGGCCGAGGTGCGTTCGCTCGAGGCATCCCTCGAGGCCGCGATGGATGAACTGCGCTACACCTACCTGAATGCCCCCTTCGACGGTGCTGTCACGGCAAAATATGTCGATAATTTCCAGGACGTGCAGGCCAAGGAGAAAATTATCCGCCTGCTGGACAGTTCGAGGATCGAGATGGTGGTCAACATCCCCGAGAACAAGATTTCCGACCTGCCCGATGTCGAGAACATCACCGTCACCTTCGATGCCTTCCCCGACCAGCCGGTCGCCGCCGGGATCTTCGAGGTCGGTACCGAGGCATCCCTGACTACCCGGACCTATCCCGTGACACTGATCATGGATCAGCCGGAAGGCTTCACCATCCTGGCCGGTATGGCTGGCCGTGCCCGCGGGCTGCTGAAAATTACCGAAGGACGGGCGGTGACGCGGGTGCACGTGCCGGTCGCCGCCGTCTTCACCCCCCAGACAGAAAAACAGGACTACGTGTGGGTCATCGACGAGGCGAGCGGAGCGGTGAGCCGCCAGGCTGTGGTAACCGGGCAACTCGTCGAGGGCGGCATCGAGATCCTCGAGGGGCCTGGCCCGGGGAGCTGGGTGGCTACCGCCGGTGTGCACAGCCTCAGGGAAGGCCAGCGGGTCAGCATCCTGCCGGACAGCGGGGAGTAGGGCATGAACCTGGCGGAACTGTCGCTCGACAAGCGCGCCATTACCTACTTCGCCACCGTGCTGCTCGTGCTGGGCGGCATCTTCAGCTATTTCCAGCTGGGCCAGCTGGAGGACCCGGAATTCACCGTCAAGACGGGCGCCATTATCACCAGCTATCCTGGCGCCAGTGCCGAGCAGGTCGAGCTGGAAATTACCGATCGAATCGAAACCAAGCTTCAGGAGATGTCCGAGCTGAAGAACGTCTACTCCAGCTCGCGCCCGGGCCTGTCCATCATCAAGGTGGACATCAAGAACGAGTACTGGTCCGACCGGCTGCCGCAGGTGTGGGACATCATGCGCAAGAAGATCAGCGATATCGAGCACATGCTGCCTCCCGGTTCCGGCAAACCGCAGATCAATGATGACTTCGGCTACGTGTTCGGTTTCCTGCTGGCGGTCACCGGCGACGGCTACAGCTATGCGGAACTGGAAAGCTACGTAAAGAACCTGCGCAAGGAACTCAAGCTCGTGCCCGGGGTGGCGCGAATCGACCTTTGGGGCGTGCAGGACAAGCGCATCTTCGTGGATATCGCCGAGACCCAGGCAACACAGCTCGGTATTACCAAGGAAGACATACTGCGTACCCTGCAAAACCAGAACCTGGTCGTGGATGCCGGCAATGTTGATCTGCAGGACCAGCGTTTCCGGATTGCCCCGACAGGGGAATTCACCTCGCCGGAGCAAATCGCGGACCTGGCCATCAGCGTATCGGCCATCAGGGCCATGCTGACGTCACAGGAAATCGGCAGGGGCGCGCAGGGCGAGGGACAGATCCTGCGTATCCGCGATATCGCCACGGTCAATCGCGGCTACATCGATCCACCTGCCAAGCTGATGCGCTTCAACGACAGGCCGGGCATCGTGCTGGCACTGGCGCCGCTCTCGGGCGTGAACGCCGTCGAAATGGGTCGCGCCGTCGACAGGCGCCTTGCCGAATTGACGGCGGCCCTGCCGGTCGGCATCGAGGTCAACGACATCACCTGGCAGTCGGACATCGTCGACGAGTCGATCAAGGGCTTCATGGTCAACCTGATGCAGGCCATCGTCATCGTGCTGGTAGTGCTGGCGGCGACGATGGGTTTGCGGGTGGGCATCCTGATCGGCGTCAGTGGCCTGGTATTCCCCATACTCGGCACCTTCATGGTCATGGCAACGACCGGTGTGGACCTGCAGCGCGTCTCGCTCGGCGCCCTGATCATCGCCATGGGCATGATGGTCGACAACGCCATTGTCGTCGTTGACGGCTTCGTGGTGCGCCTGCAGCAGGGCATGGAACGCAGAAAGGCCGCCATCGAGGCCGCCAGCATACCGGCGTGGCCCCTGCTGGGTGCGACGGTCGTGGCCGCCATGGCCTTCTATCCGATCTATGCCTCGACCTACGATACGGGCGAGTATGCCGGCAGCCTGTTTACCACGGTGGCTACCGCGCTGCTGTTCAGCTGGCTGCTCTCCCAGACCATTACCCCGCTGATGTGCGTCACCCTGCTGCCGGATCCGAAGCAGGACGGCGAATCCGACCCGTATGCAAGCCCCTTTTACCAGAAGTTCCGCCGGTTGCTGGCCTTTGCCATCCACAGGCGGCTGCTGACGCTGGCGGCGGTGGCCGGGCTGCTGGTGCTGTCGATCTCCGGATTCGGCCAGGTGCCGAAGATGTATTTCCCCGATTCCTCGCGCACCCAGTTCATGATCGATTACTGGTTGCCGCAGGGAACGCGTATCCAGCAGGTCTCGGAGGACCTGCAGGGTATCGAGGCCGAACTGCTGCAGCAGGACGGTGTGACGGCAGTCAGTGCCTTCATCGGTTCCGGACCGCCGCGCTTCTACCTCCCGGTCGATCCCGAGGATTCCTACTCGTCCTATGGCCAGCTGATCGTCAACACGGAAACACTGGCGGATGTTGACCGGGTGATGGCGCATATCACCCCCTGGGTGCAGGAAAACCGCTCGCAGGCCCTGGTGCGGGTAAGAAAGTACGGCGTGGGCGCCTTCGATGACTGGAAGCTCGAGGCGCGCTTCAGCGGTCCGGCCGAGGCGGATCCGGAGGTCCTGCGCGATATCGCGGCGCAGGGGCTGGCGATTTTGGAGGCGACTCCCTATACCCTCGAATCGCGCACCGACTGGCGGGAGAAGGTGCGCAAGCTGGTGCCGCAATACAACCAGGAACGGGGGCGCTGGGCCGGTGTGACCCGGGATGACCTGGCCAGTGCCACCAAGCGTTCCTATGACGGCGTGCCGGTCGGCCAGTACCGGGAGGGCGATGACCTGATCCCCATCGTGGTGCGCAATCCGCAGGCCGAGCGGCAGCAGGCGGCCTACGAGCTTGACGTGGTCCAGATCATCCCCTCGCTTTCCACCGATGCCGTGCCGGTGTCGCAGGTCATCGATGACCTCGCCATCGAATGGGAGGAACAGCTGATCTGGCGCTGGGACAGGCGCCGGGCGATCACCGTCCAGGCATCGCCGGCGGAAGGTGTGACGGCAACCGCGTTGCGCGATGCCGTGCAGCCGAACTTCGAGGCCATCGAACTGCCGCCGGGCTACACGCTGGAGTGGGACGGCGAGTACGACAGCTCCTTGCAGTCCCAGCAGGCACTGCTGCCGGGCATTGTGCCGACGGTGGTGATCATGACCTTCATTATCGTCATACTGTTCAATGCCTTCCGGCCGCCGATTATCATCTTCGCCGTTATTCCGTTCGTTGCCATCGGCATTACCTTCGGCCTGCTGGTCACCCAGGTGCCGTTCGGCTTCATTGCCCTGCTGGGTGCCATGAGCCTGTCCGGCATGATGATCAAGAACTCCGTGGTGCTGCTGGACCAGGTGAACCTCAACATACGCGAGGGCATGGACAGCTACACCGCGGTCGTGGAGGCGGCGGTTTCCCGCCTACGACCCGTGGTCAATGCCGCGGCCACCACGGTTCTTGGCATGGCGCCGCTGCTGCAGGATATCTTCTGGGTCTCCATGGCCGTCACCATCATGTTCGGCCTGGCCTTCGGCACCCTCCTGACCATGGTGCTGGTACCGGTGCTGTACGCCTTGCTGTACCGGCTGCGGCCACCGGACGAGGCAGGTGCCGCATCAAAAGCGGAAGAGATAACATAGACTATATAGTTAATTTATTCAAGTAATTAAATAATATTTTTAATGTAAAATATACACATGTGTGGTGCAGATGCGATGCGCAGCTTCACAAGGCAGGCTGGTACGAAGAGCGAGCCCTTACCGAGAGACAGTTTTATGAACAGGTATATATCCGAACTTTTATGCATGCGGGCCATACCGGGTCGTTTGCTGGTGGCATTTGCGCTGCTTGCCCTGTCCGGCTGTACCAAGCTCGG
>JBFELL010000010.1:0-32787 GCA_041552135.1 Gammaproteobacteria bacterium
ATTGGTGGGCGATGCTGGGATTGAACCAGCGACCCCTGCCGTGTGAAGGCAGTGCTCTCCCGCTGAGCTAATCGCCCGTCATTGAATATTTCGCAATATTACGGTCCGGGCCGAGAGGGGTCAATGTTCACTTTTGCTCTGTTCCTATCTTCCCGTATTCGGCAACGCTGACAACGGAAATGATTGTCCTGTTCAACAAACCCTACCGCGTGCTTTCGCAGTTCACGACCGGGGGCGACAAGGCGACCCTGGCGGACTATATCGACATCCCCGGCGTGTATTGCGCCGGGCGTCTGGATTATGAAAGCGAGGGCCTGCTGGTCCTCACCGATGACGGCGCACTGCAGCAGCGCATTGCCAATCCGAAATACGGCAAGGAGAAGGGCTACTGGGTACAGGTCGAGGGTATCCCTGGCGGGAAGGAGCTGGAGCCGTTGCGCAAGGGCGTCAGGCTCAAGGACGGCATGACGCGCCCGGCCAGGGTCGAGCCGATCAGCCCCCCCGGGGTCTGGCCGCGGGTGCCGCCGGTACGCGAGCGCAAGCACATCCCGACCAGCTGGCTGGACCTGGTGATCAGTGAAGGCCGTAACCGGCAGGTACGGCGCATGACCGCGCACATTGGCTATCCCACGCTGCGGCTGATCCGTTACCGGATCGGTGACTGGACACTGGGGTCACTTGCCGCGGGATCTTTCCGGGTCATGTAACGGGGCAGGGACGTGGCCGGCTGAACGGGTACCCTGTCTGCGCCGCCGCTGTCGGGTGGCAACGGCGGCGGCGTGACAGGGTTGACCGGGGTACCGGTGCCGGGCTGGCTGCAGGGGCTCAGTAACAGATCGGATTTGCTCAGCCTGTTCCTGCGTTTGTTTGAAACCAGCGGCGCATTCTACACAGAGCGAAACGACTGGCCGCAGCCTGCCGTTTTCCGGCGGCCATGGTACCGGTCTGGGAATCGCTTTACGGGTGTTTCAAGGGTCAGGATGGCACCTGTGTGCGCCATCCGGTTTTGCACGATGGGCTATGTAACCGATTCGCTGATTGGCGCGTAAAGGCAAGAAATTACCAGACAATTCTGCATAATGGCTGGCCGGTTAATCTCAAGCCGATGAAATTTAGAGGAAAAAAGCGCTTTCCTGTCCGCTGGCCGAGGCAGGGGCAGTCATCCGGATTTCTGTCTTGTTGCCCAGAGGTAATTGATAATCCCGTGGAATTTCTGGGCTGTGGGAGTAGAATGCCCACACAGATTATCCAGCCGTCGTTACCGGGTCGCGATAGTCGAGGCAGTTTTTTCCGAACCAACATCAACAATCAAGGAACCTGACATGACACGTTTACCCCGTTTTTCAGCACGTATCGTTAGCCTGTTTGTCTTTATGCTCGGTCTCGTCATGGCGCAGACGGCTGCTTCCAGCCCGGCGCTTTCAGGTATCCAGGGCAAGGGCGAACTGGTACTGGGGACCTCCGGCAACATGCCACCCATGAGCCAGAAGCTCGATGACGGCAAGGTGGTCGGCTTTGATGTCGACCTGGCCAGGCTGATGGCCTCCGGGATGGGCGTCAAGCTGAATATCAAAACCATGTCGTTTAACGAACTGCTGCCCGCGCTGCAGAACGGGGATGTTGATGTAGTGATCTCCAATGTCACCATGAACCCGCAGCGCAACATGCAGGTCGCCTTTGTCGGTCCCTACATGACCTCCGGCAAGTGTGTCATTACCAAGGAAGAGCGGCTGGCCAAGGCGGCAGAGGCCGAGAATCTCAACGTGCCCGAGACGCGCCTGGCTGCATTGCAGGGCTCTACCAGCGCGGAATTCATCAAGGTGCTGCTGCCGAACGCCTCGCTGACCCTGGTCGAGGACTACGATGGCGGTGTGCGCATGATCAATGACGGCAAGGTCGGCGGCATCCTCACCGACTACCCGATTTGCCTGGCCATGCTGAAGAAATACCCCGACGCGGGCTTTGTCTCGCTGTTCTCGCTGCTGAGCTATGAGCCCATCGGTATTGCCATTCCCGGCAGCGACCCGCTTTACATCAACTGGACGGAAAATTTCCTCAAGCGTGTGGAAGGCACCGGTCTGCTCGAGGAGCTGGCCGTGCGCTGGTTCGGGAAACCGATCAGTGGGGATGAAACCGAATAAGACCCGGTATCACAGCGTTGATCCGGTCTTGTGTGTGCAATGACTCAAACTTCAGGTTAAGGAGAAAGGTATGAAAAAGAATGCATTGATTGCCACCGGCATCCTGCTGGGCGGCGTCATGACAATGACGCCGGTACTGGCCGGTGAAGACGATGTGGCCGAAGTCGCGGGCGGGTCTGGCGCCGGCTTTGTCGGGCTGGGTGTTGCCGTCAAGCCCGACTACGAGGGTTCCGACGATTCCGAGGGCAAGGCTGCTCCGTTTGGCCGTTACAACTGGGCGAGTGGCCGTTTTATCAGTCTTGGCGGTACCGCAGGCAGTGAGAGTGCCGCTCGAGTGAAGGCGAATATCCTGCGTAAGGAGGGCCGTGACGGCCTGGAACTGGGCCCGGTGCTGCAGTACCGCCTGAAACGCGATGACGACGTCGATAACAAGAGGGTCTCCAAGATGAAGGAGGTCGATGCCGCGACAGAGGCAGGTGCATATATCGGCTTTTCTTCGGGCAACTGGTCGGGTGCTGTCACTTTCGCAACGGATGTTTCAAGCGAGCACGATGGCAATCTGCTCTACATCAACGGCGGCTACCGGATCCCGGTGAACGACAAGTTCGACATGAAGCTGGACGCGCACGTGACCTGGGCCGATGATGATTACATGGATACCTATTTCGGTGTCAACAATCGTGATTCCGCGCGCAGCGGTCTTTCCAAGTACACCGCCAGTAGCGGCATCAAGGACGCCGGTGTCAGTGTCACCGGTTTTTACCGCTTCAACCAGACCTGGGGCCTCGCCGGTCTTGTTGGCTATACACGGATGCTGAACGATGCCGAGGACAGCCCGCTGGTTAATGACGTGGGTGACGAGAATCAGATGAAGGCCGTGGTGGCAGTGACCTACAGCTTCTGATCCGGTAGTTGTCTGTGATCGTAGATTAGGCGGCTGTCATGGCCGCCTTTTTCTTTTGTGTCTAATAAAGAGAATGTCGTATCCTGCCTGCATGTTAACGGCATGTGCACGGGGGCTGTATGCGCACCGATAGTAACTGGTTCAATATGTCTGTTGTCGGGGTGCTTCTGCCTTTCCTGCTGGTAGCAGGATTTGCATCACGAATGGTCAGCGCCACCGAATCACATCCGCTGGAACCCGTTGACACCTCGAGTCCGCGGACGACGCTTAACGGGTTTCTCACTGAACTGGATTCGATCTGGTTACTGTTTCAGGAACATTACTGGGACTCGCCCAGCAAGGAACTGGAAACCAGAATTTTTGCCGGTGCCGCCCGCGCCCTGCGTGCTCTTGACCTCAGCGAGTTTCCGCCATCGACACGTATCGAGGAGGGCTATGATGCTGGTACCTTTCTGTATGAAACCCTGTCACGTCTCCAATTGCCGCCGGACAATGAGATTCCCGATGCAGACTATTTTGACGGAAAGGAAGGTCCGGCGGAATGGACGCTGCCGTATACCGACATCACCATTACCCGGATCGAGGAAGGACCACGCAAGGGCGAGTTCCTGTTCAATGCGGCAACGGTCAGGCGCGCGCATGAGTTTTTCCGGAAAACCGGCTCGCTGCCCTATGTGCGTGATGTCCCGATAGCCAATACCCACCAGCTCAGGCAGGTGATACCGGGCTGGTGGCTGTCGATGGACAGTATCGATCGTCTGCCGGGCTGGATGCGGCACGTGCTGCTGGAACAGGCGGTCTGGAAATGGATTGCGCTTGCTCTCCTGCTGGCCGTGACGGTCTTGCTGACCGGTATTGCATACCGGCTGACACACAGGGGGGAGGGCGGATCCACTCTGGGCGATTATGCACGCCGTATTGCACTGCCGCTGTTTGTGCTTGCGCTGATGCCGCCACTCTCCTACCTGGTAACCGAACAGATCAACATCATCAGCGACCCGGCCAAGACGATGCTGCTGGTCATGCGCGCAATCCAGTATCTGCTGGCAACCTGGGTGGCCTGGCTAGGTGCGCTGTTGCTGGCGGAACTGGTCATTTTTTCGCCGAGGATCGAGGAGGGCAGCCTGCATGCGCAGTTGCTGCGCCTGAGTGCCCGTATCATCGGCATTGTGCTGGGCCTGGTGATCCTCTTCTACGGCGCCAACCAGATCGGCCTGCCGGTGGTCGGTGTGCTGGCCGGTGTCGGTGTCAGCGGCCTGGCCATTGCCCTGGCGGCACAGGATTCGCTGAAGAACCTGCTCGGCAGTCTGATGATCTTCATGGACCAGCCCTATGCGCCGGGCCAGCGGATCATCGTGCAGGGCCATGACGGCTTCGTCGAACAGATTGGTCTGCGCTCCACCAAGATCCGCATGCTGAACGGCTCGCTGACGGCCATCCCGAACGAGAAGATGGCGAACCTGGACATCGAGAATATCGGCCGGCGGAACTTCATCCGGCGCCAGACCAGTATCCGTCTGAGCTACGACACCCCGCCGGAGAAGATCGAGCGTGCACTCGGTATCATCAGGGAAGTCCTCGATGACCATGAGGGTATGCAGCCAGAACTGCCGCCGCGGGTCTTCTTCGACGAGTTCAACCCGGATTCGCTGAATATCCGTATCTTCTACTGGTACCATCCGCCGAAACGCTGGAAGTCGCTGGCATTCGATGAGAAGGTGAACCTGGAAATCATGCGGCGGTTCGGGGAGGCGGATATCCACCTGGCGCCACCGACCTCGAGGATCAACCTGGAGACACAGGAACAGCAAACAGCCGGGGCAGGGGCATGACCAATCGGGGGCACCGGCATGGCAGCTAATTACCTTCGCTTCGGCGATTTCCAGCGGGAACTGACCGCCGGCAGAAACGAGATCAGTGCCAATGATCTCATGCCCGAGGTCCACTGGGACGAGAAGGGCAGGCTCATTCCCGTGCCGGACAAGCCTATCAGGCTGACCGCCGGTGAACTGGTTCGGCTGCTGGAGCCTTACATCTCTGTGCGTTTCATGGAACAGGTCAGGGCCGTGGTGCCATTGGCACTGTACCTGGCGCTGTTCCAGATCCTGTTCCTGCAGCAGATGGTCGAGGATTCCTGGGTCATCACCGGGGGCCTGTTTGCCGTCATTGTCGGGCTGATGTTCTTCATGGAGGGGCTGAAGCTCGGCCTGATGCCGTTCGGGACCGTCATCGGCAGCCAGTTGCCGCGCAATTCCACCCTGCCGCTGGTGCTCTTTATCACGCTGCTGCTGGGTATCGGTGTGACGTTTGCCGAACCGGCCATCGGTGCACTCAAGGCCGCAGGTCAGAACGTGTCGGTGGAGCGCGCACCCTACCTGTATGCCATCCTGAACTTCTGGTCGGAACAACTGGTGCTGGTGGTCGGTGCCAGTGTGGGTCTTGCCGCGGTGGCCGGTACCCTGAGATTTCTTTACGGCTGGAGCCTGAAACCGCTGATCTACCTGTCACTGTTTCCGGTGCTGGCGTTGACGGTGTACAGCGCCCTTGACCCGGAATTGCAGAAAATCCTCGGGCTCGCCTGGGACTGCGGTGCCGTGACGACCGGACCGGTGACGGTGCCGCTGGTGCTGTCGCTGGGTATCGGCATCGCGGCTGCCGCCGGCAAGGGGGATTCGGGGCTCTCCGGATTCGGTATCGTGACCCTGGCATCGCTGTTTCCGATCATCGGCGTGTTGCTGCTCTGCCTGTATGTATCGTATGCCGTCACGCCGCAGGAAATCATCCAGGCAGCTGCACAGGCGGCCGCCGCGGCGCAGGCGGTGGAGGCACCCTGGTACGAGACCAGTCCGGGCGCCGAGATCGTACTCGGTGTCCGGGCCATCCTGCCGCTGGTGCTGTTCCTGTTCATTGTACTCAAGCTGGTTCTGCGCGAGCAGCTTGATAACCAGGGGGAGATTATCTACGGCATAGCCCTGACCATCATCGGCATGTGCATCTTCAACCTCGGGCTGACCTATGGCCTGTCGAAACTCGGCGGTAGTGCCGGCGGCCTGGTACCGACGGCCTTCATGGAAATTACGGGCATGCCGGAGTCGCCCATCTATACCTACGTGGTCGGTTTGATCCTGTCGCTGGCCTTTGCCTGGGCGCTGGGCTTTGGTGCCACCCTGGCCGAACCGGCACTGAACGCGCTGGGCATCACCACGGAGAAGCTGACCAATGGTGTATTCAAAAAGAAAACCCTGATCAACGCGGTCTCGCTGGGTGTCGGATTCGGCATCGCCATCGGTCTGGCCAAGCTGATCTTCGACCTGCCGCTGGTCTGGCTGATCCTGCCCGGTTACCTGCTGGCGCTGGTACTGACGGTTTTCTCCAGCGAGGCGTTCGTCAACGTGGCCTGGGACAGCGCCGGAGTGACCACGGGGCCGATTACGGTGCCGCTGGTGCTCGCCATGGGGCTGGGGTTCGGTAATGCCACCCATGCGGTCGAGGGATTCGGCATACTCAGCATGGCGTCCATCGGGCCCATCATCACGGTCATGATTACCGGCCTGTGGACCCAGTACAAGGCCAGTCAACAGAGAAAGGCGGCACTTGCCGAGGGCAAGGCGCCGCCGAAAGCGGATGCGGAGACCATACTATGAGCACTCGGGATATTACCTACCTGACTGATGTATACCTGCTGACCTGTGTTGTGACGCCGGGCCACAGGGACGACATACTCAAGGCAGCACGTGACCTCGGTGCCATATCCGGCGCTATCGGTCATTCGGCAAGGGGAATAGGCGCTCGCGAACGCCTCGGGATCTGGGGAGTCGCCGTCGAGGCGGGGCGGGAGATTATCAGTATCCTGGTTTCCTCCGAACAGCGGGATCTGGTGTATGACACGCTGTACCGGGTGGCGGGTCTGGATGTGACCGGCAAGGGATATATCTACATCACGCCCCTTGAGAAGGTGTCTGCCTATATCCCGGAGAGCATGCTGTCGCGGCTGGACGGGGATGCAGGACAGGTATCGTGAATCGGCCGCAGATACCCGACCCGTCTATCCCGCGGGAGCAGTGCAGGCTTATCAGCTGCGTTCTGCCGGATGACGGCAGCGACAGGAAGCTGATACGGGCACTGCTGCAGGAGAAAGGGATAACCCGGGCAAAGAGTGTCGGTTGCCTGGGCCTGGCCGCGCTGGAGGATGCCCGGGCGAAATACGGCAAACTGCCCGAACCGACCATGGTCAGGCTGGTGGACGTGGTGGTGCCGGCGGCAGAGGCCGACGAGTTGTATGACTATATCTACCACAAGGCGGGGATTGGCCGTGTCGGTGGTGGCGCAATCTGGCTGACCCCCCTGGCAGTGGCATCGCCGTATTCGCTGCCTGATGATATCCCGCTAGAGAAAGGCTGACTGCGGATGAGCCTGATGAGAAAGTCAGTCCGCTGCGGCATATCAGCCATGCTGTTATGTTCATGTCTGCTGGTTACAGCCTGTGCCACTGTGGATACCTCGGATATCGAGGTGGTCGGCAAGACTAGCCCGGATGCGCGCTTCGGCAGCTATAAAAGCTATGCCTGGCTGAAAACGGCGCGAATCGTCAACGATCCACTCGGGCAGTGGGAGCCGCCGGGCCTTGATGCCGACACAGTGGTGAAGAATTTTATCGATCGGGAGCTTGGCAGGCGGGGCATGGCTGCTGCAGCCAGCAGTCCGGACCTGCTGGTGACCTTTGTGGCTGGCATTGAAATGACGGCATTCGAAGTGCGTGAAGGGAAGGGGGGCACGCTGCCCTCGTTGCAGACCATTCCGAAGGGCGCCCTCGTGGTCGTGCTCGTGGATAGCACAAGTAAACGGCCTGTCTGGGTCGGCGTCGCGGGTGCGGATGTGCGTCGTCAGCAGGAGCCGGATGCCGTGCGCAGGCGGCTGGATTATGCGGTTACCGAGATGTTCAGGACATTGCCGGATCGCTGACCCGCAGTCCGGCCCGGTCACTTACAGCCCGGCTCGCTGGCAGCAATCTGTCTGGCAATTTCATCACTCAACCGGGCAACGCCGCGGCTGATGGCATCCACCAGCTCCGGGTAGCCCGGCCCGCTGGTGGGTTGCTGGTACTGGAAGTGGTTCGCGGCCAGTTCGCAGCCCTTGCTGCCGTCCAGCAGGCGCCAGACACCGTCCAGCGTGGCGGTGCTGTCGAGTTGTCCATCCAGGCGGAAGAAACGTATGCTGACCTGAAAATCCGGCTTGTAGCGGCCCGACCAGGGATGCAGGACCACGCTGTCGGTATTCAGCCGGCCCATCAGGTTGCGGGCCAGCGTGCGGGTCAGTTCCTTGTTCAGGTCGCCGCCCCAGCGGTCAAATTCGGCCATATCGATCCGGTTGGCATCTGTGCGCGTGACGATCTGCGGGCGGTCATAGATTTCCGGTAACGTCACCGGCCCGAGTCCGATGGACAGGGGCGTGGCTGCCGCGGCCCGCCCCGCGACCGGTTGTCCCGGGTCGGGACTGAGCAGGTAGAACTGTGCAGGGCGTGTCGGGGTGCCGATACAGGCGGCAAGGCTCAGTGTCAGTGCAATTACCGGTATGGCGTATCTGATGTTCATGCTGTATCCCCTATGGATTGCCCTTGCCCTTGATGAGGGCTTCCGGATGACGTTCCAGGTACTCGGACATGACCCGGATGGAGCGGGCCGCCGCGGTGATCTCGACCAGGGCATTGTAGAGTTCATTGCCGATTTCGCCGTCGGTCGAGGCCATGGCCCTGATCGAGGAAAGCGTCGCGTGGGCCTCCTCGATGGTGGCCTGGAGTTCGCTCGCCAGTGCCGGGGCGTTCTGGCCGAGTGTGCCGACGAGCTCGTTGGTGGATGCCATTAGCTCATTGAGGTTGCTCAGCGTGTCTTCCAGCCTGGCTGCCTCGAGCTTGTCGATGATCTTGTTGAAGCCGATCAGGATGCCCTCGAGCGGGTTAGGCAGCGTGGGAATCTCCGGATACTCTCCGTCCATCACCAATGATGCGGGGTCAGCATCCGGGAAGAATTCGAGATCGACGTACAGCGCGCCTGTTATCAGGTTGCCGGTCTGCAGGCGCGCGCGCATACCCTTTTCCCTGACGGCGTATGCGACGCGCTTGACCGTTTCCCTCAGCGTCTCCTCCTGGATTTCCACGGCAGAGACGGCCTTGTCGACGAGGGCAAAGTTTTGCAGGCGTTCGGGTTCGAGGTCGATCAGAACGATAGGAATGGTGACACCCTCATGCTCAGGATCATAGCCGATTTCAATTGATTTGACTGTGCCAAGCCGTATGCCGCGGAACTCGACGGGAGCCCCGGGCGCCAGACCCCGCACCGAGCCGCTGTAGCGGGTGATGAATGTATGAGCGATGGTGATCGGGTCTTCCAGGATATCGCCATGGTTGTCGTACAGCGTGAATACCGTGCCTGCTTGTGCGGCCGGGCTGTCAGCATGTTTCGGCAGTGTCTCGAAGGCGATACCACCAGTGAGCAGCGAGACAATGGACTCCATCTCGAGCTGCATACCGGTTGCACTGAGGGTCAGATTGACACCGCCGGCATTCCAGAAACGGGTGCCCTCGCGGATGTACTGATCATGGGGCGCCCGCACGAAAAAGCCGATATCCACATGGCTGTGATCGTCAGACAGCCTGTACTCGGTAATCTCCCCGACATCGAACTGGCGGAAGTAGACGGGCGCACCGATAGAAACCGAGCCCAGCTTCTTTGCGCGCAGCTGGTAGCTGGTCCCCTCCACGTCAGCGGTCACCACCGGCGGTTTTTCCAGACCGATGAATTTTTCCGCCGGTTTGCCCTCCTGGCTCGGCTCCATGGCGATATAGGCGCCGCTGACCAGTGTGCCGAGGCCGGAGACTCCGCCGGCACCGATGCGTGGTTTCACGACCCAGAAGCGTGTTTGATCCGTGAGAAAGTCTTTCGTACCCGGGTTCATGACCACCTTGAGCAGGATACGTGAAATGTCATCTGAAAAGTTGACACTGTCCACCTTGCCGACCTCGACGTCCCGGTACTTGATCCTGGTCTTGCCGGCCTGGATGCCTTCAGCGGTCTCGAAACTGATGGTGATGGAAGGGCCGGTCTCGGAGACGGTCTTGTAGATCAGCCAGGCGCCTACGAGGACCGCGACCAGCGGCAGCAGCCAGATAACAGGGAAACCCTTGTGTTCCTCGTCGATGACGGCTTCCGCTACGGCGTTCGTGTCCCGGGGGTTGTCAGGTGTTGCCATCGTGTACTCCGTGGTTGTCCCAGATCAGGCGTGGATCAAACGCCATCGCCGCCAGCATCGTGAGTATAACCACGGATGCGAAGGCAACGGCACCCATAGCCGGCTGGATGGTGGCCAGCTCGCCCACCTGTACCAGGGCCGCCATCAGGGCGACGACAAAGACGTCGACCATCGACCAGCGCCCGACCAGTTCGGTGATGCGGTAAAGCCGGGTACGCTGGTTCTTGCGAAGGGGTGATTTGCGCTGCACCGACAGCAGCAGGTAGGTCAGGGCAAGCATTTTCAGCAGGGGCACCAGCACGCTGGCGGTGAAGATCACCAGTGCCAGCGGCCAGTCGCCGTGTTTCAGGAAATAGATCACGCCGCTCATGATGGTGTCCGACTGGGTGTTGCCCAGCGAGGTCACGGTCATGATCGGCAGGACATTGGCCGGCAGGTACATGGCAATCGCGGCGAGCAGCAGGGCCCAGGTGTTGCGGATGCTGTTGGTCTTGCGCAGGTGTACGGCATCGCCACAGCGCGGGCAGCTGGTGTGTTTCCCCGGCGTCAACTGCAGCAGCAGGCCACAGGTGTGGCAGCTCGCCAGCGACCGGTCAATGGCTCGCATGCGCGGCCTCCCTGCGGAGTCCGATTTTATACCATAGCAGCTGCGGCTCGAGTGCGGCCGATGCGGCGGCGTAGACGAAGATCAGGGCGACGAAGGCATACAGTGACAGGCCGATGTGCATGGTGGCCATGCCCGCCAGCTTCACGAAGGAGACCAGCACCCCGAGCATGAACACATCCAGCATGCCCCAGGGTTCAAGATGACTGACCCAGGAGAGTGTGGTTCGCAGCCCCGGCAGCTGCAGGCGCAGGCGCACACCGAGCAGCACGTACAGGCAGCTCGCAATGACCAGCGCTGGCCCCAGCACGCTGGTGATCAGCACCACGACGGCCAGTTCGCCCATGCCGTCGTTGTACAGGGCGATCGAGGCGCCCAGCAGAGTGGTCATTTCCTCGCGCCCCTCAATGTCCAGGGTGAGGAAGGGGAAGACGTTGGCGAATACGAAGAGGATGGCCGCCGCCAGATACAGGGCAATGGGCCGGTCCAGGCCGCCTTTGGGGTAGTCCAGCAGCACTGCATTACAGGTGCCGCAGCGCAGGGTGCGGCCGGGACGCAGGGCCGGCAGGCGATGCAGCGTGTCGCACTCGTGGCAGGCCACGAGCGCGGCATCGGCCCCAATGCTCCCCGCTGGCAGATTCATGGCATGGTTTCCTGTGAGATTCAGAGGGTTGATGCCCGTTGGGTAAGGTGCGGATATTCTTGACAATACTAGTACATTTCAGGATCATGCTCTAGTTATCCAGGGAATGACAGGTCTTATGCAGTCTTTGTCACTTTCAAGGCCGGAATGTCGGTATGGCACAAAAAGACAAGACGGCCATCATCGCCTGCTGCCATAATTCTCCCGTCGCGCATCATAAACACTGTATTACCCGAAGCAGTAGCTGACAGGTCACTACAGCACGGTGGACATATACATGAAGCCATACCAGAAACTGCTGCTCAGTCTCGTCGCAGCCCTCTTTTTCAGCAATGTGCTGGCCTACGATTTCCCCATAGAGAACCGCTGGAAAGCCACGGTTGTCGGTACACCACCGGACTACCGGGCGGAGCTGCCGGAAAAGATCCCGCTGAAAAAACGCCGCATCGAGATCCTCGATCGCGAGGTGCCAGAGGTGCTCTGGCATGATAAGGAGCTGCGCTATTCCTATGCGCTGCAAAAGGGGCCCGCACCGCTGGTATTCATGATTGCCGGCACGGGCGCCTCCTATGACGGCGGCAAGAACACCAACATGGGCAAGGCCTTTTACGATGCCGGCTTCCACATCGTATCCATATCCTCGCCCACCCACATGAATTTCCTGGTTGCGGCCAACTCAACCGGCGTGCCCGGCCATGCCTACCAGGATGCCGAGGACCTCTACCGGGTCATGGAGACGATCTGGGATACGCTGAAAGACCGGATCGAGGTGACCGATTTCTACGTCACCGGCTACAGCCTGGGGGGCTTCAATACCGCCTTCGTGACAAAGCTGGACGAAGAGCGGCAGGTGTTCAATTTCAGGAAGGCCCTGCTGATCAACCCGCCGGTGCGGCTCTACAGCTCCATATCCATGCTGGACCGGATGCTGGAGAACATTCCCGGTGGCGTCGACAACTTTTACCAGTTCTATGACCGGCTGGTGCAGGAGATCGGCCGGGTCTACAAGCGGACCGACACCGTCGAGATCGGCGAGGATTTCCTCTACCAGGCCTTCAATGCGGTGAATCCGGACAACGAGGAACTGGCCGCGCTGATCGGTGTGTCCTTCCGCATCTCCTCGGCCAACATGGCCTACGCCTCGGATCTCATGACCGATTTCGGCTACATCAAACCGGCGAACATGATCATGACGAAAAACTCGTCACCGGGCCTGATGATGCCCGTTGCACACCGTCTCGGATTCACCGATTTCTTTCATGCCTACTTCTTCCCGTATCACCAGGCGAGGGATCCTTCTCTGACGCGCAGAAGCCTCATCGAGGCCATGAGCCTGACCGATATCGAGGACTATCTGCGCAGCGCCGAGAAGATCGAGGTCATGCACAACGAGGATGACATCATCCTCGCACCCGGTGAAATCGATTTCTTCCCGAGGGTATTCGGTGACCGGGCCATGATTTACCCAAGGGGCGGCCACTGCGGCAACATGGACTACCCGGACAATGTCGCTCACATGATCGGTGTGTTCCAGGAATAGGGCAGGGACTATGACAAAGACAAAGAACAGCCTGCCAGGCCGGTTACTGATGGCGTTCCTGCTCGCCGCCAGCCTGCTGGTCACGGGATGCAGTACCGTGCCGTTACAGGTCGGCGATACGCTCGAGGAGCCGGTCTTTTCGGCAGAGCGCATCGTTCGGGAAGATACCGGTTATGTCGAAACCTTTCCTGATCCCTGGGAGGGTTTCAATCGCACCATGTACCGGTTCAACTACCGCTTCGACAGGTACGTTTTCCTGCCGGCAGTGAGTGCCTACCAGGCCGTGATGCCTGACTTTGCCGAGAAGGGGGTGCACAACTTCTTTACCAACTTCCGGCAAATCAGCACCCTGATAAACAGCATCCTGCAGTTCGAGGGGGCCAAGGCCCTGGAGACGACCTCACGCCCGCTGGTGAATACCACTATCGGCGTACTCGGACTGTTCGACTGGGCGTCCCCCATGGGCATCCCCTACCACCAGGAGGATTTCGGGCAGACGCTGGGTGTCTGGGGCGTGGGCAGCGGTCCGTACCTCGTGCTGCCGATCCTGGGTCCCTCATCGGTGCGTGACGGTACCGGGCTGCTGGTTGATGCTGTTGTCAGGAACGAGATACGTAACGAGATCGTCGATCTCGAGACCTGGCAGGAGTGGACCTGGACGATTCTCGACGCCATTGACACCCGCGCCCATGTCGCGTTCCGGTACTACGAGACGGGCTCGCCGTTCGAGTATGAGTGGGTGCGCATGCTCTACAGCACCAAACGTCAACTGGACATAGAAAAGTAGGAGATGCTGATGCGAGCTCGTCTTATCGGTATGGCACTGGCAGGACTCTGCCTGCTGCTGGGTATGTCGGTCAGCCAGGCGGCCGAGCCGATTCGGGTTGGTGTCACCGCATCGCTGACCGGTGCCTACGCCAAGCTGGGCCAGGACCAGCTCAGTGGCATTCGCATGTGGGCGGACGACATCAATGCCCGTGGTGCACTGCTGGGGCGCAAGGTCGAGATCGTCCACTATGATGATGCCTCCGACCCGGAGAAGAGCGCCGCACTCTATGAGCGTCTGATTACCCAGGACAAGGTCGACCTGCTGCTCGGGCCGTATTCCTCCGATATCACGCTCGCGGCCAGCCGGGTTGCCGAGCGGCACAACTTCCCCATGGTGGCAACCGGTGCATCATCGGAAACTATCTGGGAACAGGGCTTTAGCAACATTTTCCAGATCGATGCGCCGGCCACTGATTACATGAAGCTGCCGCTGGGACTGGCAAACGAAAAGGGGCTGAAGCGCATCGCCCTGGTCTATGCCGATACCGAGTTCCCGCGTGAGGTCGCTGAGGGTGCCCGGAAGATGGCTGCCAGCCACGGCATGCAGATCGTACTGGACGAGGCCTACCCGCGGGACAGCCTGGAATTCGGCGGCATCGCCGCACGCCTGAAGGCGGCCGCTCCCGATGTGGTGATCGGCGGAACCTATTTCAAGGATTCAGTGGCGCTGGTTCGGGCTATCCGCAGTGTCGGTCTGAAACCCGAGATCACGGTTATGACCGTTGGCCCCGCGCAGGAGGCCTTTGGCCGGCAGCTCGGTGATGACGCCAATGGCGTTATGGGAGCTATCGCCTGGATGCGTAGCGGCAAGATGCCACTGGCCTATGATTTTTCCTTCCGTTACAAGGAGAAATACGGTCACAACGCCGCGGTGCACGCGGCCTATGGTTACGGCGGTGGCCAGGTACTGGAGGCCGCAGTGAGGCTGGCCGGATCGCTGGACAGGGATGCTGTCCGCGAGCAGCTCAAGACCATGAAGTTCCGTTCCCTGCTGGGACATTACCGCGTCGATGAAGCTGGCCGCCAGACAGCCAAGAATACCTATGTCATGCAGTGGCAGGACGGTTTTCGACTGCTGGTCATGCCGGAGGATATCGCCGACAGCTTGGTCAAGTACTAGCCTCCCCCCGGAGAGCCGAATGCCACGGCGATGTTTGGCCTGCCGGTTTAAAAGTCCCTTCGAATCAATAAGAAGCAATCCCTGATTAAAGCTGTTATCGGGTATGGCCGACAGGTTGTTGTCTCTCTGAATCCAGTTAATAAGGTATCAATATGCAGGACATCAGCACAGCCAGGATCGGCATCGTGGGCCTGGGGTACGTGGGGTTACCGCTCGCCATTGAATTCGGCAAGAAGTATCCGACCACCGGCCTCGACGTCAAGACAAAACGAATCGACGAACTGAGGTCCGGCGTCGACAGCACCTGCGAGGTGGACGCCGATGAACTGGCCGAAGCCGGCCAGTTATCCTTCACCAGCCATATCGGCGACCTGGCCGACTGCGATGTCTACATCGTCACCGTTCCGACCCCGATCGATGCCTTCAAGCGCCCCGACCTGTCGGCGCTGGAGAAGGCGAGCGAGGCAGTCGGCAGGGTGCTGATGGCGGGTGACATCGTCATCTATGAGTCCACGGTTTATCCGGGTGCCACCGAGGAAGTCTGTGTGCCGATTCTCGAGGCTACATCCGGCCTGGTATTCAACCGGGATTTTCATGCCGGCTACAGTCCCGAGCGCATCAATCCGGGAGACAAGGAACACCGTGTCAGCACCATACTGAAGGTCACCTCCGGGTCAACCCCGGAGGCGGCGGCCTTTGTCGATGCCCTGTATGGCAGTGTTATCCAGGCCGGCACGCACCTGGCCAGCAGCATCCGGGTCGCCGAGGCCGCCAAGGTCATCGAAAATACGCAGCGCGACCTGAACATCGCCCTGATCAACGAGTTGTCCCTGATTTTCAACCGCATGGGCATCGACACCCACGAGGTACTGGAGGCGGCCGGTACCAAATGGAACTTTCTGCCGTTCCGCCCGGGCCTGGTCGGCGGGCACTGTATCGGGGTTGATCCCTACTACCTGACCCACAAGGCACAGGAAATCGGCTATCACCCGGAAATCATCCTGGCCGGCCGGCGCATCAATGATGCCATGGGCAGCTATGTCGCCGAGCAGGTCGTCAAACTGATGCTGCGGCGCAAGATACAGGTCACCGGTTCCAGGGTGCTTGTGCTGGGACTGGCGTTCAAGGAAAATTGCCCGGACCTGCGCAATTCCCGGGTAATCGATGTCATCAGCGAACTGCGGGGTTACAATATCCAGGTCGATGTCTGTGATCCCTGGGTAGAGCCCGGTGAGGCAGAAGAGGAGTATGGCATCCGCCTGGCCTCCGGGCCCGAGCAGGGAGCCTATGACGCCGTGATCGTGGCAGTTGCGCATGATCAGTTCATAGAAAACGGCGCCGCCGTTCTGCGAGATCTTTGCAAGCCCGACGGCATCCTCTACGACGTCAAAGCTGTGCTGCCTGTCGCAGAGGTTGACGGCAGGCTCTAGTCCGTATTTACCAATGGGGTACAAGGCAAGCCGACATCACTGACTTCGTACCCCGTTCGTAGAAATGTTCAATAACACGACCCCGCCCTGTCCAGCCCCCTCAAAGCGGGCGGGAACGCAGGCCGGAATCTCGGGATACCTGTTTACTCCCTGGTAACAATCACAAGCTGAAGAAACCACCATTATGAAAGTACTGATTACCGGTTCAGCCGGGTTCATCGGCTCCGCGCTGTCCCTGCGGCTGCTGGAGCGTGGCGATGAAGTCATCGGCATCGATAACCTCAACGATTATTACGATGTCTCCCTGAAGCAGGCACGCCTGCAGCGAACGGCAGACCACGATGGCTACACCGATGTTCGCATCGACCTGGAAGACAGGGACGGCGTCGCCGGGGTTTTCAGCAGGCACCAGCCGCAGCGCGTGGTGAACCTGGCCGCGCAGGCCGGTGTGCGCTACTCGCTGGAAAATCCGCATGCCTACGTCGATACCAACCTGGTCGGCTTCACCAATATCCTCGAAGGTTGCCGGCACAACCATGTCGAGCACCTGGTGTATGCCTCGAGCAGCTCGGTTTACGGGGCCAACACCTCGATGCCGTTCTCGGTGCACGATAATGTCGATCACCCGGTCAGCCTGTATGCGGCCAGCAAGAAGGCCAACGAGCTGATGGCACATACCTACAGCCACCTCTACGCGCTGCCGACGACGGGGCTGCGCTTCTTCACCGTCTACGGGCCGTGGGGCAGACCGGACATGGCGCTGTTCCTGTTCACGAAGCACATTCTTGCCGGAGAGCCGATCGACGTCTTCAATTACGGCAACCACCGTCGCGACTTCACCTACATCGACGACATAGTCGAGGGTGTGGTCCGCGTCATCGACAATGTCGCGGCACCCAACCCCGACTGGAACGGCGATGCACCGGACTCCGCCACCGGCAGGGCACCCTACCGGCTCTACAATATCGGCAACAACCAGCCGGTCGAGCTGATGCACTATATCGAGGTGCTGGAAAACTGCCTGGGGAAAAAGGCGGAGAAGAACCTGCTGCCGCTGCAGCCGGGCGATGTGCCGGCCACCTATGCCGATGTGTCCGATCTGGTGCGCGATGTCGGCTACAAGCCGGATATGTCCGTCGAGCAGGGTATCGCCAGCTTCGTGGAGTGGTACCGGGGTTACTACCAGGTCTGAGGTGCGCCGTAATGCCGCGGGGGAATGTAATATACTGATGTGTTACAATAACTTACCCTGAAAAGATGCAAGGTTATCGTGATGCAGGAAAGTAATTGTGGTGGCGAATCGTTTGCGCTGCGTGTCATCGGCGATACCATGGCACCCGAGTTCAAGGACGGCTGCATTATCATTATCGACCCGTCCGGGATCGTGTCCGACGGCAGTTACGTGCTGGCGCGCCACAAGGATGAGTACATCTTCCGCCAGCTCGTCTACGGTGACGGCGTGTATTACCTCAAGACGTTACAGGAAGGTCACGAGACCATCGAGATCAAGAGCCTGACGGCGGTCGAGGGTGTCATCACCCAGCGGGCAGGGCGGCGCCGCTCGGATCGCAAGCATTATGTCAGCCTGAACGGCTAATATAAACATTCCAGGAGCGCCGCCCCCGGCGCGATTGACCAAACACCGCATCGCGGCGAGGGCGCCGCTCCTGCCGCTCATTTACCCTTCATTGGCCGGTCATTTCTCCGGTTCCAGCAACAGCAGGTCGGGTTTGCCCGAAGGGCGTGCCGCCATCAATGCCGGGAGCCGGTTATTTACCCGGTTCCACCTGTTCCGGGCGCAGGCGCGTCGTGAAGAACTCGTCTGCCTCCTCGATCGGGACCGTGCGTCCGCTATTGTCGACCAGCGGCAGTTCATAGTCGTTCCAGCCGCGCAGGCCGGTTTTCATCGAGGTGGCCTTCCGGTATCCCATCTGTTGCAGGGTATGTGCGGCCAGTGCGCTGCGGTTGCCCGAGCGGCACACCAGGATCACGTCCTGCTCCCTGGCAGCTGCGAGTTCGGGCTCGGTTTCCTCATAGCCCCATTCGCAGGCAGACTCCAGGATGCCGCGCGGTACATTGAGCGATCCGCTGATGTGCATGGCGTCGTATTCACCGGGCTCGCGGATGTCGATTATCAGCGGCCTGGCATCGTGCCCGAGACGTTCCTCGACGTCCCAGGGAAATTCCTCCGAGATATGCGCCAGGCAGTCACTGACCAGATCGGTAAAGCGTTTCATGCTGCTCGGGCGGCTATCAGCCGCTGGTGCCGGGATCACTGTCACGGTTTGCCCGCAGTCCCTGCTCGACCGCAATGACGGCGGCCTCGACCCGTGAATGTACACCCAGCTTGCGGAGAATGGATTTTACATGCAGCTTGACGGTGCCGTCGGATATACCAAGGTTGCGCGCGATGACCTTGTTGCTCTGGCCTTCTGCCAGCAGGGCCAGGATCTCGTTCTCGCGCGGCGTCAGCTTGGCGAACGGGCTCTCTTCCGCCGGTTCTATGCTGTCGCCCTGCACGACGCGGGCCAGCACCGGCGCCAGGTCCGGCGCGACTACGGTCTTGCCGGCCACGATGTCACGCAGTGCAAGCACCAGCTGGTCCGGTTCCATGTCCTTCAGCAGGTAGCCCTGGGCGCCGTTGCGCAGCGATTCGACCAGGTCGCGCTCGTCGCTGCTGGTCGTGAGCATGGCAACCGGGTTGGCGAAGCCGTTCTTGCGCAGCTGTCGCAGCACCTCCATGCCGTCCATTTCCGGCATGCGCATGTCCAGCAGGATGACGTCGGGATTCAGCTCCGAGGCGAGTCGCAGGCCCTCGCGTCCATCGCCGACGGCGGCCAGCACATTGATGTTGCGCCTCCCGAGCAGGCCCTCCAGACCCTCGCGAAACAGGGTGTGGTCATCGATCAGTATAATATCCAGACTCATGCGGGGTGACCTTCGGTTACCGGCTGTGAAAAGGCGAGAATGACACGTGTGCCTTCCCCGGGCTCACTTTCTATACGCAAATCGCCGCCGAAACGCAATGCCCGCTCCCGCATGATGGCCAGGCCGACGTGCTCGCCGGGCGAACCGTAGACCTGTTTGCCGAAGCCGACGCCATCATCCTCGATGAGCACGTAATAGCCGCTGTCCCGGTCGTGGCGCAGCATGATGCGAACGGCCTGCGCCTGGCTGTGTTTGCGAATGTTCCAGAGTGCCTCCTGCATGATACGCAGGATCTGTATCTCCGTGTCTTTTGGCAGGTCATCAGCAGCCCATTCCTTCTGCAGGAAGGTCTTGATGTGTGACTCGTTTCTGAACTGGCTCACCATTTGCTCGATGGCGCCGACCAGTCCCTGCTGGGAGACGGGGGCCCGGAAGTTTGCGATCAGCTCGCGCAGTTCGGCATTGGACTCGTCCAGGCTGTTCTCGATCCGTTCCAGCTGCTGCCAGGTAGTGGATTCATCACCCTGGTGCATGGTCTCGTCAAGCACGCGCACCTGGTAGCGCAGGCTGGCGAGACTCTGTGCCAGCGAATCATGCAATTCGTGCGCAATCCGGGTGCGTTCCTCGTTCAGCAGGTGCTGCCGGCTGTCCTCGTCATTGCGAAAACGCTCGATCGCAATACTCAGGTGATGCCCGACACTGGTGAGCAGGGGCTTGAGCGGATCCACGTGGTCGAGCATGTCCCTGTCCAGGAACAGGTTGATGACACCGATGATTCTGCCCCGGTATCGCATGGGGAATGACACCAGGCCGATCCGGTTGTCGCCAAAGAACGGCCGGCCGGCGATCTTTTCGCAGTTTTCGAGTGTCTCGTTCACCCAGATTCTGCCCTCGGTCAGCGCACGCTCGTAGAGGCAGCGACGGATGTCCTTGCGCCCGGGCAGCAGCAACGCCTCGTCAATCCCGCTGCTTGCCGCCAGTTCCACTTGCCCCGGCTTGTGGGATACCCAGATGATGGCGGCCTGCGCCTGGGTAATGCGTTTCAGGGTAAACAGGAAACGGGTCAGCAGGTCATCGAGGCCATGCGCCGTATTGATGCTGGAGACCACCTCGTAGAGCGTCTGCAGCGAACCATCGTGGACCTGGTTCTGACCTCCGGCACCGTCCTTCGTATCGGGTCCGGGTTGCTGTCCGACGGCGATTCCCACCAGGTCATCGGCAAGCTCGGCAAAGGCCTCATAGGCCGGCGTCGGTATCGGGTCGGCATAACGGCCCTCGCGCACCCGCCGTGCCCAGCTGCGGATATCGGCGAGCGGGTCGAGCAGGTTGGACTGCACCAGTGCGAGGATGGAATAGGCCAGTCCACCACCGGCTATCAGCAGCAGCACGGTAACCAGGATCTGACGGGCAGGGTCGAGCAGCCCGGTATGGCCGGTGCCGACAGTCAACGCGAGCAGCAGCAGCACAAGCAGCAGGCCGCCCAGCCTGACCAGCAGACGGGCACGCAGGGTGCTGTGGCGATGACGTGTCAGGGGACGGCTGTCCGGGATGCTCCGCAAGATCATCGGTTCCTGGGCAGCGGGATTACTCCCCTTCGGGAGGTTTGTAGTTCGGGTCGTTGGGGTTCATGAAAATGAACTGCCAGGCCCCCGGTTCGAGTTCGACATAGTCCAGTGTCATGCCGGCAAGCAGGGGCAGGCTGGATTCTGACACCACGAGATCGACGTCCTCGGAGCTGATATGCGTGTCACCGTCCAGCTGGTTGTCATCGAAGCCCATGCCGTAGTGTATGCTGCCGTCGGGATTGCGTGTGGCCGCAAGGCGCAGGGACATGCCGCCCATCTGGCCCTGGCTGGCTGAGTTGCGGATTTGTTCGGCGGCGACGGGGGTGATCTTGATCATGGGTATTCCTCAGTCTCTATCCCGGTATTATACGGCTCTCCCGCTGTGCCTGTCTCACCCGCGACAATGCCTGACGTAGTCAACGAAGCGACGCGCCCAGTGGTGCTGCCGGGTATCGCGCATGTGTGTGTAACTGGCCAGCAGGTTGTTGATGACAATACCATCGTGGTCACCGTCGACTCCGGCGCCTCGCATGACATCGTAGGCGAATGTCAGCGGTTCGGATATATTCTCAAGCGCCGAGTAGTGGAACTCGTGCGCCGCGATTTCACCGCCAGGCCGGGGATCGGCCCACGGCATCGCCGCGGTCTCCCGCAGCCTGACATAGCCGCGCCCCTGGGGCCGATCGTGCATCACACAATCGGCCGGTATCACGCCGGCCATCTCGCATTGTCGCCCCTGCCATTGCAGGCTGCGGCACAGGTACATGAGACCGCCGCATTCCGCGTAGGCCGGCAGGCCGGCGGCAATCGCCGTCCTGACCCCGTTCCGCATGACCGCATTGGCCGACAGCGCCTGCATCTGGGTTTCCGGGAAACCGCCGCCGATAAACAGGCCGTCCACGGCCGGAAGTGAGGTGTCGGCGAGGGTATTGATCCTCACCAGTTCGGCGCCGGCCTGTTCCAGGGCGATCAGGTCGTCCGGGTAGTAAAAACCGAAGGCCGTATCCTGCGCGATGGCGATCCGGACGCGCCCGGCGGCGGCTGCCGCGACAGGTGATATCGGCTCGTACGGCAGTGGCGAGCTGTCCGCCACCGCCAGCAATCCGTCGAGATCGACCTCGCCGCTGATGATGTCGCGGATCTGCCGGATGCGGCGGGTTGAGGCATCTTCCTCGTTGCTCGGGATGAGGCCAAGGTGACGCTCGATGATCTCCAGCTCCGGATGGCGATGTACACCGCCGATTACCCGGACGTCGGTGTAATGCTCGATGACGCTGCGCAGCTTTGCCTCGTGGCGGCTGCCGCCCAGCTGGTTGAGGATGACACCCGCAATGCGGATGTCGGGATCAAATGCCTGGTAACCCAGTATCAGCGGCGCAATGCCGCGCGTCATGCCGCGTGCATCCAGCACCAGGATAACCGGTGACTGCGTCAGTTTGGCGAGTGCCGCGTTGCTGTTGCTCCCGTCCAGGTCCAGGCCGTCATAGAGACCCTTGTTGCCCTCGATCAGCGAGATTTCGGCATCGGCGGAATACTGTCCGACCGTGGACAGGATTTCGGCATGTGACATGCAGTAGAAATCCAGATTGTGGCAGGGGCGGCCGGAGGCCTGTCCAAGCCACATGGGGTCGATATAGTCGGGGCCTTTCTTGAAAGGCTGTACCGCGAGTCCCCGTCCGGCGAGTGCCGCGCACAGACCTAGTGTGATGGTGGTCTTGCCGGAAGACTTGTGGGCTGCGGAAATCAGCAGTCGGGACATGGGCAGGTTGCCGTTCGGTGCTGACGAATATGTTAACCGCAGAGGCGCAGAGGTCGCAGAGAAAACCGGATAAATGATTAATGAGCTGTACTGTTCTTAACTAAGGACAGGTTTTGGTGTTTATAAACGTTTACCCTGCGTTCTCTGCGCCTCTGCGGTGGAATGTCCTGATTGATGTGTTATGCCGCTGCCTCGGCAGAGTGATGCGGATCGACCACCTCGTCGGCCAGGCTGGTCGGCAGAAAGCGCAGCACACGGACGCCGACCACGGTGGCGGCGAGCGCAAGGCCGATACCGCCGATGCCGAGGATCACCTCCGGCAGACTCGGGCTGTAGCTGGCCACGACGCCGTCAAAGAACGTGCTGCTGACCTCCTTGCCCGGGAACAGCTCCATCGGGTAGGCCTGTCCGCCAATGATAATGACATATATCTGCGCAAGGCCGCCGATAATCACCAGCAATGACGCGACCGAGATCCAGCTGCGTGACTTGCCGGTGGCCGGAAGGTATAGCAGGGCCAGTGGCAGCAGGCTGCCCAGCCCGATCTGGACGATCCAGAAGAGCCTGGTGTAGACGCCGCCGTCCAGCAGGACAAAGCGTTCGAAGCCGTGGTGTTCGGTGATATACAGGTTGGTCAGGTGGTAGACCAGGACGAAGTACAGGACGGCGCCAATGAAGACACCCAGCAGGTTTTTCAGCTTCATGACGATGCCATCGCCCAGCGGGCGGTCGGACCACTTGCAGGCTGCCATCAGCACCAGGATAAAGATGGCGAGGCCGAAGGAGAACGACATAATGATGAACATCGGCGCCATGACCGCGGCATCAAAGCCCTGGCGTGCCACCAGGAAGCCGAAGATAGAACCCGTACCGGTGGTGAGTATCAGTCGCCAGATGAAGGCGAAGAAACCGGCGGGCTTGGTGTAGCCGTTCATCTTGCGTTCCATCATCATCCAGAGATAGATGGCGACGATGCCGATGAAGCCGATATACAGGATGATGTTCCAGGCAAAGATCGACTTGAAATTGTAGTAGGTCATGGCGACGATCAGACGATCCGGCCGGCCGAGGTCAAGCACCAGGACGGCAAGCCCGCCGACCAGCAGGGTGATGGCAAGCAGGCCGGAGAGGCGCGCCAGCGGCTTGTAGGGCATCTTGCCGAAAACCGAGCTGATCGAGGCGACGTTGAGAGCGCCGGAGGCTGCCACGATCAGGAACACGGCGAATACATGCGGAGTCCCCCAGACGATCTGGTTGGTCATGCCTGTGACCCAGTGGCCGTTGTGTTCCATGTAGTAGGCCGCGCCAAGCCCGGCCAGGACAAACAGGCCGATAAAGCCCAGCAGTGCGTAGAAGCGCATGCCGCCGTCAATTTCCCTGTACTGGATTGCCGATTTCATCAAATCCCCCGATAGCGCACGCCGGTGTTTAGCTGCAGGTCAGCGCGGATCTGCCGGCTGCTGTATTTTTCCAGCTGCTGCGAGATCTCGCTGTCCGGATCGTTCATGTCGCCGAAGACCATGGCATTGTGATTCTCTGCCGTGCAGGCCTCGACACAGGCGGGTGTGCCGCCGTTGTCAACGCGATGCACACAGAAAGTGCAACTCTCGACAGTGCCCTTGCCGCGCGGTGCATGCGGCAGCTGGTCCTGCAGGTCCTCGTGGATAAACGAGCGGGCCTTGTAGGGGCAGGCCATCATGCAGTAGCGACAGCCGATACAGATGTGCTTGTCGACCAGGACGATGCCGTCGGCACGCTTGAACGAGGCGCCGGTCGGGCAGACATCCACGCAGGGCGGCTTTTCGCAATGCTGGCACAGCAGCGGCAGTGACTGGGTGTTGCCCGTCTGCCTGTCGCGCAGTTCGACCTTGCGAATCCACTGGGCGTCGCTCTCGGGGCGGCCATGACCGCTCAGGCCGTGTTCCTCGTTACAGGCGCTCACGCAGGCATTGCAGCCCTTGCCGCACTTGTTGGTGTCGATCAGCATCCCCCAGCGCACATCACTGCTGACCGGCTGGTCGGCGGAGCGGGCATGGGCGACCTGGTGCAGCATGACACCCGGTGCAACCGCCAGCCCGGTGACCGCCGTTGCGGCGCTGCCAAGGAAGCGTCGCCGGTATTGATCGAACTTGGCGTCGTTACTCATCGTTGCCACCTCCGGAAACCAGTGCCTGCAGCTGCTCCATGAACTGTGCACCAGCGGCATCCTGCCGGTACTCCCGTGTCCCTGACGATGAGGCCGGGGCCGTGCGGCTTCCGGATTTTACCGGCCGGTCGGCATGGCACTGGAAGCAGTCGATGCGTACTGCGGCAAAGCTGTGGCAGCTGTTGCAAAAATGCTGCTCGCTGCTGTAGCGGGGTGCATCGGGCGCATCGCTGACATGGCAGTTGATGCATTCGGTGAGGCTGTGCTGTTTCGTGCGAATGCCCTCGTGCACGGTCGCATCCCGCTGGTGCAGGATGTACTCCATGTGGTTCTTGCGCATATCCGCGAGCGGTTCGACGCATTCCTGGGTCTCGCTGTAGCGTGCCTTGGCCTTGGGGACTTCCGGGAACAGGCCGTCACCGGCAAGTACCGTGCGCAAGGGCAACAGTGCAAACAGGCAGATGGCGAGGACCGGTAGACAGAGTTTTCTCATCGGTATGGTTTCCGGCAGTTTCTAGTGATCACCCAGGGCCATGTCAATGTAGCCGGTCGGGCAGACATCGGCACAGATATGGCAGCCGACACACTTGTTGTAGTCGGTGTCCACGTAGCGGCCGGTGGTCGCCTGGTCCTTCTTGACACGGAAGATGGCATCCTGCGGGCAGTAGATCACGCAGTTGTCGCATTCAAAGCACATGCCGCAGCTCATGCAGCGTTCGGCCTCGTTGACGGCATGCTCGGTGTCCAGGCCAACGCCACGTTCCTCGAAGTGACCGAGGACTTCTTCCGCGCTTGGGCCGTAGGATGAGCGCTTGTTGCGCGGCGTGTAGGGGAAATGCCCCAGGAACAGGCGATCAGAAGCGATGATCTCGGCGCTGGAACGGTCCTCGTAGTTGTGTACGGCCCAGTTGCCGTCCGAGGTGCCTCGCATGTCACCGCGTTCATCGGCGTCGAATTCATCGGGATCCAGGTTCGCCTCGTGCAGTTTCTTCAGCAGTTCGAAGTGGTGCACGTCGACCTTGGGTCGCTTCTTCTGTTCTTCCTGGCGCAGGTAGTGGTCAATGCTTTCCGAGGCGATAGAGGCCTGGCCAATGGCGGTGGTCAGCAGGTGCGGGCGAATGATATCGCCGGCGACGAAGTGGCCGTTGCGGTTCGGTACCTGGTAGAAGGCATCGGCATCGATCAGGCCGCGGCCGTTATCCAGCGATTCGAGGCCTTCGCTCAGGTCACCACCCTGGCCAATCGCTGACACGACCAGGTCGCACTCGATTTCGTATTCGGTACCCTCGACCGGGTTGGGACGTCCGTCGACCATCTCGCACTTGGCCATTTTGAGCGCCTTTGCGCGACCATTCCCGTCAAGAATGACCTCGAGCGGCATGACGCCATTGTGGATGCTGACACCCTCTCGCAGGGCGTCCTCGACCTCGTGTTCGGTGGCGGTCATTTCCTCGCGGGCGAACAGCGAGGTCAGGGTGACTTCGGCACCTTCTCGTGCGGCGGCAAAGGCGGAGTCGTGGGCGACGTAGCCACCGATTACCTGTTCCGGACGGTCTTCCTTGTTGATGTTCTCGATCTTGCCGAGACGACGCGCAACGGACACCACGTCGATGGAGGTGTCGCCACCGCCCACACACACGACCTTGTTGGCGGTGACCTGCATGGTGCCCTTGTTGAAGGCCTCAAGGAAGGCCACGCCGGTCACGCAGTTCGGTGCATCACTGTTGGGAACGGGCAGGGCGCGGCCGCTTTTACAGCCAAGGGCCCACAGAATCGCGTCATAGTCCTTTTCCAGTTCCTCGACCGAGATGTCCTTACCGACGCGTACGCCCAGGCGGGTATCGATGCCGCCCATGTCGAGGATGCGCTGGCACTCGTGGTCGAGGACATCGCGCGGTGTACGATAGCCCGGGATGCCATAGCGCATCATGCCACCGAGTTCCTCATGATCGTCGAAGATGGTGCTGGCGTGTCCGCGACGACGCAGCTGGTAGGCGGCTGCCATGCCGGCCGGGCCACCGCCGATGATGGCGATCTTTTTGCCGCTCAGTTCCTGCGGCGCTTCAAAGGTGAACTTCTGCTCGTAGGCGGAATCGCCGATGTACTGCTCGACCGAGTTGATGCCGACGAAGTCGTCGACGTTGTTGCGATTGCAGCCGTCCTCGCAGGGGGCAGGGCAGACACGGCCCATCATCGCCGGGAACGGGTTGGCATCGGTCGAGCGGCGGAAGGCATATTCCTGCATGCTCATGTCACCGGTCGGCTTCTCGATGCCACGCACGATCTGCAGCCAGCCACGAATGTCTTCACCGGAAGGACAGCTGCCCTGGCACGGCGGTGTGCGGTGCACGTAGGTGGGACACTTGTGGGAATGGTCGCCTTCAAATATCTGGTCGGTACCCCGTTTCCACTCGTGGTCACCCTCATCGAAGCGGCGGAATGTCAGGTCTTTGTTTTCCATATCGTCTCGGGAAGTTGCCATGCCTGTTCTCCTGTTATCTGAATCAGACTGTCGTCTGAAGCGAATTTCTGGTCTCTATTCCTTGTTTGTCAGTACGATCGCGTTACTGACAAGCTGGTGTACGCTAACGATGCTGTCCATGGTGAAGCCGTAATATGGCAGCACCTTCGAAAACTGGCTCTTGCAGATCGCGCAGATTGCGGCCATGTGGGTAACGCCGTGCTGCTCGACGACCTGCTTCAGGGCCTCCATGCGAGGCAGGGCGCCCTTGACGCGAAGCTCCATGAGGTCATCGGTCAGCAGTCCGCCGCCGCCACCACAACAATACGTGGCGTCGTGAATGGTGTCTTGAGGCATGTCAAAAAAGTGGTTACAGGATGCCTTGATCACTTCACGCGGTATGGTGAACTGGCCGCCTGGCCTGGGACCCATGCGTGAGGCGCGTGCGACATTGCAGGAGTCGTGGAAGGTGAGTCGCATGTCATCGTTGGCGGACTTGTCGAGTTTCAGGGCGCCCCGCTCGATGAGGTCATGCGTGAACTCGAGAATGTGCATCGGCACCGGGTACTTCGGGTCGAGGAAATCGAACGGCCCGGCCAGGGTATTGAGGAAACTGTAGGCGACGCGCCAGGCGTGACCGCATTCACCCATAATGATGCGCTTGACACCCAGGTCGAGGGCGGCCTCGCGGATACGCAGGGAGACCTGGCGCATGTTCTCGTAGCTGCCGATGAACATGCCGAAGTTGGCGGCCTCGCTGGCATGCGAACTCAGGGTCCAGCTGATGCCGGACTCATGGAAGACCTTGGCATAACCGATGAGGCCGTCGACATGCGGCTCGGCGAAGAAGTCGGCGGACGGTGTGACCACGAGTACATCGGCGCCTTTCTCGTCCAGCGGGAAGCGCACCTTGACCTCGGTGTCCTCCTCCACCTCTTCCTCCAGACCCTCCAGGGTATCCAGCAGGGCCGGCTGGGGCAGGCCGAGGTTGTTGCCGATTTTGTAGACCTTGCCGATGATCTCGTTGCAGTACTTCTGGCCGACACCGACCGTGTCCATGATCTCGCGGGCGGCCATGGAGATTTCCGCGGTGTCGATGCCGTAGGGACAGTAGACGGAACAGCGGCGGCACTGCGAGCACTGGTGGAAATAACTGTACCAGTCGTCCAGCACGTCCCTGGTCAGGTCGACGGCGCCGACCAGCTTGGGAAAATGCTTGCCGGCGAAGGTGAAGTAGCGGCGGTAGACCTTGCGCAGCAGGTCCTGGCGTGCGACCGGCATGTTCTTGGGGTCGCTGGTGCCGAGATAGTAGTGACACTTGTCGGTGCAGGCACCGCACTTGACGCAGGAATCGAGGTAGACCTGGAAGGACCGGTACTTGCCGGTGAGTTCCTCCATCTTGTCCAGGGCAACCTGTTCCCAGTTGTCGACCAGTTCTCCCGGAAAACCCAGCGGTTCCTGGAACTGCTCCTTGGCGATAAACGGCTTGCTGTGCGCCATCGACCCTTCCGTTATGGTCGGGATGACAGGATATTCCTTCAGTTCCGGTGTGTCGAAATCAGCCACGCGAGTCTCCTGGTGCGTCTCTAAGCGTCGTTATTTCTCGAGTTCGGCAGCCCACGGGGCGAGGTGTCGCTGCTCGCGCGGATTGTCGACCTGGTTACGCGTCGGGCTGAAGAACACACCCGGTGCATGCAGCAGTTTGCTGATCGGGAAAATGATCATCAGCAGGGCAACCAGCCCGAGGTGCAGCAGCAGCAGCGGGTCTTCGGGGATGGGCTGCCAGTTGAATACCATCAGGCCGAGGAAAAAGCTCTTCAGCTGGACGATGTCCGTATGGGCGATGAAGTCCATCGACAGGCCGGTTGCGGCAATGGCCAGCAACAGTGCCAGCATCAGGTGGTCCGATAGTGCCGAGATATAGCGCACGCGGTCCACCAGGAAACGCCGGGCCCACAGGCCCAGCAGGCCGGCCGCCATGGCAAAACCGGCGTACATGCCGAATGGCTGAATCAGGTCTACCCAGGTCCATACCGGGTTCTGGAAATAGCGAATGTGGCGTGCCAGGGCGAGAAACATGCCGAAATGAAACAGGTAACCGAAGATCCAGATCCACTTGTTGGACCTGAACAGGCTTTCGAAAAAGACCACTTCGCGGCCCATACGCAGCACGACACCGGAGCGCGTTACCGGCGCCGGTGTTGTCGGGATCTTCAGCGGTGCAGGTGTTTTCGCGTACTGCCGGATCTTGTAGACCAGTCCGCCAACCAGCAGGGCAGTGGCCGTGTAGAAGAGCAGTGCGTAAACAACAGTCCAAAACGACATGTTCTGAACTCCCTTGTCAGTTCAGGAATGGAACAGGGTGGTGAACCCGCGGGGGGGGTCCCCCCGCGCAAATCACCTGCCTGGATCAGACGCAGCCGGTCGGCTTCGGCAGACCGGCGTATTTGCAGGCCTGCTTGGCAGGGCCGTACGGGAACAGCTCGTAGAGGTACTTGCTGTTGCCCTTGTCCTTGCCGAGCTTCTTGCCAATGGCCTTGGTCAGCACGCGCACGGCCGGAGCAATCTGGTACTCTTCGTAATACTCGCGCAGGAAGTTGATGACTTCCCAGTGGTTGTCGCTCAGTTCTGCGTCGTCGATTGCTGCCATGACGTTGGCGACTTCCGGCTCCCACTGGTTCAGGTCCGCCAGATAGCCTTCTTCATCGGTTTCCAGGGTCTTGCCGTTTACTTCGATACTCATTGTGTATCTCCTCTGTATTTAAGTGTTCGGGTGGTGTCAATAATCAGAGCCAGGACTGCACCTTGTCGTTGGCCTCGACCAGGTCGACAAAGCCGGCGTAATCGATAACGCTAACGCCATCGACCAGCCTGTCTTCCGGTATGCCGCGTGCAGCCAGGTCCGGGCCAAGAACTGAAACCTTGAGGCCGTCCAGCAAGGCGGCTCCCTTGCCGTTCTTCATGGCGCCGTAGACGCCATCCTCGATCAGCAGGAGTTCATCTCCACCCTTCATGATCGCTGCCGCGGTATCGAGGCTGCAGCCATCAAAGGGTGACTTGTTAACCAGGTGTAACATTGCCATTTTCCGGGACCTTTTCGACTAGAAGTTAAACAGTACGTCCTGCGTGGCGAGGACATCTGCAAGTTCAGAGCGGCTGATCAGGCTTATGGAATCCTTTTCGGCCCAGTCTTCGTCTTCATCTTCCCAGACGAGGTGCTGCAGGTCATCGATGGTCAGGCCGCGTTCCTCGAGGGACTCTTTCTCGACGTAGATCTTGGTGACTTCGTAGTCGCCCAGTGCCGCGTAGGTCGGCGAGAAGTTCTTCATGCCGATGCCCTTGGTGTCCTGGCCCTTGGTGAGCTGGAAAACACCGTCATCCAGAAAGGCAAGGCTGACGTCCTGTTCGAAGGCGGCGCCGATCAGTACGACCTCAAGCGACTCCCAGGCGTAGATCGTTCCGTAGGGCGCCTTGCGGTTGATGTACATGAATTTCTTTGTTTCCGACATCTTTAATCTCCCTGTCAGTCGCCGAACACGACCAGGCGGTCGCTGTTGATAGCGCCCTCGACCAGCTGACCGAGCCCCGAGATGCGAAAGCCGTCTGCGATATTGGTCGCGTCCTTGCCGTTGCGCTCGGCCTCGCCCTCGTCGACGATACCGCGCCGCTGGGCGGCCGCGACACAAACCACCATGTCGAGGTCATGCTCCCTGGCGAGTTCAGACCAGCGATCAACGATGTTGCGGTCGTCCTGCGGTGGCGTGGTCAGGCGGGTGCCGTTGTTGACGCCATCGTGGTAGAAAAAGACACGAAAGATTTCGTGGCCCTTCTCCAGCGCCGCCCTGGTGAAGTGATAGGCGGAATCAGAGGACTGGTGCTGATACGGTCCTTCGTTGACCTGAATCGTAAGCTTCATTCTGACGGCTCCTAGAAACGGATGTGGGTGGAGGCGTTCAGGCTGTTACGGGCACCACGCCAGTTGTCGATGTGGTACTTCGTGAACGGCAGCCCGGTCTTCTCGAAGAAGCGCGGCCAGCCGATGCGCTCGATCCAGTCGTTGATGCGCTCCCAGTCCTTGGCGTCTTCCTTGTAGGTCTTGAGGATCTTCTTGACCACGGCGGTGGCTTCAGGCCAGCGCGGCGGGTTGTTCGGGATGCCGGAGGCGACCAGTTTCTGGAAGGTCGGCTTGCCACGGGCATTGGAGTGGTTGCCACCGACCCAGATGGCCAGCTTGGAGTGCTCGGCGTCGTTGATCTGCATCGGCGGGCAGGGCGGGAAGCAGGCGCCGCAGCAGATGCATTTCTTCTCGTCGACTTCCAGCGAAGGCTTGCCGTTGACCAGTGCCGGGCGAATGGCCGCAACCGGGCAGCGGGCGACGACAGACGGGCGCTCGCAGACGTTGGAGACCAGGTCGTGGTTGATCTTCGGCGGCTTGGTGTGCTGCACGTTGATGGCGATATCACCCTGGCCACCGCAGTTGATCTGGCAGCAGGAGGTGGTGAGGTGTACGCGGTTCGGCATGTCCCAGCTTCTGAACTCGTCGATCAGTTCGTCCATCATGGACTTCACGACACCCGAGGCGTCGGTGCCCGGGATGTCGCAGTGCAACCAGCCCTGGGTGTGGGAAATCATGGCCACCGAGTTACGGGTGCCACCGACAACGAAACCCTCATCCTCGAGCTTCTTGATCAACGGCTCGACCTTGGCCTCATCGGCCATCTGGTACTCGATGTTGCTGCGGATGGTGAAGTGGATGTAACCCTCGCCGTATTCGTCGCCGATGTCGCACAGCTTGCGCAGCGTGAACAGGTCGAGAATACGCTGGGTACCGGCACGCACGGTGAAGATCTTGTCGCCGTTGTTGGAGACATGCACCAGCACACCCGGGCGGATGTCTTCGTGATAGGCCCATTGTCCGTAGTTCTTGCGCATCAGCGGATGCATGTACTGGAACGCGTCGGGGCATCCGGATTCAATTGGCGAACGCATTTCTTCTGCCATGTGACTCTCCTGAAATCTGTGATTATTGAACAGTCCCCGGTGCCAGGCACCGGGACTGTCTTGATACTGGAATTTGCCTGGTGCTTACGCGGAAGCGGCCTGCTTTTCCTCGCGCTTGCGCTCGAACCACTTCTCGGCCTCTTCGTCCCAGCCGTCCATGCGGACGTAGGAGCTCTGGCGCGGGCTGCTGACCATGTTCGGGTCAACGTCCACACCGATGCCTTCGAGGAAGTTCACCAGGCCGATGCGCTCGATCATTTCACCGCAGCGCTCGTGCTCCAGGCCGTTCTCCGCCCAGAAATCGATGATCTCCTCGGCCAGTTCCTGCAGGCTTTCGTAGTCTTCCTCGGTTTCCAGCTTCTTGAAGGGAACCACGACGGTACCCATGAGGTCACCGATCTTCAGGGTGCGCTTGCCGCCGATCAGGATGGTGACACCCTTGTCATCGCCGGGGTGCAGTGCCTTCGGCATG
>JBFELL010000011.1:0-32786 GCA_041552135.1 Gammaproteobacteria bacterium
CGCCGCGATTCGCGCCGGGGGGCGGCGCTCCTGCCGTGCTGCGCCAGGACCTCACTGACGCTGAACTGCGAAGGCATAATGAAATATTTATTACTAGCCGGTAAATCATGGGGCGAAACCCGCTTTCAGGGCAAGATTTATGCAACTATCGGGTTTATTAACAGGCCTGATCATCTATTAAGGATCGACATTACAACATTTTACTAAACGTTGATAAACAACTTCATACAGTCGATACGAGCCGACAGGTGGATCCCTTTCCCGTCGCAGAAGCCGGACACCGTCGTCGTCAGGCGACATGATAATAAACTGAAATTCAATCAGTTGGCATTATTACCCGTTTTTCGTGTTGCTTGTCAGGAACACATGTAACTTTGTATACATATTATCGGAAACAATAAGCAACCGATATCAGACAGATATTACTTTTGGCATAGCAGTTGCTAATGATTCACAACATTGCTGAATAAATAACAAGGAGATGTTGATGAATGCCACACAAGATTGCAGCAGTAATGAGGCGCTGGATATCGTTGTTCACGTCGATGAACTTCTGGATGATCAGAGCAGACACCGCATTGAATATTACCTGCTAAAGGCAACAGGTGTAGTACATGTACAGTTTGACAGATTCAGGCAACAACTGCTGATCATTGGCTACGATCCGGCTCAAACCAATTCGTCGATAATCCTCAGGCATTTCAAAAAACAGCAACTCAATGCAAAACTTATCGTCGGCATATAGCATTTCCCGATTGCCATCCTCAGTAATCCTTACTGGCGATCGCTTCGACGCACAACAAACCAACAGGGGATAAAAGCCATGCTCGTTGGCTAATATTTTACGTCAGCGACATTCAACACACTTGGATAACTGACCATTTGATGATTGTTTATCACTAGGGATTCACCAAGGAGTACATCAGTATCCCGACATTCTGGCCTGCGTTCCCGCACATTTCCTTATCTTCCTGGCGGGCTGTGCCACACACAGTGCCGCGACACGAATGAACATTATCAACGGTGTATGGTGAAAATCCAGGCAACTCTGATTGTTGCCGTCACAGCAAACGCATTCGGCAGGTTGTCTCCAGCGCCCGGCGCATGAGCCCCAATGAGGTTGGCACCCGGACGATGGGTAGTCCTTGCTCTAAAAAATGGCCTGGCCATGCGTCGACACTGAGGTTTTTTCTGTAGCGGAATATCCGCTTGAGGCCTGCAGAACAGCGCACTGCCTGAATCCTGATGGGTGACGGATGGGTTTCAGTTTTGAAGCATCACCATGATTGAAAATCCGGTTGTGTGTCCGGGCTACTGTCATTTCAGGAAATGATGCCCTGCATCAGGGTGTTATCTGGCTGATTGACTGAAGGTGGCTAATGGGTGACAGCCTTTTATTGACATCCTTTCAATCGGCCAACATGCCGTCCCTGATTACCCGTGAAGCGCGGGACATCCATCATGGCCATGCACACATTTGCCGTGAACTTCATCTGTCCGCCAACAAAATGACAGTCAAACCGGCAAGCACACACCGAAAATTACCTTATTGGGCTCGAGAACGTTGATAACTGTACAACTTGTCTATAAATTAGCGATGCAAAATTTAAAACAACGGAGGGGCAGCATGAGTCCGTCACACTGGTGGACACTAAGCATTGTCTTTGTGGGCTTGATTGCGGTTGCTATGGAGTCCCTCGAGAGGGATGAGTTTGATCCTGCATCCCTGCCACCACCTGCCGCTGGTATCGCCCCTAAAATAACCCAGCCTCTTCACACGTGCGAAGGTGTTATCTACAGTGTCTCTAGCGATGGCATCAAATATGTTCGTGAATCCGGCGGAGGGGTGCTGCTGGCGGCTGAGCTGGATAATAAGGTTGGATTTTATCAATTGGGCCAGTATAGCAGCCTCAAATATCTTGATCGTGCCGAGATGAATTCAGAGGCTTCAGAAAAGCTGGAATATGCTTTGACCAATTGCAAAGCCGAATACCTCCCCTCGGGGGTGAACTTTGCTTACAGGTAGCCGGCCTGGCGCTGCGGGAAATCACCACAGTTAACTCCCGACGCTGGCCACCGGCTTGCCGCTCCACGGTTTCATGCAAAATCAGTAACGAAATAGCATCGATAACGGGCCTGACGGTTGTCGTCAGGCTCTCGGTAAACTCGTGATGCACGAACAACACCGTGAGACGGTCATGACTCGTCACACGGCATTGCGTGTTTCACTGCGCCCTGTTTCTAACCGCCCCTTGCAGTACAGATCATGCATATATCATGCTTCACTGGAAAGACGGGCGACTGCCCTGATCGTTTCCGTTTGTAGCAGAGTCACCGGGGGTTTCCTTCGGCCGGAAAATGAAACACCACCATCGCGTCGCACACAAAAATGCAAACACAAGCCCGTATAAAAATGGCTCCCGAAGGAGCCAATGTAGATGAATAAACACACTGTTTTAATATCCGGTTATGGATGTAATCCCTGTGAAGATCTGACACGAGTCACAAGGTATTGTGGCCCACCAGGAATATTGGCTACGACAAAACAGACCTCCCAAATATTCCGGCTCCCTCACGTGATTGCCTAGATCGGACCGATCAGCCTGGCATCGAGTTCTAATGAATTGAAGCTTTTCAATACATCATGCGACGACATGACACTCTTGTCATATTGCGTCAGAACAAGATGTTTACGCGTCTGGCAAAACTCTGCCCCTATAATTCCAGTCGTCTTCTCCAGTGCAGTCACGACCAGATTCCGTTGTTCATCTCCAAGGTCTTTGCTGATGTGAACCACAATTTCAACTGCGCATTTCTCCTGACTCGGTAAATGTTGTGCCTGATTCATATTCCCCCCATGTGAGTGTTTCAGCACTATCTTTTCGCCAAACCTCAAAATAGCCGTCATTTCCCCTTGGTCAACTTCACAAGCTGAAGTCCATCAGCTATATAACACAATATGTTGAATATCAAAAGACTTCTATCGCAATATGTAGAAACTGGCCTGGTTTGTCATGGGTCTGACATTCAGCCCTGCACCCCGCATCATCAAGCCCCAGCAACCTGACCACACGGTTGCACAATCCACCCGATGAAGACGTGCCGAAAGAAGGGGGGGTCGGAGCACATTTACCGCTCCCGGACTTCCGGTGACTACTTCCCTGTCGTGTTCATAGCTCCATCCCCTGAAGAAATGGAGTCTCCGCCAGAGCAGGAGCGATTCATGTGCCATTCCCTGAACCTGGGAACAGGGCTCAAGCGATGCTGCAGACGCCGCGATGGGACAACGAAGCCCCCCCGATTCTTCGGCTTGCATGAAGGTATTGGTATCTATCGCGGATTTCCGTAAAATTGCCCAAAATCAAAGGTGATCCACAATATATTGTGATAATCAACCATCCGGGGCACTAAATGAAGACATCTGAAATGGAACTCCCAGAGCACCTCTACACCAAGACCACCAGCCCTTGTGGCACTATGACCAAATTCATAATTGCCCCCGACAAGCTGATTTCCTGGGCGGAGGGGGGGCGTGGTGACGCCATAGCCGGATTGTGTCACACAGTCTATGAAAAGAAGATCGCGGGTATCGACGCATGGGAACGCGACCGGATTCTGCAGCTGGAAGATGAATGGATGACAGCCGGGAATGACGAGGACATGTACGGTCGCAAGTTCGTGAACGTAAAACACTATCACACGACACGTGAGGACGTCGCCAGGGAAGCAGGACGGAAACGTACCAATGCCAGGGAACAGATGATTGAACACCAGAACGCGGTTGAGGAACTGGTGCAGGAGGCCAGGGAGTTCATCTCGGCCCATCACCTGCACCATGAAGAAGACAATATCCTCGCATACCTGCTTACCATTGGCGCCATTGGCGCTGTGGCCTATGTGCTGGCCACCTAGCAATCGGGGCATGTTGCATATGTAAACAACTGACCTTGATGCCAAGTGGTTGTTTGGCAGAATCAAATCCGGTCCTGATAATCATTTGGTTCCGGCTGCATGTCCTGGCGGGCCCGGCACCTTATAAAACCTTCAGCTGGTATTACCCCGCACCGGCACCCGAGAGTGACCATTTTCATCAGAGCCCCTGTGCCCGATACCGGAGGCATCTGGAACTTTGTCACCTCCATGGCCGCTCCGCTCGCCTATGGCCCGGGCGGTTGCCGAGTGGAACCTGCACCCGCTGAGGTACGCTGTATCAGCGCCCGTTGAATAGTGCCTTGAGTAAGAAATGGGCAGGAATGAATACGAACAACGGGTACGCGAACATCAACAGCACCAGATACAAGGGTCCGGACACCCACGTTTGAGGTGGATTACCGATACCAAATACCCAGTTGAGGTTCCTTTCTGGATCGGTCGCCAGATAGCAAACCGGAAGCAGGACCCAGATCAACAGTGTCTGCGCATATACGGCCCGCGTGTCATAGCCCAGCCGATAGACCATCCAGAGCAACAGCACAGGGAGGACAACGTGAAACAGGGAGAAGCATTTGAACAGTGGCGTGTAATGGGATTCGAACATGTAACCAGTGGCATTAATGCCGATTACATCGAAACCTGCAATCAAACGGAGAAAGTAATCCACATTCCAGGCCAGTTCCGGCAACAACACGCCGACTGCCATCATACTGGTCAGAAAACGGCTTTCCATCCACAGTGCCGGCACGATAGCCAGAAGCGCAACATCGGATAACCATAGAAAATTTGCAGCCCCCCGCTCCACCCAGTAAACAGGCACAAGAACACAGACGAATATCGTATAGGGTATCTTTATCCAGGCGGAAAGTATCATTAATCTTCAATCCCGGAGAAAAGGCAAACAGCCCCGGTGTTGATGCTTCAGCCGGTAGTTAGCTACCGGCACCCTGTAACACGCCATGCGAATTCAGTCCGCAATCTATCGTCGTCACATCCACTCCATCCATTATCTTTATCGTGGGCCCTGAATGCTCTAGCGGCCCGGTCAGATGCTTGTCGTGCCGCAAGATCATACCGTATGTAGCTTCAGCAGCAATGCCGGGTAGAATCTCGATTATCCCGGGTTGTGCACGATCCTCATCGGCAAGGCAAAGTCCGGAAGCAGCCGCAATACACTAGCTTTGTTCGACATAGTGCCTGAGTGTATCAATGGTACTGCCTTCAGTTCCGATGGTTAGCGGCAAGCCCAAACGTGCAAAAATCCCTTTCAGTTTCCGTCACTGCGGCTGGACCTCCGACGCGATCAGTGGATAACGGCATACCGTCTCTTCATCCAGCAGTGACTTGAAATCTGCCATGCCTCGGCGAACGGGAGCATACGCCTTGGGCAGGTCCCGCGTGAGTTCCGCTGGCGCACCCGGATTGTCAATGCCTTTCCTGATGGCAAGGCGGCACTCATGCTGGCAGCCGCCAGGCAGAGGCACATTGCGGCACCCAAGGGGTAACGATGCGCCAGCTGAAAACGGATTTGCTACAGAATTCCTACCTACTCGAGACCCTCATGGCATAAACCCGGATCGAAGTCACCGACAAACAAATGTGCGAAAAATCCTGAATGCTATCCATCCTGATTGCCCGCCCGGTGTCCGGCTCAACTGGATTTCAGGTCTTCGGCTCCACGGCGTGTACAGGCGCATGGCATCGACGCTTGAGGCGTGATAAACAGCTGATGGTGTTGCCGCAGAGGGATGCCGGCAACAGTAATATTTTTTCACAGTCATGATTTGAATAAAGCACTCTGAAAGTCCAGAATACCGCCATCAGAAGCTGTAACAACCAGGCACTGGTGGTATTGTGCCTTATCGGTTCCAGCCAAAACTCCGGATTTATGACAAATTTTCGTGGATAAATTGGCAATCCAGCTTGCATTGCATGGCGTTCTGGTAGTGACACTGGGTGCGCTAGCGGGCCTTTCTTTATGGCGATCCATACTTGAAAATACCAATGTGGCGGATTGGCATTTACTGCATGCAAGTGGCACATCAAGAGGGATTATGCTGATTGCACTGGCCGCCATCATTCACCTGCCAGCGCTGCCCTCGTGGCAAGTCACCATGCTGGCCTGGTTCATCATATATTTTGTCTGGTCTTCAGTTTTAGCCATGCTGATCCGGGCAATCAGTGGTAAACCTGGATTTACCTGGGCGGGCTCACCCACCAATAAACTTGTACATGTTTTATACGTAACGGGGACCATCACTTTATTTCCGGGTTTGTTGCTGCTGGCGACCGGTTTATATAAAGCGCTGGCGCCATAGCTGATTTTTCAGGTCTGCGCGGGTTCGTGTCGATTGATGGTTAATTTGCACACAATATGATTCAGGGCAGATAGTTACGCGCAATTTTTAACCATCGTAATCCGTAATTACTTCATTTCCATAAGTCAGCCGTGCGTTGACAGGGTGGTGCATTTTCAATACAAACGGCGGCTCAGGGTTACCTGCAAACCCACACCTGGCAGTTTGCGTGCGCCTCGGGAGGCACAACCCGAAACTGGCACTGCCGATAAACTGCATCAGATAGTGACGCTCACAAGACCGGACAGTTTTTATGCTGCCTCCCTGCCGATCAGGCCATAGCGTATTGTAATTGCAGATTATTTTTCAGCTGTACCCGTGCAGCGCTGCAGCATCTGCTCGCTCTGAAAATCAAATAACCCACTGTTTATTAAAGTTTACCCGCGATCCGCCCGATTGTGTCTGTAAGGCGACCTGTGCACGTGTGGCCACGCCTGATCGCGTTCATGGAATGAAGAGACAAAGGCATAACAGGCATATGGCCAACGAATACAGCAGCGGACCCAACATGCCTGGCACTCGCGCAGAGCAGGAGCTGCATGGCGATTCAGCAGGGTTCACCGAGCGCCGCTCCATGAGTCGCTGGGAATATCGTGCCGACCAGGTCCAGATGCTGAACCAGCAGGTCCAGAACGAACTTGTAATAAGCATGCTGGTCGCTTGCATTGTGTCAGCCGTTTTCTGGAAGCTGGCGCCACCTGCCCTGCTGATTGGCTGGACCATGGCTATCATTGTCGCCGTTGGACTGCGCTCCCTTTTCATCTCGAGCAGGGATGCCGAGGACAGTCTGGACAACATAAATGTCTGGGGCCGGCAGTATGTCACCGGCGCAGCGGTATCCGGTATCTGCTGGGGGTCGCTTGGCGTAATCGCGGCGGTATTCGGTGAACTCCCGCACCAGGTCTTCACCCTGTTTGTCCTGGCGGGAATTACCCTTACCGCCTACACTTCCATGCAATCATCGCCGTTAACCATGGCGTCGTTTCTGATACCCACGCTGTTGCCGATCACCGCCTGGTTTTTCTTTCAGGGAGATACGCTGCAACTCGCGCTGGGTGCCATGTCGGTGGTCTACACATTGCAAATGCTGGCTTCATCGAAAAGCACCCGAAACATTCTGGCCAAATCCTTCAGTCTCGGCTCGCACAACACGGATCTTATCCGCAAGCTGGTGATCGCACGGGAAACCGCGGAACATGCCAAGGGGTCTGCAGAGAAGGCCAATTACGAGCTGCAGGAACAGATCAGGGAACGTCAGCTTGCACAGGAACGGATTCGTGCCTCGGAACAGCGCATGAGCGCAATCTTCGACAGCATGCAGGACACCATCTACCAGACGGATGTCGACGGAATAATGCTCTGGACGACCCCGTCAATCAGTCAGTTGCTGGGGTACAAAGCCGACGAAATGCTTGGCAGGAATATAGCTGAATTCTACGTCGACGAGGACGATCACAGCGAGTTCAGGCATGCACTAGACACCAACTACGGCCGCGTTCAGCACTTTGAAACACGCATCAAGCACAAGGATGGCACGCCTGTCTGGATATCCGAGAACTCGCACTACAAGTACGACGGGGACGGTGCAATAGTCGGCATAGAGGGGACCATCCGCGATATAACCGCACTGAAGCATACCGAGGAAGCCCTCTACCAGGAGAAGGAACGCGCCCAGGTAACCCTGGGCTCGATTGGTGACGGCGTCATCACAGCCGATCTGAACGGTAATATCGAGTATATGAACAGCGTTGCGGAACAGGCCACCGGCTGGAAGCTGGAGGATGCACGCGGCAACCCGATGCTGAAGGTCCTCAAGATCGTTGATGAGAAGACACTGGAATCGCCACCCGATCCTGTCGAGACATGCCTTACTCAGGGTGCCAGCACAATGCTCGCAGGGCAGCTGCTGCTGATCCACCGACAGCGCAATCAGCGCCTTTCCATCGAGGTGAACGCCTCACCGATCCGCGATTCAAGCGCCGGCATTACCGGCGTGGTACTGGTATTCCACGATGTCACCGAGTTGCGCGGCCTCGCCAGGAAGATGTCCTACCAGGCGACCCACGACTCTCTCACCGGGCTGATCAACCGCCGCGAGTTCGAAAACCGGATCAAGCAGGCACTCGATAACGCACACAACTCGGATGTCAGGCATGCCCTGTGCTATGTCGATCTCGACAACTTCAAGATTGTCAACGACACCTGTGGACATATTGCCGGCGACGAACTTCTCAAGCAGCTCACGATCAAACTGCGCATGGAGCTTCGCGAAGCCGACACACTCGCACGCCTCGGCGGCGACGAATTCGGCATCCTGCTGGAAGGCTGCTCGATAGAACACGCCCTTGACCCGGCAGAAAACATTCGCCGGATCGTCGAAGAGTTTCGTTTTGTCTGGGACAACAAGGCATTCCGCATTGGCGCCAGCATAGGCCTGGTCCCGATCACGTCGGACAGCGGCAATCTGACCAACGTGCTCAGCGCGGCCGACTCTGCCTGTTACGTCGCCAAGGACCAGGGACGCAACCGTGTGCACGTTTACGAACCCACTGACGAGGCAGTGGTCGAACGCCATGGCCAGATGCAATGGGTGCAGCGCATTCAGAATGTTCTAGAGGATAACCGCTTCCGCCTTTTTTTCCAGCCGATCGCCAAACTATCACCGGCCTCTGGCGAGAAAAACACTACCCATGGCGAAGTCCTTATCCGCATGCTGGACGAGAACAACGAACTGGTCGGGCCGGGTGCATTCATTCCGTCGGCGGAGCGCTATTCGCTGATGCCGGCTGTTGACCGCTGGGTGGTTGAGAACACCTTCAGGATGCTGGCGATGGATCTGGGTCATGTCAAAAACAGGATAAGCACCTGCTGCATAAACCTGTCCGGCCAGTCACTTTCCGATGACCGCTTCACTGACTTCCTGGTCAACCAGATCAGGGACAGCGGCGTGCCGTCGGAGGTCCTCTGTTTCGAAATCACCGAGACCGCGATGATCGCCAATCTGTGCCATGCATCCAAGATGATTTCGATACTGCGCGACATGGGCTGCCGCTTCGCACTCGATGACTTTGGTGTCGGCCTGAGTTCCTTCAGTTACCTGAAGAACCTGGCCGTGGATTACCTCAAGCTGGACGGCTGCTTCGTCAAGAATATGGTCAACGACCCGATCGACAGGGCAATGGTCAAGGCCATCAACCAGATCGGTCACACCATGAACATCAAGACAATTGCCGAGTTTGTCGAGGACGAGGCCACGTTGCACACCGTACACGAGATCGGTGTGGACTATGCGCAGGGCTACGTTATTGCCAAGCCGATACCGATAGAAGCCGGCCTGTACAGTGACCCGATCCAGATCGATCTGCCTGAGTATGTCGACAATGCACCGATTCAGCTGGGTGCGTGGTCCGGCAAGCGCTAGTACCGCATTGCACACCGTATATGCGCTTTCGGCTTGCACGCTGCATATAAACCCCTGACAGATCCGGTTACCGGGAACGACGGAATCATCCCGATATTCCGGCCCGGGCTGCCCCCCCTTTGAAGGGCGCGCGACAGGGCAGATCAGTGTTATTGAACTCCCTAACTAGTGCGGGACAAGGCAGGCAATGTCCGTTTACCTTGTCCCCACTAGTAACGCGTCAACAGTGTTCTGCCTGGCGAGAACTCCCCGGGATCTTGCTAGTCATGTTTCTCTTCTGCCTCGATACGATCCAGCTCGCTATCCATTTCCGTCTCGCTCAGCGGCTTGTAGCTATCCGGATCCTCCGCGGCATCCTGGCCGGACCTTTTCGAGACAAACCAGCCTGAAAAAAACACGCCCAGCTCGAACAGGATCAGCACCGGGACCGCGAGCAGTGTCTGGGATATGATATCGGGCGGCGTCAGCAGCATACCGATAACGAAAGCGCCGACGATGATATACGGTCGCTTCTGGCGCAGGCCGTCCTGTGTCACCATCCCTGTCCACACCAGCAACACCGTGAACACCGGCACCTCGAACGCGATACCGAAGGCAAAAAACAGCATCAGGACAAAGTCCAGGTAACGGCTGATATCGGTCATCACCGCCACGCCTTCCGGCGCCGTGCTGGTGAAAAACGCAAATACCAGCGGGAAGACCACGTAGTAGGCAAAAGCCGCACCGGCGTAGAACAGGATGGTGCTCGATGCAAGCAGCGGCATTACCAGACGCCGCTCGTGGCGGTACAGCCCGGGGGCGATAAATGCCCAGAACTGGTAGAGCACAAACGGCATGGCGATAAACACCGCAACCACCAGGGTGAGCTTGAAAGGCGTCAGGAAGGGCGAGGCCACCTCGATGGCAATCATGTTGCTGCCTTCCGGCATATGCGCCATCAACGGGCCTGAAATACTGGAGAACAGCCGGTTGGCGAAAGGAATCAGGCAAAGAAATACCACGGCAACCGCCAGCACAATCCGCAGAAGGCGATCGCGCAGTTCGATCAGGTGGGAAATAAACGGTTGTTCCAGTCCCTCGCCTGACGAAGAGCTGTTATCAGGTGTGCCTGTCATCCTTCGCGTCGCCGGATTCTGTACCGGATAATACGGCTGCATCCTTCTTCGGGGAAGACGGCTTGTCTGGCATCAACTCGCCGGCGGCCTCGTCGATCAACTCCTCGATCTCCGGAACCGCCGTCTGCTTTTCCAGCGTCCGCCTGAGTTCGTCGGTTGCCAGTTCCTTGTCGATGTCAGCCTTGACGGAAACCACAAAACCGCGGATCTTGCCAACCCACAAACCTGCCGTGCGGGCCACTTTCGGCAGCCGCTCCGGTCCGACGACAAGGAGGGTAATCACCGCGATGAAAATGACTTCCCAGAAACCGATATCGAACATGGCCTGTGCGTTGCCTGGATAAGACGTGCTTAAACCTTAAACCTTAAACCTTGTCCTTGTCGCGCTCGGTGACCTCGCCGTCAATGACGCGGCCTTCCTTGCTTTCCAGCTGCTCATCCGCGCCGGCCTCTTCCTCGCCTTCCTTCATCGCCGACTTGAAGCCCTTGATGGCACCGCCAAGGTCGGAGCCCACATTGCGCAGGCGCTTGGCACCGAACAAAACCAGGACAATGGCCAGGATGATCAACAACTGCCAGATACTGATACCCATAATGACTTCTCCAGGATCTTTTATACCGTCAATGTAATTATTACGTAATTTAGCATGCTAATTATCGCGCGCAGCCTTTTCGTCGATACCCGACAGGCCAAAGCGGCGCCCCAGTTCGTCCAGCACGTCTGCCGGGCCGAGTCCGCGTGCAGCCAGCATGACCAGCGTATGGAACCAGAGATCCGCCGTCTCGTAGACCAGCTGCGCGTCATCGTTCCCCATGGCGGCGATCACCGTTTCGGTGGCCTCCTCGCCTACCTTTTTCAGGATGCCATCCATGCCTTTTTCATACAGGCTGGCGACATAGGAGCTTGCCGGATCGGCAGATTTGCGCTGCTCTATCACCTCTGCCAGCTTTTCCAGTGTGTCGCTCATCGCCGAATCATCAATCGTTGCCATAGATGGCCTGCGGATCCTTCAATACCGGATCGACAGCCATCCAGCGGTTGTCTTCCAGCCGCTTGTAAAAGCAGCTGCGCCGCCCGGTGTGGCAGGCGATTCCGCCACGCTGCTCCACCTGGAGCATGACCACGTCATTGTCACAGTCAAGGCGGATTTCCCTCACCACCTGTTCATGCCCCGATTCCTCGCCCTTGTGCCACAGCCTGCGGCGTGAGCGCGACCAGTAGACCGCCCTGCCCTCACGGGCGGTAAGCCGCAGCGCCTCCCGGTTCATCCAGGCCACCATCAGCAGCATGCCGTCTGCGGCATCCTGCGCAATGGCCGGTACCAGCCCGTCCGCCGTCCATTTTATTTCATCAAGCCAGTCTTCATTCATTGTCTTGGAAACATAATTAGCGCAGAGACGCAGAGGGTGCAGAGAAAATCAGATCCCGGAAAACCCGATCACATTCAACAGCAGGGCAAGTTACTCATCACACTACCACACTTTACCGGAGCTGTTGCCTGATACTCTTGATATTGCAGAAAAAACCATAAAGTCATGAGGAATTAACGGGGCAGAAGCGGTCAGTAATCATGCGTTCTTCCTTACGCCCCTGGCGTCATTGCGATTGTTACGATTACGGCATTTTCCCTGCGCCCTCTGCGTCTCTGCGGCGGTATGTTACCGGACACTATAACCTCACCTCGATACCCCGCTCTGCCATGTGGCGCTTCGCCTCGCCCACGGTGTATTCGCCGAAGTGGAAAATGCTGGCCGCCAGCACGGCGTCCGCCCTGCCCTGCAGCACACCCTCGACCAGGTGATCGAGGTTACCCACACCACCCGAGGCAATCACCGGCACGTCCACCGCCTCGCTGATGCTGCGCGTCAGCTCGAGATCGAAGCCGTCCCGTGTGCCGTCGCGATCCATACTGGTCAGGAGAATCTCGCCGGCACCGTATTCCACCATGCGCCGCGCCCACTCGACGGCATCGATACCGGTCGGCTTGCGGCCACCGTGGGTGAAGATCTCCCAGCGCTTCGGCTCACCCTCGCCGCTGACCTGCTTGGCATCGATGGCCACCACGATGCACTGCGAGCCGAAGCGTTCGGCGGCCTCACGCACAAACTCCGGGTTGAAAACCGCGGCCGTGTTGATGCCGACCTTGTCCGCGCCGGCATTCAGCATACGCCGTATATCGGCGACCTCACGGATACCGCCGCCCACCGTGAGCGGAATAAACACCTCGCCGGCCACCTGCTCGACCACGTGCACCATGGTGTCGCGCTGGTCGGAACTGGCAGTGATATCGAGAAAGGTGATTTCGTCGGCACCTTCCTCGTCGTAGCGCCGGGCGACCTCGACCGGGTCACCGGCATCCCGGATATCGACGAACTGCACGCCCTTGACGACACGACCGCCGTCGACGTCAAGGCAAGGGATGATGCGTTTCGCAAGCGCCATTACGTCAGGCCGTTGCCGGGGGCGCCGCACAGCTCGTCAGCCAGCCGCTGTGCCTCGGCCAGGTCCAGCGTACCCTCGTAGATGGCGCGACCGGTTATAGCGCCCGTGATGCCTTCATCGGCAACTTCGCACAGCGCCCGCACGTCATCGATGTTGGTAATGCCACCGGATGCAATCACGGGGACGTGTACGGCGCGCGCCAGCTCGACGGTGGAATCGACGTTTACACCGGACATCATGCCGTCACGACCGATATCGGTGAATACGATCGCCTCGACACCGTCCTGTTCGAAACGCATCGCCATGTCGACGGCCGAGTGGTTGGACAGTTTCGACCAGCCGTCGATGGCAACCTTGCCGTCCCTTGCATCCAGCCCGACAATAACATGGCCGGGAAACTCCAGGCAGAGGTCGTTGACGAAATGCGGCGCGCTGACGGCCTTGGTCCCGATGATGACATACTGCACACCAGCCTCCAGGTAGGCCGCAACCGTGTCCTCGTCCCGAATACCGCCACCCACCTGGATCGGCAGTTCGGGAAAGGCCTCCGCCACCGCCCGGATGGCACCGGCATTTACCGGTCTGCCCTCGAAAGCGCCGTTCAGGTCGACCATATGCAGCCGGCGCGCGCCGGCATCGACCCAGCGTCGGGCAACCTCCACCGGGTTATCGCCGAAAACGGTCTCGTCCTCCATTTTACCCTGCCGCAGGCGCACGCACTTCCCGTCCTTCATATCAATTGCAGGAATCATCAGCATGATTCAGGAACCTCCATTCCAGGCAACGAAATTGGCCAGCAGCTGCAGCCCGGCGTGCTGGCTCTTCTCGGGGTGGAACTGCACGGCAAAGATATTGCCGTGCGCCACAACCGAGGCAAACTCGACACCGTAGGGTGTTGTTGCCGCGACATCCGCCTCCCGCTGCGGCGCTGCATAGTAACTGTGCACGAAATAGAACCGGCTGCCGTCCGGGATCCCCTGCCACATGGGATGGGGATAGGCCTGCTCTACCCTGTTCCAGCCCATGTGGGGGATCTTCAACCGCTCGCCGTTCTCCTCCATCGCTGGCGGAAACCGGACAACCTCGCCCGGCACAAGACCAAGGCAATTCGTGCCGTCATTTTCCTCGCTGTGCGCCAGCAACGCCTGCATGCCCAGACAGACCCCGAGCAATGGCTTGTGGCGCGCCGCTTCCGCAACAACCCGATCAAGGCCGGTGCGCTGCAGTTCGGCCATGCAGTCACGGATCGCGCCCACACCCGGGAAGACGACCCGCTCGGCGGCCAGGATATCGTCATGATCGCTGGTTACCCGCACACGCAGCTTGCCAGCCACGTGTTCCGTGGCCTTGGCAATAGAGTGCAGGTTACCCATGCCGTAGTCGATGATTGCGATGGAAGCCATGATGCAAAATCGGGAAGGCCGGACCGGCCCTGCCGCAAAAACGGAAGACTCAGAGACTCCCCTTGGTTGACGGCATCTGATTACCCATGACCGGATCGGCCTCCAGCGCCATGCGCATGGCCCGACCGAACGCCTTGAAAACGGTTTCGGCGATATGGTGCGAATTGTCGCCTCGCAGACAATCGATGTGCAGCGTCACCAGGGCGTGATTGGCAAAGCCCTGGAAAAATTCATGCAGCAGATCGACATCGAATTCACCAACCCGCGCTCGCGGATACTCCACGGCATACTCCAGACCGGGACGCCCGGAAAAATCAATCACCACGCGCGACAGCGCCTCGTCCAGCGGCACGTAGGCATGGCCGTAGCGCCGTATGCCGCGCTTGTCGGAAACCGCCTGCGCCATGGCCTGGCCGAGTGTGATGCCGATGTCCTCAACCGTGTGGTGGGCATCGATGTGCAGGTCGCCGCTGGCCTTGATATTGATATCCATCATGCCATGCCGCGCCACCTGATCGAGCATGTGCTCGAGGAACGGCAGACCGGTCTCGAACACGGCGGCGCCCTGCCCGTCCAGATTGACCGTCACGTCGATCCGGGTTTCCAGTGTTTCCCGCTTGACTGTTGCCTGTCGCTGCGACATTGCCTGCCCATCAGACTGATAGTAGAACTGTTAATCGTAACCAAAAACAGAACACGGGAGAACCGGTTTTTTGCCAGTATTTTGCCGGATATTAGCTGCACCCGGTCCGGTCTCATTTCGCTCTGACCTCCAGCCAGAAGGTCACCGGACCATCGTTGACCAGCGCCACCTGCATGTCAGCCCCGAAACGCCCGCTTGCCACCATCGCATGCTGCCGCGCCGCCGTTGCCGCGAGATAACCAAACAGCCTTGCACCGCCAGCGGGTTCTGCGGCGGTCGAAAAGCCGGGACGCATGCCACTGCGGGTATCGGCGGCCAGGGTAAACTGCGGCACCAGCAGCAAACCACCACCGGTGTCACGCAAGGCCAGGTTCATCCTGCCGTCGGCATCAGCAAAGACCCGGTAGCCCAGCAGGCGCTCCAGCAACCGGTCCGCCTCACGCTCGCTGTCGTCCTTTTGAACACCCACCAGAACCAGCAAGCCCGCCCCGATAGCCGCGACCTGTTCACCGGCCACGCTAACACTCGCACTCTGAACACGCTGCAGCAAACCGATCATCTGACACGCATGGCCATCTGTACGGTTGCCGTGACGAGTGCATCGACGATCCCCGGCTCCAGCGCCGAGTGCCCGGCATCCGGCACCACGTGCAGCTGCGCGCCGGACCAGACGCGATGCAGTGCCCAGGCCTGCTCGACCGGGCAGACCACATCATAGCGGCCATGCACGATGACCCCCGGTATATTACCCAGGCGGCCGGCCTGATTGAGTATCTGGTCCGGCTGCAGAAAACTGTCATGCATGAAATAGTGGCACTCGATACGCGCCAGACTCAGCGCGGTATGCGGATTACCAAAGTGATTCACCACGGCGGGGTTTGGCAGCAGGTTCGAGGCATGTGCCTCCCATAATGACCAGGCCTTGGCGGCAGCCATGCGGCTGATTTCATCGTTACCTGTCAGCCGGCGGTAATAGGCACCGACCAGGTCGCTGCGTTCCGCTTCCGGGATCGGCGCGAGGTACTCCTCCCAGCGCTCCGGCAGCAGATACGATGCCCCCTCCTGATAGAACCAGTGTATGTCCCGGGGACGGCACAGGAAGATCCCGCGAAGTATCAGGCCGAGCACACGCTCCGGGTATGTCTCGGCATAGACCAGCCCCAGGGTTGAACCCCATGAGCCGCCAAACACGACCCAGCGCTCGATACCCAGCAGGTTCCGTATGGCTTCCATATCGGCAACCAGCGCCGCCGTATTGTTCCCGTCCAGTTCGGCATGCGGCACCGACCGGCCACAGCCACGCTGGTCAAACAGGATGATGCGATAGACATCCGGATCGAAGAACTGCCGATGCCAGGGCTCGCAACCGGCACCCGGCCCGCCATGCACGAACACGACCGGCAGGCCGTCCGGGCGCCCGCATTCCTCGACATGAAGCCGGTGCACACCGGACACCGGCAATGTGTGCGTGATATAGGGCTCAACGGCATTGAACAGCTGGCGCATGGGGAAAATCTTACCTTAATTTCGTGGCAGAATACCTGCCGCCGCACCCGTAGCGCGGGTGAATCCCGGGCTCTTGGCGGCTTGCCTGTCTGTCATGCACCTGCACAGCTTGCACGCCATTTTGCTGCAGGCAAAAAGAAGGGCGTGCATTGCACGCCCTTCCCTGTCCGGCTATCCGGTCTGCGCGAATCAGATAAACAGGCAGACGTCGGATTTCTGCGCAACCGGCAGGAACGAGGTAGCGCCAACGTAGTCCGTGACTTCAGGGATGAACTCGCTGTTGTCAAAACCGAATACGTCCACGGTCATCTGGCAGGCCACCATCTCGACCTCGGCCTCGATGCAGAGCTCGCGAAGTTCCTCGATTGTGGCCACGCCCTTGTTCTTGAAGGTCTTCTTCATGAGGCCAGTGGCGACTTTTTCAAAGCCCGGGATTCCGGCCATGACCAGATTCGGCATCGGCCACTCGTAATCCTGAAACCACTTCGGGCCGAACGGCATTTTCATCGGCATGGCCGGGTTGCCCAGCGGGCTGATCTCGCATGGAAGCTTCTTCTTCAGCAGCAACAGACCATAGAAGGTGAAGAAAATCGTGGTGTCCCAACCCAGCGCGGCAGCCGTAGAGGCAAGAATGAACGGCGGGTAGGCCCAGTCCAGCGTGCCCTTGGTGGCAATGATGGCCATGCTGGGGGTCTTGGCGGCATCGATATCTTCCAGCTTCTTGGGTAAAAGCTCATCCAGCTTTTTATCTAGCCACGCGTCCAGCTGCGGATTACCCTGCATTTCTTCAGCACTCGTTGACATGGTTATTCTCCTCAATCATCGCTTACCGCCGGCCTAGCCACCGGTGAAGTCGTCAAAACTCAAAAAGCCACGCGGGCTTTAACACTGAGTTATACATAACGTAATGAGACCCGCGGCACGTATAGGAGTTCTTGGCAAGTGCAGGGTCAAACAGTGAAATTCTATAGAACTTAGGCACGCATGCCCATGTAGATGGGCTTATTATTATATAAGCTTATAGTGAGACGGTCAATTCAGCACTGCTCCCATGGCAGGCCGTGAAAGCGCCAGCCACCGGTAGTGCTGCGGTGATGCGCCTCATCCAGCTCCCCCTCGAAGCCCTCGGCAATGTTGTAAACATCTTCAAAACCATTATCTATCAATGTCTTGCCAGCCTCCAGAGAGCGCTTTCCGCTGCGACAGATGAGCAGCACCGGCGCATCCGTGTCGTGCTCGTCCAGCCCTACCCCGCCCAGCATGACCTTGCGCACCTCGGTGACGAAATGGGGATTGACGACCCAGTCCGGCTCGTCGATCCAGGCAACATGCACGCTGCCCTTGGGATGACCGACAAACAGGTATTCCATGCTGGAGCGCACATCAATCAACACCGCCCGTGCCTGTTCCTGCAGCAGCTCCCATGCACTGTGCGGATCCAGCGTCTTGACCTCCTCAGCCATTGTCTCCTCCCCTGCGTGGTACGAAATCACCATCGACACGGCATTGTCACCACAACCCGCCTGAAATGGCAAACCGCCCCGACCGCTACCCGCTTGTCAGACTTCACCCGTGTTCGGTAGTGTGCCGGCATGCAACTCAAACCACCCAAGTCGCTGCTGCGCCCGGTCGGGCGCGCCATTCATGATTTCGACATGATCCGGCCCGGTGATCGTATCCTGCTGGGCGTCTCCGGTGGCAAGGATTCCCTGACACTGCTGCACATACTGCAGCACCTGCATCGCTATTCACCGGTAGCGTTCGAACTTGGCGTGGTAACCGTTGACCCGATGGTTGACGGCTTCGACCTGGCACCGCTCGGACCCTATCTTGATGCCCTCCGGGTACCGCGGTTTCTGGAACAGCAACCCCTGCTGGTACGTGCCCGTGATCACATGCATGGTGATTCCTACTGCAGCTGGTGTGCCCGCATGAAGCGCGGCATCATGTATGCCACGGCACGTCGCGAGAACTACAATGTCCTGGCACTGGCACAGCACCTCGATGATCTCGCGGAGAGCTTCCTGATGTCGGCATTCCACGGCGGCCAGTTGCGCACCATGAAGGCCCATTACCGGACCGATGCCGGCGATCTGCGCGTCATCCGTCCGCTGGTATATGCGCGGGAACGCCAGATGCAGGACTATGCCGTCGCTGCAGATCTGCCCGTGATCCGGGACAATTGCCCGGCCTGTTTCCGCATGCCGACCCAGCGAGCACACATGAAAACCCTGCTTTCCAGGGAGGAAAAAACCAATCACCAGTTATTCAGGAGCCTGAAATCAACACTTTTACCACTGATGAAGTGTTTTATTCCATAATCAATTAATATTTACCACTTTGGTTATATATAAAACAAAATGGGTAATATTTTATTTTTTCAGCCAGGTAATAAAGACAATATGGATAAACTTACCGAATTCTGATGCGAGCTTACCTGATCTGGGGGTTACTCCACATCATTGCCTGGCTGCCGCTGCCCCTGCTGCACGGTATCGGCTACATTGCCGGCAACCTGCTGAGCGTCCTCCCGAGCCGCCTGCGAGCGACGAGTACACGCAATATCGGGCAATGCCTCCCGGAGTTGTCCGGCACGCAGCAGCGCCGTCTGCTGCGTGCCAGCCTGATCGAAACGGCAATGGCCATCACCGAGACCGGCGCCCTGTGGCTGCGACCGGCCAATCGGGCACGGCATCTGATCCGCTCGGTTGACGGCCGCGAACTGGTCGATGCGGCCCTGAAAAAGGGCAGGGGCGTGATCCTTGCAACACCCCACCTGGGGTCCTGGGAGGCCGCCGGTCTCTATGGTGCAGCCAACTTCCACATGACCTGCCTGTACCGGCCACTGCGGCTGGCGGGACTGGAAAGGCTGGTGCGCACTGCGCGTGCGCGGCCGGGTGCAAACTATGTGACCACCTCGGCCGCCGGTATCCGCGCCCTGTACCGGACACTGGAAGAGGGTGGCACAGCGGCATTGCTACCCGACCAGGAGCCCCGCTCAGGCACCGGCATCTTTGCCCCGTTCTTCGGCATACCTGCCTGGTCCAGCGTGCTGCTGGCACGCATGGCGCACCGTACCGATGCGCCGGTCATCTTTGCCTGGTGCGAACGGCTGCCCCGCGGACACGGCTACCACCTGCACTTTCGGGCCGCGCCGCAAGCCATCGACGATCCCGACCTCGAGGTAGCGGCCCGCGCCATGAACCGGGCGGTGGAACAACTGGTTCGTGAATGCCCGTCGCAGTACCAGTGGGGCTACCGGCGCTTCAAGCGGCGGCCGGAAGGGGTGCCACCGTTCTATCCGAACAGGCACCAGGGCAGTCAGTGACCAGCCGCGAGCATCTGCACACCAGGGCGGCCTAGCCGTGCTTGCGCAGCCGCTTCAGGAACACCGTCATTTCCTTCGCCGCCTGCTTGTCGCCCTTGCGCTCGGCAACCACGATGCCTCGCTCATAGGCCTCAATGGCCGCCACGCTGTCATCGCTGGCCTGCAGGGCCTTGCCATAAAGTTTCCACGCCGCCGAATACTCCGGATCCTGCCGGAGCGCCTCCGCCAGGTGCTCGATGGCACCGGTCACATCACCGTCCTTCAGCAGGGCGCTACCCAGGCTGAAGCGCAGCAAGGGACTGTCCTGACCGCCTTCCAGCATGGCCCTGAAGTTGTCGACAATGCCCATCAGCGCCGCCAGAAGGCCGGGGTGAAGAGGATCATCAGGGTAAAGACCTCCAGTCGGCCCAGCAGCATGGCGAAGCTCAGCGCCCACTTGGCCGGGTCGTTGATATCCACATAGTTGGCGCCGACACCGGCCAGACCCGGACCGAGGTTGTTAATGCAGGCAGCCACCGCGGAAAAGGCCGTCACCTGGTCCAGCCCGGTCGCCATCAGAAACAGCATGATAATGACAAAACTGCCCACATAGGCAGCAAAAAACCCCCAAACCGCGTTCATTACACGGTCCGGCATGGTCTTTTGCCCCACTTTCACCAGTATCTGGGCGTTGGGGTGCACCAGCCGCATGATCTCGCGCCGGCCTTGCTTGATGAGCAGCACGAAGCGGATCACTTTCATGCCGCCGCCCGTGGAGCCGGCGCAGCCACCGATGAAACTGGCGAACAGCAGCAGCACGGGCAGGAATCCCGGCCAGACAAAATACTCCGCCGTGGTGAAGCCGGTCGTGGTGCCGATCGATACCGCCTGGAACAGGCCGTGGTGCATGGCGTCCGGGAGGAAAATAAAGGTATCCGTGTAGTAGAGGTAGGCCACCGTGATCGCCGTCAGCAGCGCCAGCACCGCCAGGTAGGCCCTGAGTTCGGAATCCTGCAGATAGGGCCGCAGGCTGAGCGAACGCCAGGAAGTAAAGTGCAGTGCAAAGTTCATCCCGGCAAGCAGCATGAAAACCACGGCCACCATCTCGATGGCGGCACTCTCGAAATAACCGATACTCAGGTCATGGGTGGAAAAGCCGCCGATGGCCACGGTGGAAAAGGCATGGCCGATGGCATCAAAGGGACTCATGCCCGCCAGCCAGTAACACAGGACGCAGGCCACCGTCAGCCCGAGGTAGATATACCAGAGCGCCTTGGCCGTCTCGGTGATGCGCGGCGTCAGCTTGGAGTCCTTGAGCGGACCCGGTGTTTCCGCCCGGTAGAGCTGCATACCACCGACACCCAGCATCGGCATGATCGCCACGGCCAGCACGATGATGCCCATGCCACCCAGCCACTGCAGCTGCTGGCGGTAAAACAGAATTGAGGGTGGCAGGTCGTCCAGGCCGGTCAGGACCGTCGCACCCGTGGTCGTCAGGCCCGACAGCGACTCGAACACGGCATCGGTCACTGACATGACCGGCTCATCCGACAGCGCCAGGGGCAGGGCGCCGACCAGCCCCAGCACGGTCCAGAACATCACCACCACCAGGAAGCCGTCTCGGGTGCGCAGGTCCCGCCTCTGCCGCCGTGCCGGCAACCAGCAACAAAGCCCCGTCAGAAACACGACCATGATGCCGTCCAGAAAAAAGACCGACTGGCCATCTGCATAGAAAAGCGAAACACCGACCGGCGGCAGGAATGTGGCGCTGAACAACATGAGCATCATGCCCAGCATCCGCAACATGGATAAAAGCCGCATGTCCTTCAGGCGCTCAGAAAAAGGTCACACCGACCTGGAACAGTCGCTCGACTTCCTGAATACAGCTCTTGTCGGACAGGAACATGATGACGTGGTCATCGGACTCGATCACGGTATCGTGATGGGCAATGATCACTTCCTCGCCGCGCACAACGGCCCCGATATTGGTACCGGCAGGCAACTTGATTTCATCGATGGCGCGACCCACCACGCGCGAGCTGCTGCTGTCGCCATGCGCCACGGCCTCGATGGCCTCGGCAGCACCGCGGCGCAGTGAATGGACGACGACCACGTCACCACGCCGTACATGCGCAAGCAGGCTACCGATCGTCGCCTGCTGGGGCGAGATGGCAATATCGATCGTCTGGCTCTGCACCAGATCAACATAGGAAGCCCGGTTGATCAGCGACATCACCTTGCGCGCCCCGAGCCGCTTGGCCAGCATGGCCGACAGGATGTTGGCTTCCTCGTCGTTGGTAAGGGCACAGAATACGTCGGTACCCTCGATATTCTCCTCCAGCAGCAGGCTTTCGTCCGCGGCATCGCCAAGCAGCACGATCGACTTGTCCAGCGTCTCCGACAGGATGCGCGAGCGGTCCTCGTTGCGATCGATGATCTTGACCGTATAGCGGTTCTCGATCGCCTTTGCCAGCCGCATGCCGATATTGCCGCCCCCAGCCAGGATGACCCGCTTGACCGGTTTGTCCAGCTTGCGCAGTTCACTCATGACGCCACGGATGTGCCTGCGTGCCGCGACGAAGAACACCTCGTCATCCACCTCGATGATGGTATCGCCGCCTGGCACGATGGCCTTGCCGCGACGGAAGATGGCTGCAACGCGGGCATCGGCGCCGGGGATATGCTCCCTCAGATCGCGCAACTCATGCCCGACCAGCGGCCCGCCGTGGTAGGCGCGCACCGCGACCAGCTGCACGCGGCCACCGGCAAAGTCCAGCACCTGCAGGGCGCCGGGGTTCGCGATCAGGCGCTCGATATATTCCGTTACCAGCTGCTCGGGACTGATCAGCACATCGATCGGCAGCGCCTCCTGGGCGAACAGGCGCGAATGGTTAAGGTACTCGATCGAACGTACCCGGGCGATCTTGGTCGGTGTGTGGAAGAGGGTATAGGCCACCTGGCAGGCTACCATGTTGGTCTCATCGCTGTTGGTCACCGCAAGTATCATGTCGGCGTCGTCGGCACCGGCCTGTGCCAGCGTTTCAGGGAAGGAGGCCTGACCGACGAGGGTGCGGATATCGAGCCGGTCCTGCAGCTCCTGCAGCACGGCGGAGTTTTCATCAACAACGGTGATATCGTTGGCTTCCCTGGCCAGGTTTGCCGCAACCGAGGCACCGACCTGGCCTGCGCCGAGGATGATGATCTTCATGGGTCGCCGGGGCGGCTGCGCAGCGAAACGTCAGCAGATGTAGTCACCGTGCTCACTCCGCACCTTTCTTGTGGTCGATGCCGAGCGAACGCAGCTTGCGGTACAGGTGGGTACGCTCCATACCGACACGCTTTGCCAGCTTGCCGACACTGCCGCCCGACTCGCGCAACTGGTGTTCGAGATAATTCTTTTCGAACTGCTCGCGCGCCTCGCGCAACGGCAGGTCATACGGCATTGCCGGACCCGCGGCCCCGCCCGATACCTGCGGCTGTGCATTGATGGCCAGCTCGACCTCCTCGCCGCTGATCTCCTCGCCGCTGCCCAGGATCAGCAAGCGCTGCACCAGGTTCTTCAGCTCACGGATGTTCCCCGGCCAGCCGTAATTGCGCAGCCGGTTCTGCGCGGCAACACTGAAATGGCGGTAGGTGAGCTTCTCGTTACCGACGAAATGGTCGATATTGAAGTTCAGCAGGTCGTGGACGTCATCGGCATGCTCGCGCAGCGGCGGTATGTGCAGTGGCACCACGTTCAGGTGGTAGAACAGGTCGTCGCGAAAACGTCCCGCCGCCACTTCTTCCTCGAGGTTGCGCTGTGTCGTGGCAATGACCCGCAGGTCGACCTCCACCTTTTCATCGCCACCGACGCGGGTAAACGAGTTGGTCTGGAAAACGCTCAGCAGCCGCGCCTGGGTCTGCAGGTCCATGTCGGCGATATCACCGATGCACAGGGTACCGCCGTTGGCCTGCTCCAGGCGCCCGTAGTGGATGTTCTCGCCGTCCTCGTGCCCGAAAAGCTCGGCAGCCGAGTTTTCCCGGGAAATCGAGCCCACGGCAATTTCAACAAACGGACCTTCACGACGCGGACTCTGCTCGTGAATATAGCGTGCAAAGGTGCCCTTGCCGGCACCGGGTTCACCGTTGATCAGCACCCAGCTGTTGTGCCGGGCAATCTTGCGTGCCTGCTCCCTCAGCTGCTCCATGACATCGCTCTTGCCGACCGGCTCAAGCACCGGCTGGATGCGCTGTCGCAGGTCGATGTTTTCCTGCTGCAGGCGGGCGCTCTCGAAGGCGCGCTCGATCGTCAGCAGCAGTTTGGCAAGCGAAATGGGCTTTTCAATGAAATCGTAGGCACCGAGACGTGTCGCCTCCACGGCCGTCTCGACCGTGCCGTGGCCGGACATCATGACAACGGGGCAGGGCAGGTCGCCGCTTTCCGACCACTCGCGCAGCAGGCTGATGCCGTCGATGTCCTCCATCCAGATATCGAGCAGTATGAGGTCGGGGCGACGGGTGCGGCGCGCATTGCGCGCGGTCTCGCCGCTCTCTGCAGTGGAGACGGTATAGCCCTCATCTTCCAGGATATCGCGAACCAGGTTGCGAATTTCCGGTTCATCGTCAACAACCAGAATGTGACGTGCTGCCATCGTTGTTATTTCCGTTGCTAAGTTGTCTGCCCGGTATCGGGATAGCTGTCCTGCAGTGCCGTGTTACAGGACAGGATTATAGTCAATCATGACCGGTAGATAATGCCTCGTCCGGCGGCACCCCTGCATCACCATGCCCGGCACCACTGGCCTGCAGCCGGATGCGGATACGGGCGCCGCCGGCCGGACTGGTCTCCGCCGCTATCATACCGTTATGTTCTTCAACAATCTTTTTCACAATGGCGAGGCCCAGGCCGCTGCCCTTGGGCTTGGTGGACACGTAAGGTTCGAAGATTCTGTCCAGCTCATCCGCCCGGAAGCCCGGGCCATTGTCATCGACGCAAAGCTCGACATAAGCGCCGACCGCCTCCGCACCCGTCTGCGTTGATATCACGACACTGGCATCCGCCTTGCCCCCCAGCGCCTCGAGTGCATTTTTCAGCAGGTTGTGCAGCAACTGCCGGATGCGACCGGCATCGCCATCGATATTCGCCGGTTGTGCCTCCAGCCGGTCTTCTATGGCCGAACGGCTGCCGCTGCCGCGATACAGGTCAAGCACCTCCCGCACCAGCTGGTTCAGGTCCAGTGTTTCCAGGCTGACATGCGGCACACGCACATATTCGCTGAAGGCATTGACCATCTTTTTCATCGCCTCTACCTGGTTCACGATGGTCCGGGTCGCCCGATCCAGCACCTCGACCTCCTGCTTCTCCATCCGGTCGAGATAGCGGCGGCGCAGGCGTTCGGCAGACAGCTGGATAGGGGTCAGCGGATTCTTGATCTCATGCGCGAGGCGCCGCGCGACCTCGCCCCAGGCGGCATCACGCTGCGCCTGGATGAGCGCCGTCACGTCATCAAAAACGATCACCTGGCCACCGCTGCGCGAGCCCACACCGGTCAGGGTGGTGCCGCGGCACATCAGCACCTGCCGGCCACTGGCACCGAACAGCGACACCTCCGCCTGCCACAGGTGCCTGCCCTTGCTGCGGTTGCGGTTGATCACATCGATAAAGGGCTGCAGGAAGACGTACTCGCCGGCGACATCGGCCAGCGGCCTGCCAAGCCAGGCCTTGATGTCCACACCAAGGTTCTGCTTCGCGGCACTGTTGGCCGCCCGCACCACACCGCTGGCATCAAGGCTCATGACGCCGGAGGACAGGTTGGCCAGCACCGCCTCCAGGTAGGCCCGCTGGCCTTCCACCTGCTGCCGGCTGCGGCGCGTCTGGTCACGCGCCTTGGCCAGGCGGCGTGTCATGTCGTTGAAGGAACGCACCAGGAAGCCGAGTTCGTCATCGCTGGCAACCGGCAGGCGCCGGCTGTAATCACCATCGGCGACCGCACGCGTGGCCTCCGCCATATCACGCACAGGTGCCACCAGCCGGCGTGCTGACTGGAAGGCCGCCCAGATTGCGGCCAGCAGGCTCAGCACGAGAATGATGGATAGCGTCAGGGTATAGCTGAACTTGAGCGGCTTGCGCAGGTAGGCGAGTTCCTTGTAGTGCGTGAAGGCGGACTGCACACTTTCGGCCAGTATGCTGAGGCGCTCCGAAACACTGAACAGTGCCTGCAGCGTATAGATCTCGCTGTCCTGGCGGGAGGAAAGCACCGGCACCAGCGCCCGCGCATAGAGGCCGGATTCCCCGACCGGGTCCAGGCCGATGTAACTGCCACCATCGTGCAGCGTCTGCAGCATCTCGCTGCTTGGCTGGTTCGGCACGATATCGGTCATCTCGGCCGCACTCGAGGCAATGATACGGCCGTCGCTGCCAAGCAGGGTGAGTTCCGCAGCCCCGCTGCGCACACGGATATCGTAGATGTTGAGCGACAGCGTGGCCGGCGGCGAATCGGACACCTCCTCCGCCATGCGCTCGGTCAGGCGCAGCACGTCGCGCAGGCGCACATCAAGCGCCGCACGACTCAGATCCAGGGCATCTTCCAGCGCCTGCTCGATACGGACATCGAACCAGGTATCGATACCGCGCTGCAGAAACTGCAGGGAGAAGTAATACACCACCGACACCGGCACGACCGACATCAGCACGAACATGAGCACCAGCCGTGTCGTCAGCTTGGCACCGACGGCCTGCTTGCGCTTCTGGCTGAACAGCCAGATGATGTTGGCCACCACCAGCGCACCCAGCACCACGAGTCCGGCCGCATTGGCCAGCAGCACCCAGGAATAAATTTCGCCGAAGCGCTCGGAGTTGTGCGTGGCATCGCTCATCAGGGAGAGCGACACCAGCAGCAGCGCAAACAGCACCAGCATCGGCAGCATGCCAATGCCGAAACGGTTCACCGTGCCAGCCGCCATTGATGCCATTCGCTGTCCATGTCCCAGGACGAAGAGACGTAGGCAAGCAGGCGGACCGGTGTCGGCAGGGACTCGATATCAAGCCCGCCTCGCAACCGCACCGTATACTGGCGCCCGTCTTTCATGGCCTGATAGTCCAGCACCGACACGTCTTCCAGCACACCGGCATCCTGCAGCGCCTCTTCCAGGTAGCGGAAACTGCGCTGAAAACCGGTACTGAGGTCCTTGACCAGGTAGGTACGGCTGAGGGCATGGTACTGCAGCTGTCGGCGGCGCTTCTGCTCGGCAACCACGGCATCCCACAACCAGGGCTGTTTTTCCAGGGCCTGGACCTGCAGGCCCAGCACCAGCGGCACACCGTTGTCCAGCGCTTCTCGCGCACCCCCGCTCAGCCGGATGTCGAATACCGCATCGAGCCGCCAGTCGCTTTCGCCCCGCCGGGTTTCCGCGCTGACCACCGTGAATGCACCTCGCGCCGCATCGGCCGGCAACTGGCCGGGCACCACCAGGCACAGGCTGACGATAAGCAACAGCAGCAGCCTGCCGGTCATCGGCAACCGCCTGGTGTGTGTCTGGTTGATCAGGCCTTGCGCATGCATGCGAAATAAAATCCGTCCATATCGTCATCACCGGGCAGCAGCTGCCGCCCGTGTATGCCGGGCCTGCCCCAGGGCACGTCTGCAGTCAGGCATTCGGCGTCCGCATGCACTGACAGGAAACGCTCGACCTGATGGCCATTTTCCTCTGCCAGGATGGAACAGGTTGTGTACAAGAGCATACCGCCTGCCGATAGCAAGGGCCACATGGCCTGCAGCAATACGGCCTGTCGTGATGCCAGTGCGGTGATGTCCCCTGGACGCCGCAACAGCTTGATGTCCGGGTGACGGCGAATCACGCCGCTGGCCGAGCACGGCGCATCGAGCAGGATACGGTCATAGCAGCGGCCATCCCACCACAGTTGCGGCTGCGCCGCATCGCCGGTCAGCACCTGCGCCGAGAGCCCGAGCCGGTCGAGGTTGGCATGGACGCGCTGCACCCGCCGTGCATCGATATCGACGGCCGTCAGTCCGGCAAGCGCGGGCCCGGACTCCAGAATATGCGCCGTCTTGCCCCCCGGCGCCGCGCAGGCATCCAGCACGCGCTGGCCTGGCGCGAGATCCAGCAGTTCGACCGCCAGCTGCGCCGCACCGTCCTGCACCGATACCGCGCCATCGGCAAACCCCGGCAGCGCATCGACCGGCAGGGGAGAGGCCAGCCGGACACCCTGGCTGGCATGGGCCAGCGGCTGCGCCTCGATACCCCGCGCCTGCAACAGTGCCAGGTAGTCCGTGCGTGTGTACTGCCGCCGGTTGACACGCAAGACGAATGGCGGGCGCTGGTTGCCCGCCTGCAGGACGCGCTGCCAGTCGTCCGGCCAGTCCAACTGCACGCGCTTGACCAGCCAGCCGGGATGGGCATGACGCGCGCTGTCGCTGGCCGCGATCACGCTCTCCAGCTCTGCCTGCCGGCGCTGGCAATTGCGTAGCACGGCATTCACCAGGCCGGTGGCCCAGGCCTTGTCCAGCTCGCGGGCGGCCTGCACGCTCTCGTTGATCGCCGCGTGTACCGGAACCGGCATGTGCCGTAACTGGTACAGTCCGCTCAGCAACAGGCAACGCAGATCGCTGTCACGCGCCTTGAGGGGTTTGTTCAGCAGCGCCCCGAGCACGGCATCCAGCTGGAAATACCAGCGCAGCGTACCGTAGGCCAGTTCCTGGACCAGCGCCCGGTCACGCGCATCGGCAAGTCCAGTCAGCCCGTCAGCAAGCGCGGCATCGAGCGAGCGCCGCCCGCTGACAACCCGGTCAAGAACCCGGGCAGCACTGGCGCGTGTATTCACCCGCCTGCCCTGTCAGGCGCCAAGCCTTGCGCCCTGCAGGTCATGCGCATTGACGAAATCGGCCGCCGGCATTGCCCTGCCACCCGGCAGCTGTACCGACTGCAGTCGCAGCATGCCGTCGCCGCAGGCCACGTCGATGCCCTCCCTGCCGGAAGCCAGCACGGAGCCGGGCCCCGGGCCGGCCGGCCCGGCCAGCGGCACGGCCTGCCAGATGCGCAGTTGCCGTCCATTGAAAAGGGTCTGCGCAACCGGCCACGGATTGAACGCCCTGACCTTGCGCGCGATTTGCGCGGCTGACTGTTCCCAGTCGATCACCGCCTCGCGCTTGTCCAGCTTGCCGGCATAGGTCGCCAGGCTGTCATCCTGCGGCCGGACCGGCAGCGTGCCGGACGCCAGTGCCTCCAGACTCTGCGCCAGCAGACCGGCACCGAGCTCGGCCAGCCGGTCGTGCACTGAACCGCCGGTGTCCGTATCCGTGATCGGACAGCGCACACAGGCCAGTACCGGACCGGTATCCAGCCCGGCCTCCATTTGCATCAGGCAGACGCCGGTCTCGGCATCGCCGGCCTCGATGGCCCGCTGAATGGGTGCTGCCCCGCGCCAGCGCGGCAGCAGTGAGGCATGCACATTGACGCAGCCCAGCCCCGGTGTTGCCAGCACCGCCTCGGGCAGTATCAGGCCGTAGGCGACAACGACCATCAGGTCCGGCCGGAAGGACCGCAGTTCGGCCTGGGCCTCCGGGGTCTTCAGGGTGCCTGGCTGGCAGACAGCGATCCCCTGCTGCACGGCAAGCTGCTTTACCGGGCTGGCGGCAGGGCGCCGGCCGCGACCGGCGGGCCGGTCCGGCTGGGTATAGACCGCCACCAGGGTGTGGCGGCTGTCGAGCACCGCCCGCAGCGCGGGTACGGCAAACTCGGGAGTACCGGCAAACACGACCTTCATGACGCTTTCACGGGGCTGGCGACCGGAAGGTCCGGCCGGGGGAATCGAAAACAAACCGCATCCTGCGGACGCTGGACCGGTCAGATGACCCGGTGTTTCGCCGAACTGTCAACTGCAGTTGCTGACTGACGCTGTTCCTTCTCCAGCTTCTTGCGGATACGGGTCCGTTTCAGCTGTGACAGGTAATCGACGAACAGCTTGCCATCCAGGTGGTCGATTTCATGCTGGATGCAGACCGCCAGTAGCCCGTCGGTCTCGATTTCAAACGATTCGCCGTCACGATCGAGCGCCCGCATGCGGATACTGTCGGCACGCTGCACGACATCGAATACCCCTGGCACCGACAGACAGCCTTCCTCCATTTCCTCAATGCCCCGGCTTTCGATGATCTCGGGGTTAATCAGACATAAAGGCTGGTTCTTCTCTTCCGATATATCGATGACGACGATGCGTTTATCCACATTGACCTGGGTCGCCGCCAGGCCAATACCCGGCGCCGCATACATGGTTTCGAACATGTCATCGACCAGTTGCCGGACAACGCCGTCAACCGCTGTCACGGGCCTGGCGACATTGCGCAGGCGCGGATCGGGAAAATGAAGGATTTCCAGGAGTGCCATTGTGATTGCCGTCACAGATCCAGAAAATTGTCTGCCACATACTTTACCACAGCTGCCGCCGACAGTAGCCGGGGGTGTTACAAAAGGTTTTGTTCTGTGTGGATTTTCCGCTAAACTCGCGACTGATCCGGAACCGCCGGCCGGCTGGCTGCCGCTGGGTCTGTGACCCGGCCGTCAGACAATGTGAGACAACGACGATAAAGGGATGCCTATGTCAACCAAGAAACTGCTCGGGATGATTTTCGCAGCACTGATCACCTCGTCACTGTTTGCCGCAGATGTTGCTCTCAATCCAGATCATCCTGACCGCTACGTCGTGGTCAAGGGCGATACGCTCTGGGATATCTCCAGCCTGTTTCTGCGCGATGCCTGGCTCTGGCCGGAAATCTGGTACGTCAATCCGCAGATTGCCAACCCGCACCTGATATATCCCGGCGACATCCTCACGCTGGTCTATGTCGACGGCAAGCCACAGCTGCGACTGCAGCGCGGCCGCGATGTCAAACTCTCACCGCAGATACGGGTGGAAGACCTCAGTGCCGCCATTCCGACCATCCCGCTGGATGCCATCCAGCAGTTTCTCACCAGGCCGCTGGTCGTCGACAAGGGTGAGCTGGACCGCGCCCCGTACATTGTCCAGAACGCCGACGAACATGTCGTCGCTGGCGGCGGTGACCGCAGCTACGTGCGCGGTATAGAGGACGAGGAGCATGGTCTGTGGGACGTGTTTCGTGCCGGCGGCCCGTATATCGATCCGGACAGCAATGAAATCCTGGGTTACGAGGCGCGCTTCGTCGCTGACGCGGCGATCGAGCGCTTTGGCGATCCCGCCACCCTGCTGCTGACCGAAACCGACATCGAGGCCCGCACCGGCGACCGCCTGCTGCCGGCAATGCAGGTAGATCCCGTCACCCATTTCCAGCCGCATGCCCCCGATAAGGACATCGAGGGGCGCATCCTGTCGGTCCTCGGCGGCGTTACCCAGATCGGCCAGTTTGATGTTGTTGTCATCAGCAAGGGCGCCGCCGACGGCATGGAAATCGGCCATGTGATGAAGATTTTCCAGGCCGGTGAGACCATTCGCGATACGGTCAGTGGACGGCGCTTTGACAGGGTAAAACTGCCGGACGAGGAAGCCGGCATACTAATGGTATTCCGGGCCTTTGACCGCGTCAGTTTTGCACTGGTCATGAAGGCGACACGCGCGATCCATGTCCATGACTTCGTGCGGACACCCTGATTCCGTAATCTCCACATGACGCACATCCCAGGGAGGGGATGAAGCAATGAACCAGGCACTGCCACTCGATACCTTGCGCGGCTTCTAGCCGCCATGGCGTCCACAGCGCAAACGCAGTACTCAGATACACTCACTGACTGGCTGGCCCTGCACCATGCCCCCGGCATCGGCGCCGTGACCTGCCAGCGCCTGCTGGCGGAACTGGGCAGCCCGGCGGCCATCCGCCGCGCCCCCGCCGGACAGCTGCAGTCGCTCGGCATCGGCTCACAGGGTATCGAGGCCTTGCATGCGCCGGATCAGGCGCAACTCGAACGCGCACTGGCCTGGCAGGAAGCGCCGGACAACCACATCATCAGCCTCGCCGACAGCGCCTACCCGGCCCTGTTACGGCAGATTGCTGACCCGCCGGCCGTGCTCTACGCCCATGGCAACCCCGCGCTGCTGGACAGCCTGCAACTGGCCCTGGTCGGCAGCCGCAATCCGACCCCGGTCGGCAGGCAAACGGCGGAGGACTTCGCCAGGCATCTGTCGCTGGCCGGTCTGGTCATTACCAGCGGCCTGGCGGCCGGTATCGACGCCGCCGCCCATAGCGGTGCACTGGCGGCCGGCAAACCGACCATTGCGGTCATGGGCACCGGGCTGGACCGGGTGTACCCGGCGCGCCACCGCGACCTGGCACACCGGATCGCAGCGCAGGGCGTGCTGGTGTCCGAGTTTCCGCTCGGCACGGAGCCCCGGCCGGGAAATTTCCCGCAGCGCAACCGCATCATCAGCGGTCTCAGCCTCGGTACCCTGGTGGTGGAGGCGGCGATCCGTTCCGGTTCCCTGATCAGTGCCCGCTGCGCGACGGAACAGGGCCGCGAGGTATTCGCCATCCCCGGATCCATCCACAATCCGCTGGCACGCGGCTGTCATACCCTGATCCGCCAGGGTGCCAAGCTGGTCACAGCGGCAGCGGACGTCATCGAAGAGCTGACCGAGACCGCAAGCGTGCAGCCCTGCGGGGCGAGGAATGCCGTGCCCGTCGAGGAGGTC
>JBFELL010000012.1:0-32679 GCA_041552135.1 Gammaproteobacteria bacterium
CCGCTCCAAGCAACCGGGCAATGGTCAGGCGACTGCAGCCCAGCTTGAAAATGGTGTCAATCTCCCGCTGTCGCAGGCGCAGCGACAGTGCAAACACCAGCACCAGCGCCATCAGTGTGGCCAGCCCGACGAACAGGATCACCGCATCCAGTACATTGCGGATACGGAAAATATTCGTCATCAGGGTATCGATGACATCAGCAGGGGGAACGATCCGGTAGTGGCTGTCTGTATTCTGGTAGCGCCCGCGCAGAATCGTCGCGGCCTTTTCGTCGTGAGGCAATGTGATGACTGCCGTCAGCGGGTAATCAGCCGGACTTCCATGCAGATGGAATGCCTCGATATTCGCTTGCGTAATTTCCGTGTACTGCACCAGCTTGGCGTTGGCAGTCACGTTGCCATCACTGCGCCCGATAATAACGGAACTCTCCCGGCTGCGGGTGACATCCTCGTGACCGTGGAGCAGGCCTTCAATGACCCAGGCCGTCCTGACATCCACCAGCACCGCCAGGTCATCGGCGCTGTGGGTTGGCGCCAGCACCCCGGCCACGCGCATCTTCAACGGGTAGACACCGGCAAGGTCGAAGACGGTTTCCGGCGAAGACAGCAGGCTGTCGCCCGGCTCCAGCTCGAGCTGCCGGGCAACCGCGGCGCCGATGACGCATTCCCCCAACAGTCCGAACGGCGTTCCCGCCGCCAGCCGCAGCTGGCGGAAATCGAAATAGTCCAGCGTGGTGCCGACAATCGGAAAACCGCGAGCCTGGAAGCGTACATACAGCGGGATGGCAACCGCCAGACCGGTGGCCTCGATTTCATCGGCGCTCGCCAGGGTAACGGGTTCCGGCACCTCATCGGCGAAATACAGGCTGTTCATCACCAGGTCCAGTGCACTGCCCCTGGCGCCGACCAGCAGTGGCGTGTGCTCCGCCCGTTCCACCAGCTGATGCTCGCTTTCACCCAGGATGATTTCCAGCGCCAGCGGCAGCACCGCGATCAGGGTGATACAGGCGACCAGTGTGGCGCTGCGTGCCTTGCCGAAGGCCAGATATTTCCAGGCAATATAGACGCTGTCGATCACACATCACTCCCGTTGCGAAAATCACGAAAATCCACCACGCGGTCAAAACGCGGCAGCAGCTCGTGATCGTGGGTGACGGCCAGCAGGGTGGCACCGTGCTGATCAACTGCCTCAAACAGCAGTTCCAGAATATGCAGCTTGTTGACGGGATCGAGGTTGCCGGTGGCTTCATCCGCCAGGATCAGTTTCGGTTGCGGCAACAGCGCCCGGCAGATGGCCGCGCGCTGCTTCTCGCCCTGGGACAGGTCGCCGGCATGACGCCCCAGTTTGTCGCCGATACCCATCTGGCCGGCCAGCTCGCGAGCACGTTGACGCACCTCTGGGGTGAGCTGCAGGGCGCGGGTGATACGATACGGGTGCAGAATGTTATCCAGCACGCTGAGATAATCCAGCAGTTCAAAGTCCTGGAAGACAAAACCGATCTGCGTAATGCGAAAGTCACGTCGTTCGGCGTCAGGGAGTTCATGGACCGGCGCACCGGCGACCCGGATACACCCTTTACTGGGCCGGTATATCCCCGCAACCAGGTTGAGCAGCGTGGTCTTTCCCGCACCACTGGGACCGATGACGGCGAGCTTCTGCCCGGCCGGGACGGAGAATTCCGGGATTTGCAGACTGAAGCCGTCTCGCGGGTAGGCGAAGCGTAATGACTCAATACTGATCATCAAGGTAGCAATTCAAACGCAGTCTTTAGCGTGTAGCCGCGGCGGTACGCGCTCCTGGATCAATGCGCTTTTCTTCCAGCAGCTCCAGGCCCGATATTTTCCAGTCACCCTGATCGGCCTTGACGGTGATAATCGCGTCATACTGGTTCCGGCGGGTATGCACATGCCCCCAGTGACCCACCGTACCGGTGGCTGTCCACTGACCGCGAATCGCATAGGTCGGGGTATCACCTTCCCGCTGCTCGGCCTGGGCAGACTGGATGTCGACCTCCTTTACCCTGGCTTGTGCGCCGCCGGCCTTCTGCACCGCAAACGATTTACGGTTCTGCAAATAGATGTCGGCCAGCAGATCACCCTCGACGCTCAGGGCCAGCCTGTCGTACACATCGTTTTCGTCGCGAAAATCAAAGGCCCGGTAGACATTTTTCAGCAGCGCCTGCAACAACTGCTGCGCCTGCTGGTCATCCAGATCACCCGCCATCAGTACCGGTCTGGCAACGCTGACCTGTGTGTAGGGATACGACACCAGGGCGCCGCCAAACAGCACCAGGATCATGACAGACGGAGCCACAAGCGGCCGCCCTTCCCGCCTCGCCGCGCCAAGTCGCCAGCCAACGGGCAGTATCGCTACAGCAAAGAGCAGTGAACCCAGAGGGATTGTCACATCACCCAGGGTATCTGCAACCGCGACCTGCCGGACGGTGGGCATCCGGTAGTTCTTCAGGAAGTTGGTCCAGGTCAGCACGCTATCATCCGGACTCACAAACGACGGCAGCGGTCCGGCCGGATCCGTGGCGGTTGCCGGGACCTGCTGAACCTGGTCGGTGAACAGCTGCCAGTCCACCGTGACCTGCTGCGGCATACCCTCGGTAAGGTACGCAATAATAACGCCGACGATGGCAGTCGAAATTTCCAGCCGCGCAGGCGCCTCGACCAGCTGAATGCCGGTTATGCCTACCTTGACGTAATTGGTCCGGTCCAGAATCGGCTTCATTTCCTTGCCATCCACCAGCACGGGGTTCCTTGTCAGCAGGAAATCACCAATGCGCTGCCTGAGCGGCTCCAGTTCGTCTACCTCGATATATTCATCACCGCGCAAGCCCAGGTCCATCCATTCCTCAAGGTCCCTTACCCGCGTCAGAATCTCGTGGCGCACCTCGAAAGGTTCCACATAGAGGAAAGACATCAAGGCCGACTTGTGGTGCCGCTTGAGGTTTGGGTTATCAAACCTGCTATACCAGGGATCTTTCCAGTCGAGCACCAGGTGCGCCGGTGTGCCGAGGTAGCGGAAATCGATGACGGGAACCGCCTTGTGGTAAGCGATAAAACCAATGCCGGCCTGTGCACGGCCCTCTTCATCGAGGGGTGGAACAATCGTCAGTTCACTTGGCTTCGACACATACGGGTAGATGATCTCTGCATACAATACCCGCTTGTCCTGCGGTGCCTGCGGTACACGCTGCCGCGTCATGGGATTGATCATACCGGCGAACGGCGACTGGCGGTCCTTGCGCACCCTGGGCTCCACCAGCTGCATTTGCGCGGCTAATTTTTCGCCGCTTTCGGTAACGAACTGGAAACCCTGTTCGGCAAAGCGTTTGAGGCGCGCTTCGGCACCGGGTCGCCCGGCCGCAAGATCCTTCAGCCACTCGTCGGGCACCAGGTCTTCGAACTTGTCCAGGTCGCCGATATACACTTCGAGAACCAGTTTCACGTGGTCATCGAGCACATAGATTTCGGCGATATTCGGCGAGGTCTCCGCCCCCGTCAGATTGATCCAGTCCGCATTGGCCGGAGCAGCCATACCCAGCATAACAGCAAAGAGAATCGCCCACCGGAAATATGGAACTGTCATTGTGGCGAGTATACCTAATTCGCAGCTGGTGGAATGAGGCGCATCCAATGGCTAACCGGAAAAATGCACCCGCAAGGGTGCAGGCGCATTACGGTTGCGCAGCTGGTTTCTGCTTGATCGATGGGCCGAGTCGGCGATGGATTGAAGCCCTTTAATGTGCCTATCACCAGCCAGTTCAATGTGATCATTGGCGAGGTTCAAAACGATCATGTCCGCCACCCCGGATCCCGGCTTTGATGATATCGAGAACGGGGAACTCCGGCCAACCCCTGCCCTTCCCGGATGACTGGCGAACGGCGGCAACGCAGAAATACCGCCCGTTCACACCATTCTGGCGTACATCACGTACCGGCCGGCACCGTTCAATCGAAAACATGGCGACTGCCGCGAGAACTTCGGCCGGAACGGCGTTACTTGCCGTCCTCTCCTGCAATCTCACCCGTTGTGAGATCCTCGATCCACCTCACATATCTGCCATTACTGACACTGCAAAAAACCTGATAGTCATGCCCCGCCTCCGCGTTGAAGGTAACCGAACCAAGTCGCCCCTGAAGCCCGACATTGGAACCTGGACCAAAACCGTGCCAGCAATATATCGCTACACTATGTTCACCCGGCAAAACCTCTACTTGTTCTCGCATTGACCACCGGGACAATTTCCACGTCTCGTCATCTACAGCCGAAATCGAGGCCCGATCCCATCGCATACTCCCTGTGAATGAGTCATTAATCACAGCGATTTCCTCATACGGTTTTGTGTTGCCTTCATATGCATGGTGCGTGCAACTGATGCACTGGAGAAGAATAAAAAGGTGCCATCCGAAGCAGACAAAGAGTCTGTTGTTCATTCCTCACCCTCCCTCTGCAGACTCGCCTGTTCCCGGCTTTTACAACCATAGTAAAAGATATGGTTGCTCCGGGCCATTGTTAGCCGTGCAGGCGAAGTCATCAGCCTATCTCAGAGATCTCCTGTTTCTGCCAGTTAACCGCCTTCCGTTTCGTCCTGCATCCGATTACTGATGATGCCAGCAAGGGGGATAACCGCGCATGAGTTGCCGTCTCCCGGGTTTTTGCGAGAGCCCCGGAAGCCGCACTGGTTGCCGTTCCTGGCCTGCCATCGTAGTTCGCTAACCGGCACAACCTGCCTTTCCCGTACGACCAGCAACGGGGAGGAATGCAGCAAAACCGGCCATACACGTCTGTCTCACCAACAACGGCCATTATCAGACATTCATTTGCAGCATTACAGGATGGCAATGAACCGGATGGCAGGTGATGCATTGATAGATTTACTGATTGGCGGCCTTCAGGAAAAACATTCCCATGGATTCGATAATCTGCTTTGCAAGCTTCCGCTTCATTTGTTCGACAATATCGACAGTTTCCCAATTGCTCTCGGGATAATAATCGGTACTCATAAGTGTGCCGTCGTCATTCAGAGCGACAAACACACTGTTTTCGGTGTTATCGGAGTTATTCCGATAACCATACGGCATGAGAAATCCACCGGCAGACTTATCCCAGACAGCCAGTCTTGTTATGAAGCGGTCTCCTCGTGAAGAATTGATGTCAACCCTGCCCTCGAAAATGTACAAGCCTTCATATAAGCGCGCAGTTTCGGATTGTATCCACAGCTGCGTTTGTTGTGGAAAAGTATAGGAAGCGGAAAATTTGTCTACCAGAATTCGCGTCAGGCCCTCAGATGTGCCGCTCAAAGGTCTGGCAACTGCTACTGGAAACGAATCCATTATGCCTTTAGCCGGTGACTTGTCTGGGATTGATGGCTCATTGGCCCTGATACTCAGTTCAAGAGTATCGATGAATACCTCATTAAGGCTTACAAGCACAATCCGGTCAAGAATCGTCCGGTCTCGATGAATTATCTGTTTGGCATGTAAATTTACCTCATGTCCGTTCTCGGCAACCTGGGTCAGGGACACTCCCTTGATAAAATATTTGTCAAAAAACAGTTCCGGATCATGCATACGAGATGTTGCGTGAATGAGTTTATTGCCGGATGGTACAAACAAGGCAAGAATACCGGCCATGAAGACTAGCAAGAGGGAGCAAGAGAACACCAAAATCATGGCACTACGATTGAATTCTGGCGTCATTGACTTGGTGTATATGCTGCCATTCATTCAGTAGCAACGTTGGGATTATGTGATTTACGATAAACGTTTATGCAGCTTTCCGGATACCCGCCTGAAAACACACAGACGCATCCATACAAAGACCACTCCTCAGGCCATGTGTGATCAGCAAAGCATGGCGTTTTTCCAGGCAGGCACACGCTATTGAATCGGCACCACACAGGATCCGTTGTCACCGACTTTCCCCATTTCATCGATCAGGAATGCAATAACATGGGATACTGTACCGCCGCTTCCACGCGGAACCTGCGGGATCACGTTGACCTGCATGGATACACTTTCTCCCGGTCCCAGAGTGATACCTCCGCTAGTAATAGTGACATCATCCGGAATTGTTCTGGCAAAGGGTCCGTAGGTACGGATACTTGTTAGCGCGCTTTTGGGGTTACTGCTCAGGGCAACCATGACTCGCTTGCCGGTCAGATCGATGCCTGTGCGTCCCGCAGTCAACTTGACTTCAACATCCAGTGAGGCACCCACACCCGAACTGTTCGGGCAGAAAACACTTGTATTAACATCTTTGATATCAGCCATGCTGGTATTCGTTGCAAACATGCATAACAGCAGGAACACGGACAGACAAACCTGTGATATTTGTTTCATTTTTTCCTCCCTTTTGTGACTGTAAATTATCGAACAGACAAATGCCTGAATATCAGTTTCCAGCAAGACCGCCGGCTTCCTGCTGCAAGCCATGCCTGTTTTTCGTCTTCTTCGGTTTATGCTGAACAACACTCCACAAAGTCCCGATGCCATAAGCATGATAGCTCCAGGTATCGGGACCTGGCAATTACAAACTCAAGGTGCAAGTCCGTAGCCCCCGGGATCAAGCGGATTCGGACCGAAGCTGAACATGAATGGATCGAGCTCCGTGCCGCTTCCGGCAATACCCTCAAACACGGGAAAGATTCCGGTGCCGGACCGGTTGTGTACGATGTTACCAATACAGATTGACCGGTGATCAATTCCCCCGGGTTCGAGTCAATGCCGGCAACTTCAAGTAGCGCATCGAACCCTGAATCAAGCGCACCATTGAACAATGGTTCAATTGGCTCACCGCTACCATTCCATATCGAAAGCAACTCGCCACCACTGGTTGATTGTGCACTCCCGTTCATGAACAAAACATTTCCGGCAGGAGGGGCTCAAGTAATATTATTGTTCATTCTTTAACCATGTACCGACCTTACAACAAACAGGCACTTATCACCAAATCCCTATAAATACGGGTCTTAAGCAGAATTTGCGGAGTAAATATGTCCCGAAAGCAGTTACTTGGCAATAGATTCACAGGGTAAAGCAGCCAGGATAGTGCACCCCGTCCCTGACTCCGAGAAGATGGAAGTTGCGAAGTAACCATCTGCCAGAGAAAAAGGCACGGGATGCGCGTCAAGGCTATCCTGAATCGGATCCAGGTATTCGAATCGTTTGTGTGATCGCTGGATAGAAGGACCGGACGAAGTACCTGCCAGTGAGGCAGGGCTTCGCCCACGAGCCAATGCTCGAGCTGGAAGCAGTTAAAATGCTCAGGCATCTCCGGCTACTGTTGCTGAACCGGTTCCGCGCAAAAGGTCAGCTTTCCAGTGCCGTTGTCGAGGGCTTCAACAAAAAAGCAAAACTGACCACCGGAAAAGCATCCGGTTTTCGGACATATCCTGCGATGGAAATCGCCGTGTATCATGCGCTTGGTGCTCTGCCCCGAACCGGACTTCACTCATGGATTCTGCTGACGAGGCCAAAAATCCAACGCCCGGCAGTGCATGGACACCTGATGTCGCTTCATGCCTGTGCTTTCACATCCTGCACTACTTGCCGTGCGACACCAGGTTGAAGCCCCGGACCCGGTCGGTACGCAACTGCGAAATGCCGGCATTCGGCACATGGATGCGATACATGCTGGCCGGGGGGATATCCAGGGCATTCGCGAGGATGGCCCGGATCACGCCGGCGTGCGCAACCACCAGCACGGCCTCGCCGGCATAACGGTCAAGCAGCTCGGTAAACGCCTCACCGACTCGCGCCATGAAGGCGTCCAGCGGCTCGGCACCCGTCGGACGATGCGCAACCGGGTTCTGGTAGAAACGCTGCACCTGCCCCGGCTGCAGCTGTTCCAGCTCGGCACGGGTCCTGCCCTCCCACTCGCCGAACCCGATCTCGCGAAAACGCGCCTCGGCATGTACCGGCACATCCAGCCGCTCGCCCAGCTGCAGGGCGAATTCCCGGCAGCGCAGCAGCGGCGAGCTCACAATACGCTGCCAGCCGCTGGCATTGTCCACGGCCTGCCACATCTGCTGCCAGCCCCGCTCGCTCAGCGGGTCATCGATCTGGCCGCGATAACGCGATCCGCCAACCGGTTCACCGTGGCGCAACAGGTCGACCAGCGTCTCCGGGGAGTCCATCATGCGACTTCTCCGCCCAGCCGCGCCTGCAGCAACTGCCAGTCAAAGGCCGGCCCGGGGTCCGTCTTGCGGCCCGGCGAAATATCGCAGTGCCCGGCAACGCGATCCAGCGACAGCCCCGGATAAGTGGCCACCAGCGCCTGCATGACCGCCGCAAGCTGTTCATACTGCCTGGCGGTGTAGGCTTCCGTGTCCTGGCCTTCCAGCTCGATGCCAACGGAAAAATCATTACAGGCATGATGCCCGTCGAAGCAGGAGTCACCCGCGTGCCAGGCACGCTTGCTGAACGGGACATACTGGACAAGCTCGCCGTCGCGCCGGATCAGCAGGTGGCTGGAGACCTGCAGGCCGCTGATTTCCCGGAAATACGGATGCGCCCCCGGGTCGAGGCGGTTGCAGAACAGGTCATCGATCCAGCCGCCGCCGTATTCTCCCGGCGGCAGGGAGATGCCGTGCACCACCATCAGGGTGATATCTGCGCCATCGGGGCGCGCGTCGCAATTTGGCGAGGGCACACGCCGGGCCTGGCGCAGCCAACCTTCGTCGGGATCGATTTCCACAGTCGGCCTTTTGCTCGGTAACGGATGATGTCGCAATCATAACGGCTTGCCCGGTTCCGGGGAATCGGCCACGATCCGTCCCGGCGCCGTGTACCGGCCGCCCCGATCGGCTAGAATAGCCACCCCGGATATCCGCCAGAGACAATGGAGTTGACGTGAAACAGGCACTTAGCATCCTTTCCCTGCTCGTCATCCTGACAGGCAATGCCCTCGCCGAGACACGCTATGTGAGCGACCGGCTGGAGATCACCATGCGCAGCGGCAAAAGCACCAGCCACGGCATCCTTCGCATGCTGCGCAGTGGCACACCGGTCGATGTGCTCGAGACCGACAAGGGCTCCGGCTACAGCCGCATCAAGACCCGCAGCGGCAAGGAGGGCTGGGTGCTGACCCGTTTCCTGATGAGCGGCCCGGCCGCCCGTGACCGGCTGGCCGAGGCGGAAAAGCGCCTGGCGGAACTGGAGCTGGAAAACCGCAAGATGCATACCGCCATGGCAGGGCTCCAGGAAGAAATGTCCAGCGTCGAGAAGCAACGCCAGAATCTGGACAGCGAGCACCGCGACGTCAGCCAGGAACTCGCGGAAATCAAGCGCACCGCCTCCAGCGCGCTGGCGATCGACAGTGAAAACAAGGAACTCAAGAGCCGCATGGTGGCGATCGAGCGCAGCCTGCAGACCGTGCAGCAGGAGAACGAAAATCTCAAGGACCGTACCGCACGCGACTGGTTCATGGTCGGCGCCGGTGTGGTGCTGCTGGGCATCATTGTGGGCCTGATCATCCCGCGCATCCGCTGGCGCAAGAAATCCAGCTGGGACACGTTCTAGGGCTATGCCGGGCTATTGCAGATACTGGTTCACTGCATAGGTACAGAGAAAAAAGATTTTCATCGCAGAGACGCAGAGGGCACAGAGAAAAGACAAAAATAATTAACCGCAAAGGCGCAAAGGACGCAAAGGACGCAAAGAAGAGATTCAGGGATAACCCCATTCTCACCCAATCGCCGCAGGCTCAATGCTTCCGGAGTTCACCGTTCGTGAGTTCCTGACACAGTCCTGTGGGAGCGCCGCCCCCGGCGCGAATCGCGGCGAGGCGCCGCTCCCACAAGAAACTTTATTGCAATGATTGGTTTTTCTTTGCGTCCTTTGCGGTGAAAGTCTTTTTTGCTCTGCGCCCTCTGCGTCTCTGCGGTGAACCACGGTGAACAATCACTCGTCCGTCACACACCCCTCCGAGGCGTTTTTCACCCGCTGGATGTACTTGTAGAGCGTGCCGCGCTCGGCCTTGTAGGGCGGCATGACCCACTCGGACCGGCGCTGCTCCATCTCCCCGTCACTCACGTCCACCGACAGGCTCAGGCCCTCGGCGTCGACCGTGACCAGGTCGCCGTCGCGCAGCAATGCGATCGGCCCGCCCTCCTGGGCCTCGGGCACGATGTGACCGATGATGAAACCGTGCGAACCGCCAGAAAAGCGGCCGTCGGTCAGCAAGGCCACATCCTTGCCGAGGCCCGCGCCCATGATGGCCGAGGTCGGTGTCAGCATCTCCGGCATGCCCGGACCACCCTTCGGTCCCTCGTAGCGGATCACCACCACGTCACCCTTGCCGATGCGGTTCTCCTCCAGCGCGGCAAGCATGTCTTCCTCGGAATCGAACACCCGCGCCGGGCCGCGAAATTGGAGGCCCTCCTTGCCGGTGATCTTGGCGACCGAACCGCCCGGGGCCAGGTTGCCCTTGAGGATCTGGATGTGACCCGTAGGCTTGATCGGGTCATCGAGTTTGTGAAACACGTCCTGGCCGTCTGCAAGCCCCGGCAGTCCAGCCAGGTTCACGGCAACTGTCTCGCCGGTGACCGTCATGCAGTCTCCGTTGAGCAGGTCCTGCTCCAGCAGGTATTTCATCACCGCCGGGGTGCCGCCGACGTTGTGCAGGTCCTCCATCACGTAGCGGCCGCTTGGCTTGAGGTCGGCAAGGAACGGGATGCGGTTGCTGACCTGCTGGAAATCATCCAGCGTCAGCGACACGTCCACCGCGCGCGCCATGGCGATCAGGTGCAGCACGGCATTGGTCGAACCGCCCAGGGCGATCAGGAGGACCATGGCATTCTCGAAGGCCTCGCGCGTCATGATGTCGCGCGGCTTCAGGTCTTTCTCCAGCAGGTTGCGGATCGCGGCACCGGCCTGGAAACACTCGTCGAGTTTTTTCGGGTCCACAGCCGGTGTCGAGGAGCTGTAGGGCAGCGACATACCCATGGCCTCGATGGCAGAGGCCATGGTGTTCGCGGTGTACATGCCACCGCAGGCGCCGGCGCCCGGGCAGGCATGTTCAACGATGTCGCGACGGGTCTTCTCGTCGATCTTGCCGGCGAGGAACTCCCCATAACTCTGGAAGGCCGAGACAATGTCCAGTGTATCGTGGTCGATGTGACCCGGCTTGATGGTGCCGCCATAGACCATCAGTGCCGGCCGGTTCAGGCGTCCCATGGCAATCAAACAGCCGGGCATGTTCTTGTCACAGCCAGGAATGGAAATGTTCGCGTCATACCACTGCGCACTCATGACCGTTTCGATCGAATCGGCGATCAGGTCGCGCGACTGCAGCGAATAGCTCATACCGTCGGTGCCCATCGAGATGCCGTCACTGACACCGATGGTATTGAAACGCATGCCGACCAGCCCTGCGGCCTGCACGCCTTCCCTGACGCGTGCCGCCAGGTCGTTGAGGTGCATGTTGCAGGTATTGCCTTCGTACCAGACGCTGGAAATGCCCACCTGGGCCTTGTCCAGGTCCTCCCGGGTCAGGCCGGTGCCATGCAGCATGGCCTGAGAGGCGCCCTGTGACTTGGGCTGGGTGATACGGGAACTGTAGCGGTTGAGCCGGTTGGTCATGCATAACTCCAGTGAACGGGCCCGGGCCGTGCAATACCGCCAGGCAGGCCGCGGGCGAACAGAAAACAGCCGGTCATTGTACAGACCTCCCGCGGACATACGAAAGACCGCCAGCGGCAGGACACCCACACCGGCAGCACATGGCAGAACCGCCTGCCCCGCCTGAAAGCGCGGTTTTTCCATGAAACATGTGCGCCATATTTCTGGCAGATGAGGAAATGACTTTATTCAATTCAGTCAGTTAGATAGCTTGCATTTTTCTGACGGGCAAATGCGCCTGAAAAGGCTTGCAAACACACCCACAGTCAATAGAATATAAGAGTATAATTAATTAGTGATGCATAACCTCTGGAGACACAGCACATGTATCTGCCAACCATTTCCTCCGCGGATGCCCGCCAGCTGGTGGCACGGGGTGCACAGCTGGTCGATGTACGCAATCCGATGGAACACCAGCGTGGCGCCCTGCCCGGCTCGGTCAATATACCGCTCCCCCTTATCCAGCAGGCACTCAAGCAGCTGGACCGCCAGACACCGGTGCTGCTGTATTGCAACAGCGGCCAGCGCAGCGGCATGGCCAAGCAGCTGCTGGAGGCCTGCGGCTTCATGGTTGTTCACAACCTGGGTTCCTACACCTGCATGGACAATTGCACGTAGAGGACGCACACGCGCAATAACAGGGCATCGCCATGCAACTGCAACAGCTATACGACCCCGGGAGCACAACCTGCTCCTACCTGATCTGGGACGAGGCCACGCGTGAGGCCGCGCTAATCGACCCGGTGCAGGACCAGCTGGTGCGCGACCTGCGTCTGCTGAGGGAACTGGACCTGACCCTGCGCTACGCGCTGGAGACCCATATACCCATAGACCACATCACGGCCTCCGGGCAGCTGCGGGAACGGCTGAATGCAGCCATACTGGTGCCGGAGGGGTACGGCTCCAAGAACCCGGATGTCCTGCTGCGGGACAACGATCTGATCCCGCTTGGCAACAGCAGGTTACGTGTCATCAAGACCCCGGGGCATACCGATTGTGGCGTCAGCTATTACATTCCCGGTGCCGTATTCACCGGCGATACCCTGCTGGTTCGCAGCTGCGGACGCACCGACCTGCAGTCGGGTGATGCCGGCATGCTGTACGATTCCATTACCCGACGACTGTTCACCCTGCCGGATGACACCGTTGTCTACCCGGGCCACAACGGCACCGAGCGCCCGAACTCGACCATCCTCGACGAGAAGCGCCACAACCCCCGCATCGGCAACGGCCGGACGCGCGAAGATTTCATTGCCATCATGAAGAACCTGCGCTTCGATCCGCCGCCTGCCCTGCACGAGACACTGCCGGTCAACCTGCGCAATGGTCTTGCCGCGATGGGGCCCCGCCTGGCCTGATCCCGAAACAGGCGCGCTCCCCCCGACTGCTCCGCCATCCTGTTATGGCGAAACACGCCGGCTATCATTGGCCCGACGCCCGCGTCCAGCCGCCGGCCCCGCACCGGAGGGGGCAGTCCAGCCGGGACCATAACCCGCTGTAAGCAATCAAGTTCACGCCACTTCTGCCGATGCCATTTCTGATGTGCAGCGACCATTCCATAAATGAAACAGGCAGCCAGCGGCATGCGTAAACCGCCAGCCGTGAAGGTCGGGGCATTGATCCGTGACAACACGGAACTGCTGGTCAGCGGGGGATTCCAGGCAGTGCTGGCCATGACGTTTGCGCTGGTGTTCGTTGCCCTGATCCAGCTGCAGTCCGGCAACGACAGCATGGCCCGGCTGGTACAGGTCAGCAACAGCAAAACGGCCGCCGCTCACGAGATGCGTGACGCCATCCGCCTGCGCAGCGACAGCCTGAAGACCATGCGCCTCGCCAGCGACCTCTTCAAGCGTGACGAGGAATACCAGCATTTCATCAGCCATGCAGGCAAGTACCGCCGCGCACGCGAGACTCTGGTCGGGCTTGGTATGGACGGCACGGAACACGCCCTGCACCGGCAACTGACAGCACTCTCGCAGGAAGCGCAGCCCTGGAGCGACAGCGCCGCCGAACTGCTAATGGATGATGCCCCCGTTACCGAGGTCTCGTCCGCCATGGAACAGGCCGAGTTACTGCAGGGCATGATCCTCAAGACGCTCGACAGGCTGGTGCGACATGAGCAGGTGAACGCCGTCAGCGCGCTGACCACAAGCCGCGAGCACTATCGCAGCACCCGCCAGTTGCTGGTCACGCTGGCTGCGATCGCCTTTGTCTGGTGCCTGCTGGTCGTGCATATGGTGCGCCAGCGTGTCGCCAGAAAGAACCGGCAGCTGCACTACCAGGCCACTCACGATCCGCTCACCGGACTGATCAATCGCCGCGAATTCGAGGCGCGACTGGAACGTGCAATCACGCATGCGCAGACCCAGTCGGCGACGCACGCCCTGTTATACATGGATCTCAACCGGTTCAAGATCATCAACGACACCTGCAGCCATGTCGCCGGCGACGAACTGCTGCAGCAGATTGGACAGCTGCTGCTGAGTTCGGTGCGCAAGCGTGACTCCCTGGGCCGGCTGGGCGGTGACGAGTTCGGCATGCTGCTGGAGAACTGCCCGCTCGAAAAAGCCATCAACATTGCCGAAAAGCTGCTGTCTGCCATCGAGGACTTCCGCTTCAGCTGGGAGGAGTAGACATTCACCCTCGGCATCAGCATCGGCATTGCACCCGTCAATCGCAGCACCTGCGACCTGGCGAGCGCCATGCGTGCGGCCGACTCGGCTTGCTACATCGCCAGGGAATCTGGCCGCGAGCGCATACAGGTCGCGGACACGGGCAACCGGCACCTGGAGGAACGACACGGTCAGATGCAGTGGGTGCCGCGGCTGAACAGGGCACTGGAGGAGGACCGCTTCACGCTGTATTTCCAGCCGATCGTACCTTGCGCCGTCAACCGGCGTCAGGGCCGGCGCATCGAGATCCTGCTGCGCATGATCGACGATGACGGCTCCACGCTTGCCCCGGGTGCCTTCCTGCCGGCGGCCGGGAAATACGGACTGGCTGCGAGCATCGATCGCTGGGTCATCAGCCACGCCCTGAACTGGCTGGCGCGCGAGTCGGTCGACAACCACTGTCCGCCGAGAATTTCCCTCAACCTCTCCGCCCAGTCCATCGGCAACCGGGACATACTGAAATTCATCATCCAGCAACTGGAAATCACCGGCGTCGCACCGCAGCAACTGTGCTTCGACATCACCGAGACCGCCGTCATGGCCAACCTGACTGCCGCCACGGGTTTCATGCTGACCCTGTGCGGACATGGCGTCCGTTTCTGCCTGGATGACGTCGGCAGCGGCCTGTCCTCGTTCACCTGCATGAAAAAGCTGCCAGTGGATTTCCTCAAGATCGACGGCAGCCTGGTGCGCGACATCCTGTCGGACCCGGTGGATCACGCCATGGTGCGCGCCATCAACAAACTCGGCCAGCTGCTCGGCAAGGAAACCATTGCCGAGTTTGTCGAGACCGACGAGATTGCCCGGGAACTCGGGAAAATTGGCGTCAACCACATGCAGGGCCATGCCTTTGCCCGCCCGCAGTCGCTCGAGGACTACACCCAGGTCATGGGGCCACGGCTGGTCCTCGTCGGCCAGTGACATAACAGGGCCGGCCGGCCTGCACCCGGCATGCCGGGGGGCGTATGCTTGGCATATCGTTTCGCAGACACCGGCATCCAGCAGGCAATCGCATGAGACAGGGCCCACCCGACTTGCTGACCATGATCGCGCACCTGATCGGCACCCCCTCGGTCAGCAGCGTCAGCCGCGAACTCGACCAGGGCAACCGCGCGGTCATCGACCTGCTTGCCGGCTGGCTGGAGGCTGCCGGCTTCACCGTCGAGGTCATGGCACTTGCCGGCAGGCCCGACAAGGCCAACCTGATTGCCACCCTCGGACAGGGACCCGGCGGGCTGGTGCTGTCCGGCCACACCGATACCGTACCCTGGGACGAGGGTGAATGGCGCCATGACCCGTTTGACCTGACCGAGGCCGACGGCCGACTCTACGGCCTCGGCACCTCGGACATGAAGGCCTTTCTGGCACTGGCCATCGAGGCGCTGCGCGAGTTCCGCCCGCAGGACCTGCGGGAGCCGGTCATCATCCTGGCGACCGCGGACGAGGAGACCAGCATGGCCGGTGCCCGTGCCCTGGTGGAGCGCGACGCCCTGCAGGCACGCCATGCCCTGATCGGCGAACCCACCGGCATGCGCCCGGTGAGAATGCACAAGGGCATGATGATGGAGGCCATCCGCCTGCATGGCCATGCCGGCCACTCCAGCGATCCTGCACTCGGCAACAGCGCCCTGGAGGCGATGCACCGGGTCATCACCGCGCTGCTCGCCTGGCGCCGGGAACTGCAGGCAAGCTGGCGCGACCCGCTGTTTGCGGTGCCGGTGCCAACGCTCAACCTCGGCCACATCCACGGCGGCGACAACCCCAACCGCATCTGCCCCGACTGCGAACTGCACATCGACCTGCGGCCACTGCCTGGCATGGAGATCGACGAACTGCGCCACGCCATGCACCAGCGCGTCACCGATACCCTGCAGGGCTCCGGCATTCGCATCGACTTCGAGGCACTGTTCGAGGGCGTCCCGGCCATGGCCACCGACGCCGACGCCCGCATCGTTCGCGTGACCGAGCAACTCACCGGCCACGCCGCCGAGGCCGTCGCCTTCGGTACCGAGGCACCCTACCTGCAGCAACTCGGCATGCAAGCGGTGGTGCTCGGCCCGGGCGACATTGAACAGGCCCACCAGCCGGACGAATATCTCGCCACCGACCGGCTGCAGCCGATGCTCACCCTGCTGCAGCAGGTGGTGAAAAGCGTTTGTACCTGATGTCGGTGCTTGCTATAAACGGTTCGAGAGGAATTCCCTGACATGGCAAGGCAAGACTGGCAAAGACATTTCATCAACGGCTTCCGGCTGTCCGCGCCCTATATCCACGCGCACCGGGGCAAGACCTTCGTGCTGGTCTTCGGCGGCGAGGCCGTGGCCGATACACGCTTCCCGGAACTGGTGCACGACATTGCCCTGTTGCACAGCCTCGGGATACGGCTGGTGCTGGTGCACGGCGCGCGGCCGCAGATCGAGGCGCGCCTGAAATCCCGCAAGGCGAAGATGGAGTATGCCAACGGGCTGCGCATCACCGATGACGCCGCCCTCGAGTGCGTCAAGGAGGCCGCCGGCACGCTGCGGGTCGAGATCGAGGCGCTGCTGTCGATGGGCCTGGCGAATACCCCCATGGCGGGGGCGCGCATCGGCGCCAGCTCGGGAAATTTCGTCATCGCCAGGCCGGTCGGCATCCGTGAGGGAATCGACTACTGCCACACCGGCGAGGTGCGCCGCGTCGATGGCGCCGCGATACGGCAGCACCTCGACAATAACCGTATCGTGCTGCTCCCGCCGCTGGGATATTCCCCGACCGGCGAGGTCTTCAATATCACCGCCGAGGACATTGCCACCGCCGCTGCCATGGAACTGCATGCGGAAAAACTGGTCCTGATGTCGGAGGCGCCCGACCTCAGGGACGGTCGCCGGCGGCCAGTCACGCAACTGTCGCTGACGGATGCCACCGCGCTGCTGCAATCACGGCGCAAGCTGCCCGAAGACACGATCCGGCATATCGGACATGCCGTGCACGCCTGCCGTCACGGCGTCGGCCGCACCCACATCATCAGCCGCAACCGCGACGGCGCGCTGCTGCTGGAACTGTTCACCCGCGATGGCAACGGCACCCTGATCACGGCCGGGGTCTACGAGGGGCTGCGCAAGGCCGGCATTGATGATGTTGGCGGTATCCTGGAGCTGATCAAGCCACTGGAGGACGAGGGCATCCTGGTCAAGCGTTCCAGGGAGCGTCTGGAGATGGAGATCGATCAGTTCCACGTCATCGAGCGTGACGGCACCATCATCGCCTGCGCCGCCATCTACCCCGGTGAGCGCCGCTCGGTGGCCGAACTGGCCTGCCTTGCCGTGCACGCGGATTACCGCGATGCCGGGCGCGGTGACGCCCTGCTGCAGGCCATCGAATCGCACGCCAGGCAGACGGGCATCAGGACCCTGTTTGTCCTCACCACGCGCACGGCACACTGGTTCCGTGAGCGCGGCTTCGAGCCGGGCAATATCGCACAGCTGCCGGTGCGGAGGAAGCGCCTGTACAACTATCAGCGCAACTCGAAGGTGTTCGTCAAGCAGCTGGAGGATGCATGATGGCTGAAGCGCAGCAATGACAGCACGATCACGCAGCCCCGCAGGCAGGGTTACCGAGTTACCCGTACAGGCTCACGCAATACCTCTTGCTGCCTCATCACCAGCGCCGGCCCGTCAGCGGCCGGCAGCGCCATGAACTGCCCTGTCCGGGGGCAATCGGCACCCTTGCCATGCGACCCCGTGCGGTCTCCTCCCGCGGCCATCGAAGTACTTCAGGTTCACGCAGAAAGACCGATAAGAGGTAAGCGCAGGGCTTTTATCCAGCGGAAGAATGGTGCTGGATATGGAAAAAAATACCGGCCTTGTGGAGCGATACGAAATTACGCACTGGCCTTGTCACTACCATACAGGCGGGCCTGGCGTTATTATGCCGTGAATGTCCGGGTGGGCACGCTGCGCCTGGCAGCAGAAATATGAACCTGGACAGGGTTTGAGCGAGGCACGCAACTCGTATGACAAACATTACCATGCATCCGAAATCCCGACAGGTCATCAACGTGCTGCAAATCACGGACACGCACCTGTTTGCTGACAGCGATGGCAGTCTGCTTGGCCTGAACACCGAACAGTCATTGCGGGCTGTCATCCGTGCAGCCCTGCCAGGCAAGCCATCACCCGACCTGGTACTGGCCACCGGTGACCTGGTGCATGACGGCACACCTGCGGCCTACCGGCGCGTGTTCGGTCACCTGGAGGGAATCGGACTGCCGGTCTATTGCCTGGCGGGCAACCACGACGAGGCGGCGACACTGCAGCACACCCTCAACAGCCCGCGACTGCACTATGTGCCGCAGCTGCTGCAGGACAACTGGCTGTTTGTCTTTCTCGACTCAACCCTGGCAGGCAGCGAGGGCGGTCACCTTGACAGTGACACCCTGGATTCACTGGACCGGCAACTTGCCGCAGCACGGGACAAACACGCCCTGGTCTGCCTGCATCACCAGCCGGTACCGATAGGCAGCCGCTGGCTCGACACCATGGCGGTAGACAATGCCAGCGAGTTCCTCGCCGTCATCGACCGCCACCCGCAGGTACGCGGCATCCTCTGGGGACATGTCCACCAGACGTTCGACCGCATGCGCAGGGACGTCAGGCTGATGGCCACGCCATCGACCTGCATCCAGTTCCTGCCCGGCAGCGACAACTTTGCGCTCGACGCGGCAGCACCCGGCTACCGCTGGCTGTCACTGCACCCCGACGGCCGTATCGAGACAGGCGTGGAACGGCTCAGTGAAATGCCGGGTTCGGTAGATCTCGCCTCGGCGGGTTACTAGTCCGACAAACCTGCAGGAGCGGCGCCCTCGCCGCGATACGATACCTCAACATCTGCCCGTTTTTCTTCCTGTAGGAGCGGCGCCCTCGCCGCGATACGATGTATGGCCAATCGCGCCGGGGGCGGCGCTCCTACCGCATTAATGCACCATGGGCAAAGAAGGGATGCTGATTACTGCACCAGCTGGTTCAGGTCGAAGATCGGCAGCAGGATCGCCAGCACGATCACCAGCACCACGCTGCCCATGAAGAGTATCAGCAGCGGCTCGAACAGGCCCATCAGGGCGGCGATCAGGGTCTCGATTTCGCGCTCCTGGTTGATCGCGGCGCGCTCGAGCATTTCCTCCAGCTTGCCACTCGCCTCGCCGCTGGCAATGAGGTGGACGGTCATCGGCGGGAAGTAGCCGCTCTTCTCCAGCGCCGCGGCAATGCCGGCACCCTCCCGCACCCGCGCCGCCGCCTCGCCGACGGCCTCGCGCATCGGGACATTGGACATCACCTGCGCGGAAATGCGCAGCGCTTCGATCACCGGCACGCCGCTGGCCGTCAGAATGCTGAAGGTGCGCGCAAATCGCCCGGTATTCAGGCCACGCTCCAGCTTTGACACCAGCGGCAGCTTCAGGCGGAAGCGGTGGAAACGCCGCCGCAGCGCCGGATTGCGCAGCAGGTAGTTGAAACCGGCGACCAGCAGGGTGATCGCCACGATCATCAGCAGGCCATACTCGCGCAGGAAGTCGCTGACGGCGATCAGCATGCGGGTGAGCGGCGGCAGCCCCTGGCCGATGTTCTCGAACACCTGCACCACCTGCGGCACCACGTACGTCATCAGCCCGCCGACCACCAGCACGGCCACAATCGTCAGCATCGCCGGGTAGAACACCGCCAGCTTGATCTTCTGCGTCATCTGCTGGCGGCTCTCGGTGTAGTCGGCCAGCCGTTCCAACACGCCCTCCAGGTGGCCCGACTGCTCGCCGGCCTCCACCGTGGTGCGGTAGAGTTCGGGAAAGACGTTGGGAAAGTCCCCCAGACCGGCCGCCAGGGTATGCCCCTCCATGACGCGCGAGCGCACCGCCAGCAACATGCTCTTCTGCCGCGCCTTGTCGGTCTGCTGCGATACGGCTCGCAGGCACTCCTCCAGCGGCAGGCCGGCACGCACCAGCGTGGCCAGCTGCCGGGTGATGAGCGCTAGGTCGGTGGCGCTGATGCCCCGTCGCAGGGGCCCCAGGCCACGCCTGGGACGCGCTTCGCGCTGGACGACCTCCTGCACCTCCAGCGGCACCCAGCCCTGCTCCCGCAGCTGCGCGCGAACCTGGCGGGCGGCATCGCCCTCGAGCACGCCCTTCTTCTCACGGCCGCGCGCATCGAGCGCAGTGTATTCAAATGCCCCCATGACTCAACGACATTGACTTAATAATGTAGCCACGGAAACACACGGAATAACACGGAAGACATAGACGCTGTGAGTGTAGATTCCGTGTTTTTCCGTGTGCTTCCGTGGCCAGATGGACGTTTTATTCTGATAAAAAGCATAAGTCAGCCGCCATGCCGGCATGGATCAGATCGCGCGGGAAATGCAAGGGGGAACAGGCATCACAGGCCCGGCATCATTCGCCCTGCGTCACGCGCAGCACTTCTTCGATCGAGGTCACCCCGTGCAGCACCTTGCCCCAGCCATCCTGGCGGATGCCCGGCGAGGACTGGCGTGCGTGCCGGTCCAGTTCATGCTCGCCGGCACCGTCGTGGATCATGGTGCGCATGGTATCGTCGATCTCCACCAGCTCGTAGATGCCGCTGCGCCCGCGATAACCCAGCTGGTTGCAGGCGCTGCAGCCGGTCGCGCGATACAGGGTCGGCGGGTCATCGATCGGGATGCCCATGGTCTCGCAGTCGGCATGGCCCGCCGTGTAGGGCTGCTTGCACTGGCTGCACAGCACCCGCACCAGGCGCTGGGCCAGCACACCGATGAGACTGGAGGACAGCAGGAACGGCTCCACACCCATATCGCGCAGACGCGTAACCGCGCCAACCGCCGTATTGGTGTGCAGTGTCGACAGCACCAGGTGGCCGGTAAGACTGGCCTGCACCCCGATCTCGGCCGTCTCCAGATCACGGATCTCGCCCACCATCACGACATCCGGGTCCTGGCGCAGGATGGCACGCAGGCCGCGAGCGAAGCTTAGATTCACTTTCGGATTGACCTGCGTCTGGCCGATGCCGTCGAGGTAGTACTCGATCGGGTCCTCGACCGTCATGATGTTGCGGCGCTTGTCGTTCAGCCGCTCCATTGCCGCATACAGCGTGGTGGTCTTGCCGGAGCCGGTCGGCCCGGTTACCAGCAGGATGCCGTGTGGCCGGTTGATCAGCCCGTCCATCACCTGCAACGCCTCGGCGGACATGCCAAGATGCTCCAGGTTGAGGCGGCCGGCCTGCTTGTCGAGCAGGCGCAGCACCACCCGCTCGCCGCTACCCGACGGCAGGGTGGAGACACGCACGTCGACCGCGCGCCCGGCCACCCGCAGCGAGATGCGGCCGTCCTGGGGCAGGCGCTTCTCGGCAATATCCAGGCGCGCCATGACCTTGATGCGCGACACCAGCAGCGGGGCCAGCACGCGCTGTGGCTCGAGCACCTCGCGCAGCACACCGTCGACGCGAAAACGCACGACCAGGCGGTTCTCGAAGGGTTCGATATGGATGTCCGAGGCATTCTCCTTGACGGCCTCGGTCAGCAGCGCGTTGATCAGCCGGATGATCGGCGCATCGTCCTCGCTCTCCAGCAGGTCCTCCGGTTCCGGCAGGTGCTGGGCGATGTCATACAGGTCCATGTCATCGCCGATGTCGCCCATCATCTGCATGGCCTCGGACGAACCCTGCTCGTAGGTGCCGGCGAGCAGTTCCTCGAACTGCTCGTCGGCCACGGGCTGCAGGGAAAGGGGCTTGTTGACGAAGCGGCGCAGCTCCACCAGCGCCATCGGATCCACTTCGGCACGGTGGCTCACGAGCACCTTGCCGCCCTCCTCGCCGGTCACCAGCACACCGTGGCGCCGGGCGAACAGAAACGGCGGACGGTGCGTCCCGGGCGGGACGACGGGAAGCTCGTCTTCGTTCTCGAACTCGCTTATCTCACTCATCCGACCAGTCAAATGCCGATTCTTCCTGCTTCGGCTCTTCCTTGGGTTCCGGCAGCGGCGGCTGGGCCAGCGCCTCGGTATCGCCCCACTCGGGCAGCACCGGATGCCGTTCCTCGCTCATCAGGTTGACGCCCTGGGCCTCCTTGCTGATCTGCAGCGCCCGCAGGTAGTTGTACTTGCTGTTGGTATGACGTTCAGTGACGGCGGCATCGCGCATGATGACCGGGTGGATGAACACCATCAGGTTCTGCTTCCTCACATCCGCACCGGTGGAACGAAACAGGTAACCGAGTAGCGGAATATCACCCAGCAGCGGCACCTTCTGCTCCGACTCGCCGATCTGCTCCTCGATGAGCCCGCCGAGCACGATCACCGCCCCGTCGTCCACCATGACGGTGGTCTTGATGGAACGCTTGTTGGTGATCAGGTCGGACGCGCCAACGACGCTGTCGGCGATGCTGGAGATTTCCTGCTCGATATTCATCTTGAGGGCATCACCCTCGTTGATCTGCGGCTTGATCTTCAATGTCAGGCCGACGTCCTCGCGCTGGATGGTCTGGAAGGGGTTGGTGGCATCATCGGCGGCGCTGGTGAAGGAACCGGTGATAAACGGCACGTTCTCGCCGATAATGATCTCCGCCTCCTCGTTGTCGAGCGTCACCAGCGACGGGGTGGACAGGATATTGGTGCCGGCATCCGAGGCCAGCGCGTTCATCAGGCCGGCAAAGTTGACGTCCTTGTCGCTGTCGAGCCGGCCGGCACCGAGACTGACATTGGCATTCGGTGTCGGGATCTGCACGCCCTCGCGGGCGCCGATAAGGGCGTTGGCGATGTCGGTGAGCTGGGTGCCGGTGTTGGTGAAGTTGATCAGGCCAAGCGGACCCGTGCCGTTGTTGATGCCGCTGATGATCCACTGCACGCCAAGTTCGCGGCTGGTGTCCACCGACACCTCGGCGATCACCGCGTCAACCAGCACCTGCGCCCGGCGCACGTCCAGCTGGTCGATGACGCGCTTCAGGGTGCGCATGATGTCCGGCGGCGCGGAAATGACCAGCGAGTTGGTCGCCTCGTCAGCCTGGATGTCGAACTGCCCGCGGGTCGAGGCGGGAGCCGCCTTGCCCCCCTTGGCACCCGCAGCGCCCCGTTCCTCGACCTGGCCGACCCCCATCAGGACGTCGACGATCTCGGTGGCCTCGGCATACTTGAGGTAGACAACGTCGGTGTTACCGCCGGCATCCAGCGGCGTGTCCAGATGCGAGATGATGGCCCGCAGGCGCAGCCGGTTGGCACGGTCGCCGCCGAGCAGCACACTGTTGGTGCGCTCATCGGCCACCAGCACGGGGCCGCCTGCAGCAGCGGCGCCCTTGCCCTTGGCGGTCACCCCGCCCGGCGCCGCTCGCTCCAGGCTGGTCAGCACCCGTACCACCTCGGTAGCCGAGGCATGCTGCAGCGGGATGACCTCGATCTCGCTGTCACTGACCTGGTCGATGCGCCGGATAATGCTGACCAGCCGGTCGACGTTGCCGGCCCGGTCCGAGATGATCAGGACGTTGGTCGCCGGGTAGGCGGCAAGATGGCCCTGCTGCGGCACCAGCGGCCGCAGGATCGGCACCAGCTGGGCCGCCGCGACGTTGTCGACCCCCACCACGCGAGTCACCATCTCGTCACCACGCACCGCTGAGTCGTCACCGATGGTCGGAATACCGTCCTGCTTGGCATTGACGTCGGGCACGATCTTGATGACCTCGCCGCTGGGCACAGCGGCAAAGCCGTGCACCTTGAGGATCGACAGGAACACCTGGTAGACCTCGTCACTGTCCATCGGGCGGGTCGAGACCACCGTGACCTTGCCCTTGACCCTGGGATCGATAATAAAATTCCTGTCAGTCACCTCGGCCACGGTGCTGATCAGGGCACTGATATCGGCATCCTTCAGGTTCAGGGTCACGGTCTCGGCCGACACCAGCCCGGCATGGGCCAGCCACAGCAGCGAGGCCAGTAATAGCTTAGCGTATGGTTTCATGATTGCTTCCGGACCATCCCTGCTCCTGTAAGGTATACCGATTCCCTATAGATATCGACAGTTTACCCGTAATATTTACCTGTCTGCCAGCTATTCCGGCACACTGATAGACAGCGTCTGCTCCTGATCGCCGCGCATGACCGTCAGGGTGACGGTCTCGCCACCCTGCGCACTCTTCAGGGCGCGCATGCCGTCGGACAGGTCGGACAGCTCAACCTCGTTGACATGGGTCACCACGTCACCCGGCTGCAGGCCCATAACCTCGAACAGCTTCCGGTCCCTGCCCGGCTGCAGGGTGTAACCGATCATGTTGCCGTCATCATCGCGCTTTGGCGTCGTGCGCACCAGACCGTAGAGTGATTTCGGGTTCTGTTTCAACGTCTTGCGAATGGCTTTCAGCCGCCGGCTCTGGTCCGGCCTGGTGCTGCGCACGGGGGTATTACGGGCCCTGCCACCACGCACGTCCTCCGGCAGACTCAGGGTTTCATAGCGGCCACTGCGCATCAGGATCACGCGATCGACATGGATCTCGCTCAGCTCTGCGTTGCCGGGTACCTTGTCGCCGACCGCATACATCTCCTCCTGCCCGCCCGGATCGGCAATGATGGCGCGGGCAAACGCCGGATCCTCTGAAGCAAAAGCGCCACGCAGGGTGAGCTTGAGGCGGGTCTCCGGCGCATTGACGGGGGCCGCGGGCTTGACCGGTTCGGCCACCTCGACCCTGGCCTCGCCCATGAGACGCCACTCCGGCATCTGCCTGACCAGCAGAAGGTATTCGTTTTCCCTGGCCGGTGCCGGCATTGGCTCGACCGGGACGGCATCGACCACCGCGTCCTGTCCGTCGATCAGGTCCAGGGTCAGGCTTGCCAGCATCCAGGCGATCCACACCACCAGCAACAGGTTGATGGCGACGATAGCAAGCCGCATGGGCCTGCCCTCCATCAGTTGCACCATTTCGCCGGGTTGCAGTGTCTGCAGCTTCATTGCCTCCTCTCCTGGAGAGTTTGTGCCGGCTAGCCCTGCCTGCGGGCCCGACGCGGCCGCCCCCGGCCCCTGTCAGATTGCCTGTGCCCCTTGTGTCCGCCCTTGCCATGAGGTCGCGGTGGTCGCTTGATCCTGACCGGCGGTTTCAGCGCCTGGATATAACCCTCCGGCACCGCTTCGACAGGGATCTTGTGGCCGATATATTGCTCGATTTCCGGCAGGGAATAAACAAATTCCTCGCAGGCGAAACTGACGGCATCGCCGTCCTTGCCGATACGCGCCGTACGGCCGATGCGGTGCACGTAGTCCTCGGCATCCTGCGGCAGATCGAAATTGAAGACATGGCTGACATCCGGGATGTGCAGACCGCGCGCGGCCACGTCGGTGGCCACCAGTATCGGCAGCTTGCCCTCCTGGAATTCCCCGAGCAGGCGCTGGCGCTTCTTCTGCGGCACATCGCCGGACAGCATGGCCGACTTGAAGCCGTTGCCCTCCAGGAAGCCCCAGACCCGTTCGGCGGCCCGCTTGGTATTGACGAACACGATGCTGCGCGTCGGGTCGACATGGCTCAGGATACCGATCAGCAGCGGGATCTTCTCCTCGTTGGAGGTGTGATAGAGCACCTGCCTCACCCGCTCGGCGGTCACCTTTTCCGGCTCGATGTCGACATGCTCGGGGTTGTTCATGTGCTCGTAGGCCAGCTCCTGCACCCGGTGAGACAGCGTCGCCGAGAACAGCAGTCCGAGGCGCTTCTCGGGCGGCGGACAGCGGCGCATCAGGTAGCGGATGTCCTTGATAAAGCCGAGGTCGAACATGCGGTCGGCCTCGTCGAGCACCAGGGCATCGATCTGCTTGAGGTCGTAGACGTGCTGCTTGAAGTAATCGATCAGCCGTCCGGGCGTGCCGATCAGGATGTCGACACCGGCGGCAATCCGCTCGCGTTGCTCGTCGTAGCCGGTGCCGCCGTAGGCCAGCGCCAGCTTCAGGCCGGTGTGGCGACCGATCACCTCGGCATCCGAGTGGATCTGGATGGCCAGTTCACGGGTTGGTGCCAGCATCAGCGCACGGGGTTGCGAGGGCTTGCGCTTCTCATCGGCAGGCTTGTGCAGCAGGTGATTGTAGACGGCAATCAGGAACGCGGCGGTCTTGCCGGTACCGGTTTGCGCCTGTCCGGCGACATCCTTCCCGGCCAGCGCCACCGGCAGCGTCTCCGCCTGAATCGGTGTGCATTTTGAAAAGCCAGCTTCTTCAATGCCTTGCATGAGCTCGGGGGGAAGCCCGAAACCGGAGAAGGCAACATCTGTCAGGTGTGTTTCGCTCATGGGCGCACAGGATACAGTAATTTATTGTTTATTGGGCTTGTAATGTGTGCGCAATTAGGCTGAAATGTGCCCCTGAAAGACACGTGACACGGATTCGGTCGTTGCATGCACGTCATTTGAACCGGTCGGAGCAGTTTGTCCCGGGCAGTCTATCGATCCAACCAATACTAGCGTATTTCCAAATGGCCAATCTGCGACGGGCAACACACCGCGCCCGGTTGCCTGATGACATACCCGGAATTGCCAAACCATCAACAGGAGACTGTGTACTGTGAGTGATGACATCATTTACGTAACGGATGCCACTTTCGAATCAGAAGTGCTGAATGCCCCGGACCCCGTACTGGTGGACTACTGGGCAGAATGGTGCGGCCCTTGCAAGATGATTGCCCCGATTCTGGACGAGATCGCCAACGAATACACCGGCAAGATCAGGATCGCCAAGCTGAACATCGACGACAACCCGAACACGCCGCCGAAATACGGCATACGCGGCATTCCGACGCTGATGCTGTTCAAGGACGGCCAGGTGGAGGCCACCAAGGTTGGCGCCCTGTCCAAGTCACAGTTGACGGCATTTATCGACAGCAATATCTGACTCCGGTTTTCGTGTATAGAGGTGTAGACGTGCTGCGCGGCGCATGCTAGCGTAGCACTTGAAATAGAATCCTGACCGCACCGGCACCCGCATTCAGCCGGGCAACTGTTTCCCGACATTATAAATCCAGTTTAATTTCCCCGGCTGCTTCAGCCCGGTTCGCATTTCACTTCAAAAATCCGCAGCAAAGGCACGCTATGAATCTATCCGAACTCAAGCTCAAACCCGCCTCAGAGCTTATCGAGATCGCCCAGGAGATGGGCATCGAGGGAACCGCCCGCTCCCGCAAGCAGGACATCATCTTCTCCATTCTCAAGTCCCATGCAAAGAAGGGGGAGGACATCTTCGGCAACGGCGTGCTGGAAATCCTGCAGGACGGATTCGGCTTCCTGCGATCGGCCGACAGTTCCTACCTGGCCGGGCCCGACGACATCTACGTCTCGCCCAGCCAGATCCGGCGCTTCAGCCTGCGCACCGGTGACACCGTGGATGGCAAGATCCGGCCACCAAAAGACAGCGAACGCTATTTTGCGCTGCTCAAGGTCAACGAGATCAACTACGAGAAGCCGGAGAACGCGAAACACAAGGTCGCCTTCGAAAACCTGACGCCGCTGCACCCGAACGAGCGCATGACGCTGGAGCGCGGCAACGGCAGCACCGAGGACATCACCGCCCGGATCATCGACCTCATGGCACCGCTCGGCAAGGGCCAGCGCGGCCTGATCGTCTCCCCGCCGAAGGCCGGCAAGACCATGCTGTTGCAGAATGTCGCGCAGTCCATCACCTCGAACCACCCGGAGTGCTACCTGATCGTGCTGCTGATCGACGAGCGTCCCGAGGAGGTCACCGAGATGGAACGCTCGGTCAACGGTGAGGTCGTCTCCAGCACCTTCGACGAACCGGCCAGCCGCCACGTGCAGGTCGCCGAGATGGTCATAGAGAAGGCGCGCCGCCTGGTTGAACACAAACGCGACGTCGTCATCCTGCTCGACTCCATTACCCGCCTGGGCCGCGCCTACAACACCGTGGTGCCCTCTTCCGGCAAGGTGCTGACCGGCGGTGTCGACGCCAACGCCCTGCAGCGCCCGAAGCGTTTCTTCGGCGCCGCGCGCAACATCGAGGAAGGCGGCAGCCTGACCATCCTCGCCACCGCACTGATCGACACCGGTTCGCGCATGGACGATGTCATCTACGAGGAGTTCAAGGGCACCGGCAACCAGGAGATCCACCTCGACCGCAAGATCGCCGAGAAGCGCGTCTACCCGGCCATCAACATCAACCGCTCCGGCACCCGCCGCGAGGAGCTGCTGACCGACCCGACCGAGCTGCAGAAGATGTGGATCCTGCGCAAGCTGCTGCACCCGATGGACGAGCTCGCCGCCATGGAATTCCTGCTCGACAAGCTCAAGGCCACCAAGAGCAACGCCCAGTTCTTCGAGTCAATGAAGCGGTAGGCGCGAAATCACCCGCGACAGAAAATCTGACCCTGCATTGTATTTCACCGCAGAGGACGCAGAGATAAACAAATAAATCTCGCCGCAAAGGCGGGGATCCATAAACACCGTAGTTTGCGTAGGTCGGGTTACCCCGAAGGGCGTACCCCGACATTTTGGTTGCGTACCCGTCGGGTTACGGCGCAAATACGCCTAACCCGACCTACGGTTCGCTGACTGGATATGAAGGCAGAAACCACGAAGCCGAGACATTCCCCGAATGGGGTTTTGATTTTTTATCCTTGCGCCCTCTGCGTCTTTGCGGTGATTTCTGCTTCACAGCAACAGGCTGATATCCGATAGCCCTCACTCTCCACCCAGATTCCGAAGTCGTCGCATCCGTAGTTCTAGCGGCGGATGAGTCGCAAGAAGTGCCGCAGTCTTCTCGCCAAAATTCCGAAAGGGGTTGACGATGAACATGTGCTGTGTCGCGCGATTGGCGCCATCGAAGGGCCTGGCGTTGCGCGCCAGCTTGTCCAGCGCCGAGATCAGGCCTTCCGGGTGCCGCGTCAGGCGCACGCTGGTGGCGTCGGCAAGGAACTCGCGCTGGCGCGAGACCGCCATCTGTACCAGGCGCGCGAACACGGGCGCCAGCGCGGCGAAGAACAGCAGGAACAGCACGATGATCACGGTGCCACCGCCACCCTTGTTGCTGGAACTGCTCGAACGCCCGGAATAGCGCAGGCTGCGCAGGGCACCGTCGCTGACCAGGGCGATCAGGCCGACGATGACACCCACTGCCGTGGCGTAGCGGATGTCCCAGTTGACGATGTGGCCCATCTCGTGGCCGACCACGCCCTGCAACTCCTCGCGGTTGAGCGAGTCCAGCAGGCCGCGCGTCACCCCGATCGAGGAGCGCGCCGGCGTCATGCCGGTGGCAAAGGCGTTCAGCGCATCCGTCTCGATGACATAAACCTTCGGCTTGCGTATACCGGCGGCGATCGCCATCTCCTCCACCACGTTGTGCAGTTGCGGTTCCTCATCGACCGTCACGGCCTGGGCGCCGGTCATGCGCAGCACGATGCGATCACCCTGCTTGAAGGAGATCCAGGACCACAGGGATCCTGCCACAAACAGGACCATGGCCGCCGTGAAGCCCCAGCGACTCGGGAACCAGATACTGTCCGTCTCGGGAGGGTAAACACCGGCGAGTGCCTGTGCACTCCAGCCCAGCAGGTAGCCAAGGATGACGAGGATCGACAGCAGCACGAGAATCAGCCGCCGCGTGGCCTGCTGGTTGGCGCGCGCCGCCGCCATGAAATCGGTGCGGCGCAGGACCTTGCGCGCCAGCCGCGGCCGGTCCTGCCAGTTGCTGACCAGCGGCGCACCGCACTGGCGGCAGGTCCTGGCATGCGCGCGGTTGGCGGTACCGCATTCGGGGCAGGCATGTTCGGCGGACAGTGGCATGGTATGTGGTTAGCGGCCCGGGGAGTGATAAATAAATGGCCACGGAAGCACACGGAAAAACACGGAAAAATAAATCTGCCCTTACCCGTACGATTCCCTGTAGGAGCGGCTTCAGCCGCGATCGGTTTTGAGGTATTGGTAATACCGCATCGCGAATGAATTCGCGCCTACAGGTTTTTTTATTTTCCGTGTTGTTCCGTGTGCTTCCGTGGCTAATATTCCTGAATCACCTCAGCGCAGATCCACCTTCGGCGTCGCTGTCTCGGCCTCGGCCACCTCGAAATAGGTGGCCTGGTGGAAACCGAACAGGCCGGCCACGATGTTCGAGGGGAACGCCTCCACCCCGTTGTTCAGCGCCATGACGCTGTCGTTGTAGAACTGTCGCGAAAACGAGATCTTGTTCTCCGTCGCGCTGAGTTCCTCCATCAGGCGTGAGACGTTTTCGTTGGCCTTCAGGTCCGGGTAGTTCTCCATCAGCGCAAACAGCTTGCCCAGCGCACCGCTGAGGATGCCCTCCGCGGCGATCGCCTCTTCCGGAGTGCCGGCACTCACTGCCTGACTGCGCGCCTGGATGACCTTCTCGAGCGTCTCCTGCTCGTAGGACATGTAGTCCTTCACCACCTCGACCAGGTTCGGTATCAGGTCATGGCGGCGCTTCAACTGCACGTCGATCTGCCGCCAGGCATTCTTCACCTGGTTGCGCAGCCCCACCAGCCGGTTGTAGAGCCCGATACCGAACAGCGGTATCGCGATGATCAGTGCAACAATGACCCAGCCGAAGATTTCCATGGTAGTGACTCCCTTATCCGGATTGCAGGTTGTTAAGAAGGCCGGTGTTTATGTAACAGTTCAATCCCGCGGCAACAGGCCAACGACCGCTTTTCTCCCTCTCCCTTCGGGAGAGGGCCAGGGAGAGGGGATCGAAAGGTCATGCCTGCCTGATATCCCCTCATCCTGTCCTTCTCCCGGAGGGAGAAGGGACGCCCGCTCATGAACCGCGGTTATGTTCCACCGAACAGGCCCGCAGGCCGGATCAGGCCGAGGGCCGTGATCCGACACAAGCGGGACTATTCGTGTCGGGTTACGGGGCTTTGCCCCTATCCCCAATGGCACTTACTTAAGCCCTTATTCTGGTAAATAGCCACGGGATCACACGGAAGATATCGACATTGTTAATGAATTTTCCGTGTTTTTCTGTGTGCCTCCGTGGCGAATTGGAGGTCAATGGGGGCGACATCAGTTAAGTAAGTGCCATTCCCCCTAACCCGACCTGCGAAGTTACGAATGAATTCGCTCCTTCGTATCATCCTCCCCGACCAATCGCCCGGTGACCGATATCCTTGCGGCAGTACATACCCGGCCAGTGGATCCGCTCGACACAGGCATAGGCCCTGTCCCTCGCCTCGGCGATGGTCTCGCCCAGCGCACAGGCGCACAGCACCCGCCCCCCGGCGGTCACGATACGGCCATGCTGCTTCTGCGTGCCCGCATGGAACACCTTGCAGCGGGTGTCGTCCACCGGTGGCAGCCCTTCGATCTCATCCCCCTTGCGGTACTGCCCGGGATACCCCCCGGCGGCCAGCACCACGCCCAGCGAGGCACGGTCATCCCACTCCACATCGGTCGAATCGAGGTGACCGCGCAGGGCCGCCAGGCACAGATCGACGAGGTCCGACTTCAGCCGCAGCATCACCGGCTGGGTCTCCGGGTCACCGAAGCGCACATTGTATTCCAGCACCTTCGGCGTGCCGTCCGGGGCGATCATCAGCCCGGCATAGAGAAAACCGGTGAAGGCATTGCCCTCCTCGGCCATGCCGGCGATGGTCGGGCGGATGACCTCGTTCATAATGTGCCGGTGGAGGTCCGGGGTCACCACGGGTGCGGGGGAACAGGCCCCCATGCCGCCGGTGTTAGGACCGGTGTCGCCGTCATCCCGCGCCTTGTGGTCCTGCGAGGTCGCCAGCGGCAGGACATGCTTGCCATCGGCCATGACAATGAAACTCGCCTCTTCGCCGACCAGGTACTCCTCGATGACAACACGGTGGCCTGCCTCGCCGAAGACATTGCCGCTCAGCATGTCCTCTACCGCCGCAATCGCCTCCGCCTCGGTTTGTGCCAGGATCACCCCCTTGCCGGCCGCCAGGCCGTCTGCCTTGATGACGATGGGCGCGCCCTGCTCGCGGATCCAGGCAACCGCCCCGGCCACGTCCGTAAAGGTCCTGTACGCGGCCGTTGGGATGTGATGCCGGGCGAGGAAATCCTTGGAAAAGGTCTTCGAACCCTCCAGCTGCGCCGCCGCCTGCGTCGGTCCGAAGCACTTCAGGCCGGCCGCCAGGAAGCGGTCCACGACGCCCATGACCAGCGGCACCTCGGGCCCGACAATGGTCAGGCCGATGTCATTGTTCCGGGCAAACGCCAGCAGCGCGTCGAGATCATCGGCCGCGATAGCGACATTCTCGATGCCCGGCTCCAGGTCCGTGCCGGCGTTGCCGGGTGCGACATACACCGCCTCCACCTGCGGTGACTGCGCCGCCTTCCAGGCCAGCGCATGTTCGCGGCCACCGCCGCCGATGATGAGAATGTTCATGATGGTCCCTTACCAAAAGC
>JBFELL010000013.1:0-32107 GCA_041552135.1 Gammaproteobacteria bacterium
ATGGCCCGCGCAGCCGCACCGATGTTGCCGGGGTGACTGGTATTGAGCAGCAGGATCCGCGTCGACGACAGCACGAGGTGCCTCAGGCGCGTTCCAGCGGGAAGGCAATCACATCCGCAATATGGTCATAACCGCCTGCCGCCATGAGCAGCCGGTCAACGCCCAGCGCAACACCGGCGCAGTCCGGCAGACCGTCCCTCATTGCCGCCAGCAGGCGCTCATCGACATCGACCACGACATCGCCCTGCCGTTCCCGGCGGGCATTGTCCCGCTCGAAGCGCGAACGCTGCTCCCCGGCATCCGTCAGCTCGTAGAAGCCATTCGCCAGCTCGACGCCGTCAAGATAGACCTCGAAGCGCGCGGCCACCGGCGGCTTGCCGGGCCGCAGCCGCGCCAGCGCGGCCTGGCTGGCCGGGTAGTCACGTATGAACACAAGGCCCGGCCCCATGGCCGGCTCTGCGACATGGGTCAGCAGCAGATCCAGCCAGGCATCACGGTCATCCGGCGCCAGTCCCGCAGGCGGAGGGATACCCCGGGATTGCAGCGCGGCCGCCACAGCCGCCACGCTGTCGGTCAGCGGATCCACCCCGGCCGTCTCCAGGAAAAGATCGCGGTAGGTCCAGTGATCCACCGAGGCAATCGGGACCATCTCCGCCAGCACCTCGCGCAACAGCGCCTCGACCTCATCCATCAGATCGAAGTGGTCATAACCGGTCCGGTACCATTCCAGCAGGGTGAACTCCGGGTTGTGATAACGGCCGGTCTCGCCGTCGCGGAACACCTTGCAGACCTGGTAAATCGAGCCGGCACCTGCCGCCAGCAAGCGCTTCATGGGAAACTCGGGTGAGGTCTGCAGGTACAGTGAATTGCCGCCCGCCGGGGCCGGACCGCTGGTTTCGGTGCGCAGGCTGTGCAGCGCGGGGTCGGTGGCAGCTGCGACCGACAGGGCCGGGGTATCGACCTCGAGGACATTGCGCTGCGTGAAGAATGCCCGAATACGCGCCAGCAGCATGGCGCGCAGTTTCAGGGCCCCGATCGAAGCCGTAGGCTGCCAGTCGGATCCTGCCTGCAAACGATCGTACCCGTACCCGCCCCGCAAAGGCCGTCAGTCCTTGGCGCGGCCGACGTATTCGCCCGTGCGGGTGTCGATCTTCAGCACTTCGCCGATATCGATGAACAGGGGCACGCGTACCACGGCGCCGGTTTCCAGGGTGGCCGGCTTGCCGCCGCCACCGGAGGTATCACCACGCACCCCCGGGTCGGTTTCCGTGACCGTCAGCATGACAAAGTTGGGCGGCGTTATGGCCAGCGGAGTACCGTTCCACAGGGTGACTTCGCACATATCCTGTTCTTTCAGCCATTTTTTCGCTTCACCGACGGCGGTTTCGTCGGCCGCGTGCTGCTCGAAGGAGACCGGATCCATGAAATGCCAGAACTCGCCGTCGGTATAGAGGTACTGCATATCGGTGTCCATGACATCCGCGCCTTCCACGGACTCGCCCGACTTGTAGGTCCGCTCGATGACGCGGCCGGTCTTGAGATTGCGGATCTTGACGCGGTTGAACGCCTGCCCCTTGCCTGGCTTGACGAACTCGTTTTCAATAATAGAACAGGGGTCGCCGTCGATCATGATTTTCAGGCCACCCTTGAATTCATTGGTACTGTACGTTGCCATAACTGCCCTTTGGTCTGCCGCATTGCGATGGAGATAAAAAAACGCCGGCTATGATACCGCGATTGGACACGCCAGGACACACGCCGGCCTGGCAAAAGGCGCTGGCCCGGGGCATTACCTCGGTCGAGGCACTGCTTGTGCGGCTCGACATCACGCCACAGCCGCCCCTGCCGGCCATGGCAGCGGCCTTTCCGTTGCGCGTGCCGCGCAGTTTCCTTGACCGCATGGAACCCGGCAATATCGACGATCCGCTGCTGCGACAGGTGCTGCCGGTCGCCGCGGAAAATAACGGGCACCCGGACTATTCCTGTGATCCACTCGGCGAACGGCATGCCATGGCGGCCCCGGGGGTACTGCACAAGTACCCTGGTCGTGCCCTGCTGACCCTGACCGGCGCCTGCGCCGTGCACTGCCGTTACTGCTTCCGGCGGCATTTTCCCTACGGCGAGGCAAATCCACTGGGTTCCGGGCGGGACGAGGCCATCGACTACCTGCGATCACACCCGGACATCGGTGAACTCATCCTGAGCGGTGGCGACCCGCTGTCACTGCCGGACTCGCGCCTGTCCGCACTGGCGGACCAGCTGGCCGGCATCCCGCACCTGCACACCCTGCGCATCCACACCCGCCTGCCGATCGTGCTGCCCGAACGCGTCGATGACCTGCTGCTGGACTGGCTGTCGAAATTCCCGCAACGCGTGGTCCTGGTGCTGCACTGCAATCATCCGAACGAAATCGACATCACGGTAAAAACGGCCATGCAGTCCCTGCATCAGGCCGGTGCCATGCTGCTGAACCAGTCGGTCCTGCTGCACAAGATCAACGATGATGCGGATACCCTGGTCAGACTGAGCGAGGAACTGCTGGCGGCCGGCATTCTGCCCTACTACCTGCACCAGCTGGACAGGGTACAGGGCGCCGCGCATTTCGCGGTGGAAGACACTGACGCACGGGCGCTGATGGATGCCATCCACAGCCGGCTGCCCGGTTACCTGGTGCCGCGACTGGTGCGTGAACTGCCTGACTATCCGGGTAAATTCCCGCTCTGGCCGGGCCCGTGAAAATCAGCGTATTGTCCCGGCGCAGCGCATGCTAAGATTCAGGCCCGGACAGTCATAACATCCATTCAAACAAGGTCATTCGATACATCATATGGATTTGCAGATTCCCACGCTACGCAAGCCCGACAGGAACAGTTTCGACACGAAACCCGAGGCAATCAGGCAGTGGGTTGCAGATCTGCCGCTGGTGAACACCGGCAGAACCGCCGACCTGCTGCATGCTGCCCTTGACGAAATGAACGGCCTGCGGGTGCCGGCGCTTGAACGCTTCGATGATCTCGAGCAGCTGGCCGACCCGGTGCATTTCGTTATCGATGCCTTGAAAAGGAAATTTCTCGGCAAACGCTTCCCGCTGAATGACAAGGTACTTGAGCAGGCCAATCTGACCACCGCGCTCTGCACGAAAATGGCGACCGGTTACACGATCGTCGCGGCCGAACTCGACAAACAGCGCAAAGGCGGCACGCCACTCGAGCAGGCCATTCAAAATGCCATCCGCTATCTTGACGAGATCCTGCTTGGCTCCTACCTGATATACGTACCGTATCCGGCGGGCATCTGGCGCAGTCTGCACAGCCTGTATGCACTCGCGATCCGGCACGGGCTTGCCGATGTGACCGCCGGCGGCAAACCGGCACCAGTTCACGATACGGCAACCATCGCGGAGCTCTACAAGCAGTCTCTGCTGCTGTCACTGGCCTGCCCCTACCGGATGCGCCAGAGCGAGATCAAGTCCGTTCACACACTGATGGCTGACTGGGCGAAACACTGTCGGCTGCATGCGGCTACCGATGCCGGCGCCAGCGGTTATTTCACCTGTCACCTGGATTCCGACAAACCACCCGGCTACCTGAAGGAAGGCCAGCGTAATGCGCTGGATTCCAGCTGGATCATCATCAACACACGCGGGCTGGAGGAACCGGTTCGCGCCACCATAGCCAGGCGCCGGGAATCCACTGCCCGGCTGTCCACCCTGCCGGACGAGATGGTGCTGCAGCGCCTGATGCTGTCCTGGGGCATGATGCCGAAACGCCAGTTCCCGCGCCGGGGGGGCGAATCCCGCATCCGGCTCGTCATCGGGCTTGCGGCCATACACCAGGCGCTTGAAGGGCCACCCGGGGGGCATTCGGCGAGTGATGCCACGGCATCCAGCGAAACGGTCATGGACGACGATTATCTGCGTGACCCGACATTCGAGCAGACGACCAGCTTCGACGCCACGCCGACGGAACACTACAGCATGGACAACCCGTTCAGGGGCGCCTACTCGCCCGCTGCCAGGGCGAACGACAAGCCCGTGCAGATCGAGTCCTGGAAGATGCACGACATGAGCGCCGGTGGCTACTGCCTGCTGTGGGACAGCGCCGATACCTCCAGTGCACATGTCGGTGAACTGGTGGCGATCAGCGATGGGGACGAAGACGGTGACTGGCACCCCGGCGTTATTCGATGGATGCGGTTCACCCCCTCGGAAGGCCTGGCGCTTGGCGTGCAGATGCTGTCACCCGGTGCCCACCCGGTCTGGGCCAGCCTCTGCAAGGACCAGGCCGGCGAGGAAGACCGCATGCAGGGCATCCTGCTGCCTGGCGTCGCCGCGATTGACCAGCCAGACACGTTGTTGCTGCCACCGATGCCGTTTCACACCGGCTGCCTGTCCACACTCAGCGAGGCAGACAGTAAAAAGACGATCAGACTGACAGGTCAGATCGAGGATACGGGCAGTTTTGCCCAGTTTCAATTTGCTGAAGAGGGTGCCAGCTAGGGCGGGGTATCCGGTTCAGTAGAGCGCCATGAAGGGCTCCGGGTACTCGACATGACCGCCGCCATCCAGATTGCCTGCAACGATTTCCATCACGGTCAGGGCATCGTCGGGTGCCGGCAGGTTGCAGGTGATCTGGATCTCCCGGGCCGGGTTAAAACCGAACCGTTTGTAGTATTCCGGATAACCCACCACCACAATGGCGCCATAGCCCTTCTCCTTCGCCAGGTCCACGCAGGCCCGGATGAGCTCTGAACCGATACCACGGTGACTCTGTGACGGCACCACCGACATCGGCCCGAGTGCCAGCACGTTCTTTTCCTCGCCGTTGTGGCGCAGCGGTACACGGGTCAGCAGGACATGCCCGACAATGCGCCCGTTCAGTTCTGCAACCAGCGACAACTCGCGGTTGTAACTTGTCGAATCACGCAGGGCGCTGATCAAACGGGCCTCCGCCTCACCGCCAAATGCGCTGATATGCACGACATCGATCGCGCGGGCATCATCGGTTGATTCGGGTCTGACAGTGATTGCGTGCATTCCACCACTCCGTTCCGCTAGCAAGTCCACAGTCTCCCCGGGATCATCGGGGGCTGCCGTGCATTGTTTCAAATATTCTTCTTTTCAGTTACTTGCATGCTAGCAGGAAACCCCTGACGGGGAAACACCTGCCCCTGCCTGCAACCGCCGGCCCGCCCCCCCGCCGGGCGCGTTGCGGCGTTCAAGAAACTGCCCGAAATGCCGAAAAACTGGGAGTCGGGATCGGGCCGGGGTCGTCGCAGCAGACAGGCCCCGGTTGTGAATGAACAACGCCAGTTGCGAGGTCATGCAGTGAACCACCGGGACAATCTCACGCTCGTGATCATCGAGCCATCCGCCAACGAGGCGGAAAAACACGTTTCGACCCTGCGCAATGCCGGCCACTCGATCCGGCATGAACACGCACCGGATCTCGACTCGCTGACCGGGCTGCTGGACAGCAGCCTACCCGACATTATCCTGTGCGGCGAATCCGACACCCTGCCCGGCCTCGATGTCGTCACCGGCCTGTTGCAGGAAAAATCCTGTCAGGCGCCTGTTATTGCCCTGACCGGCGACGCAACGGCTGACGCCGTACTGGCTGCCCGCCGGCAAGGGGCAATGGAATGTGTACCCTGCGAACCGCCGCTGGCCCTGCAACTGGCCTTCGACCACTGCCGGGAAACCGTCCTGCTGCGCCGGCAGACAAGCCGCCTCTACACAGCACTGCAGCAATCCGAGACCCGCTGCCGTGACCTGATTGAGAGTTCACGTGATGCGATTGCCTACATCCACGAGGGCATGCACGTACACGCCAACCACAGTTACCTGAAAATGTTCGGCCTGGGCAGCACGGATGAAATCGATGGCACTCCCCTGCTGAATATGGTCGAACGTGACGACCACAAACTGCTGAAGAACTTTCTGCGCGAATACCGCGGCGGAAACGGCACACCGAGCACACTGGAAGTCAGGGGGCTGGAGCCTGACGGCAAGCATTTCAATGCTCTTATGGAGTTCTCGCCGTCCAGTTTCGATACCGAAGAGTGCATCCAGGTGGTCATTCGCACCGCCGATAATCCCGAACTCGAAAAACAGCTCGAGATCCTGTCCCGACAGGACATTCTCACCGGACTGGCAAACCGGCAGGAATTTATCCGCACGGTAAACCTTGCCATACGCGCAGGCTTCGCCGGCAAACAGACACATACAGTCACCTATATTCTCGTCGACGACTTCAAGAAGCTTTGCAAGGACATCGGCATTTCCGGTGGCGACAGGCTCATCAAAAACACGGCGGAACTGCTCGCAGATCTCTACGGTGAGCAAGTCACGCTCGCGCGCTTTGGCGACTGCGCCTTTACCGTCCTGAGTACAGACAGCAAGGAGGAAGACACGCTGCAGCAGGCAGAACGCACACGACAGACCATACAGGAGCACATCGTGGAAATCGACGGCCGCGCCGTCAGCATGACATCCAGCATCGGTATTTGCGTCGTCAACGAACACTCGCGCAACGCGGAGAACGTCCTGTCGCGCGCGGACCTCGCCTGCGAGGTGGCGCGATCCTCCGGCGGCAACCAGATCCACGTCCACAGCCTTGCGGTCGACGAGAGCATGGATGGCGAGCACGAACCCGAATGGGACCAGGTCATCCGCAAGACCCTCGACGATGAACGCTTCTACCTTGCCTACCAGCCGGTCGTCAGCCTGAACGGCAATGCCGGGGTCCGCTACGAGGTCCTGTTGAGAGTCATCGACGAGGAAGGCCAGGTTATCCTGCCCGGACAGTTCATCAGCATTGCCGAAAAAACCGGCCTGATCGGGGAGATCGACCGCTGGGTATTCAGCACGGCGGCACGGACACTCGCCCAGATGGAACCGGACGATGAAGGTGCGACATTCTTCATCAAGACTTCCGGCGACACACTGGCCGACAAGGAATTTCCGGCCTGGGTCTTCAGCACCCTGAAGTCACATGGCCTCAAGACCGGCAATATCGTCTTCGAGGTACCGGAATCGGCCGCGGCAAGCAACCTGAAAAATACCATGATGTTTATCAACTCCATGAAGAAAGTCGGCTGCCGGGTATGTCTTGAGCATTTTGGCCGGCATAACCAGCCGCAGCTGCTGAGGCACCTCAATGTCGACCTGGTGAAAATCGACGGTTCACTGATCAGCAACCTGCCGGAAAAGCAGGCGCACCAGGAGAAGGTCAGGGAAATTGTCGCGCTGGCACACGAAACCGGCAAGCAGTGCGTGGCCGAACATGTTCACGGACCGAGCGACCTGGCCCTGCTATGGCAATACGACATCGACTTCATCCAGGGCAATTTCGTGCAGGAACCGAGCAAGGAACTGGGCTACAACTTCGAGGAAGAAATCGCTTAAGCAGGCAGCTACCGCGTCATGTCAGTCAAGCATATGAGAAACCAGACCGTCCGCCAGCTTGGGTTCAAACCAGGTGGATTTCGGCGGCATGACTTTACCGGCATCGGCCACCGCCATGAGGTCTTCCATGCCGGTCGGATAGAGCGAAAACGCCACCTGCATTTCACCGCTATCCACCCGCCGCTCCAGTTCCCCGAGCCCGCGAATGCCGCCAACGAAATCAATACGACTGTCGCGACGCGGATCGCTGATCCCGAGCAGCGGTTCCAGCAGGTTGTCGGCCAGCAGGCTGACATCCAGGCGCGCCACCGGATCCTCGGGTATACGATCGGGGTTGACCTGCAGCCGGTACCACTGGCCGGCCAGATACATGCCGAATTCACCGGAACCGGCCGGGTGGTGGGCACCGTCCACCGGCGTCACGCGGAAGTTCCCGACCAGCCCCGCAAGCAGCGTCTCGGGTGTCATGCCGTTGAGGTCCCGGACCACCCGGTTGTAGTCGAGGATCTGCATCTGCCTGTGCGGAAAGATCACCGTGAGGAACCCGCCGCTACCGGCACCCGCGTGACTCGACGCCACGCGCGAGGCGGCCGCGGATCGATGATGGCCATCGGCAATGTAAAGCGCATCCATGACGTCAAACGCCTGTGTGATACTGGCGATCTGCGCGCTGTCGCTCACCACCCAGAAGCCGTGGACGACGCCATCGTCCGCCACCACCTCGACTTCGGGCTCGCCCCCGGTCACCGCATCAAGCAGCGCATCGACGTCGTCACTGGACTTATAGGCCAGCAGGACCGGTCCGGTCTGGGCATTCAGTGCCTCGATCTGCCTGACCCGGTCGTCCTCCTTGTCCGGTCGGGTAAACTCGTGCCGGCGGATGCGGTTGCTGTCATAGTCAGCCACCGAGGCAAGCGCCACCAGACCCGTCTGGCTGTGCTCCCCCATCACCAGCCGGTAGACGTAGTAGCAATCCCGGGTGTCGCGCTGCAACACGCCCGCATCGAGCATGCGCGCCAGGTTCTCGGCGGCCTTGGCGTAAACGGCGGGATCGTGCGAATCGGTACCCTCGGGCAGGTCAATCTCGGCCCTGGATATATGCAGAAAACTCCACGGGCGGCCCTCGGCACGCTGTCGCGCCTCGGCGCTGTTCAGGACGTCATAGGGCGGCGCAATCACATCGGCCGCGCGCCCGGCAACCGGCCGCAGGCCGGCAAAAGGTCGAATCAGGGTCATAATGGCTTCCCGCATGCAGTGGTTGCGCAAAAGCCCGTATTGTACACACGCCCCCGCTGTGCCGCGACGCACCGCCCTGCCCCGGCCATGTCCGCCCGGAGGGCGGCATGAGGCGGGGGAACGGCAACTGGCTGCAGCGCAGCGGTGCAAGCTATCGATCGAGCAGGGACCGCTTGATGAGCGGTTACCGCCAGGCTGATGCCGGCTTCCAGGCAAGGTGGAGCCGGGCAACGGCAGAGTTCACGACTGTCCTGTCCGGCCTCGCGGCCGGGATTTCCGACCGCTTCAGCAGCCTGAGGCTACAGGCACAGCGAGTGCCTCTGGTCTACAAGCTGTCCCTGCTGATTACCGTTCTCGTCGTGACCTGCATGACCCTGCTGGGATCGCTGATCGTGCAGCAACAGACCCGGCTGTTCGAGAACCAGATCGACGAACAGGGCACTGCCCTCGCGCGCCTGATGGCACAGGCGGCAAGGGAGCCGCTGCTGGCGGCAGACCAGCTGGCGCTGGACGTCATCACCACCGGCTTTGCCAACAACGGCAGCGTCAACGGCACCGCACTGGTGACCCTGGAGGGCGATATCGTGGCCCACGCCGGCGGTTTCCATGACGGCAGCCACAGGACCCAGCGCAATGTCCTGCACAAGCTGACCGGGCAGGCACCCGCCTCACTGACATGGGAGTGGCCAGGCATGGGAAAAGCGCCCGGCGTTCAGGTCATATCCTTTGTCCAGCCAGTCGTGTTCCAGGGTGTCACGGCCGGATATGCCATGGTCACCATCAGTCGTGCCGGCGTGGAATCATCGCTGAGAAATGCCAAGCAGGCGATCACCGGCGCCACCCTGCTCATCATCTTTCTGGGTGTTGCCATGGCGTTCGCCCTCGGCAAGCGCATCACCGATCCGATCAGACAGCTGGTTGATGCCAGCCACTCCATTGGCAAGGGCGATTACAGCATCAAGTTCAGCGAACGCCGGCAGGACGAGCTTGGCCAGCTGATGGACGCCTTCAATGAAATGGCCGAGGGCCTGCTGGAGAAATCCCAGGTCAAGGATGCCCTGTCGCGTTATGTATCGCCGGGCGTAGCCACGGAGATCCTGGCCAATCTGAACGATGTCGAACTCGTCGGCAAGCGGATCGAGGGCAGCGTGCTGTTTGCCGACATCATCGGCTTTACCCGGATCGCCGAGAACATCAGGCCGGAGGAACTTGTCAGTCTGCTGAACCGCTACTTCACTCTCATCACGCATGCCTGTGAAATCAACAACGGCATCGTGGACAAGTACCTTGGCGACGGGGTCATGCTGGTGTTTGGCGCACCGCAGCCGCATGCCGACCACTGCTTCAGCGCCATCGCCTGCGCCATCCTGATCCAGCGCCTTATTGCTCGGGAAAACCGGCTGCGCGAGGCGCAGGGCAAGTTCCCCATCCATTTCAGGATCGGCATCAATTCCGGCACCATGCTGGCCGGCAACATGGGCTCGACGGAACGGATGGAATACACCGTTGTCGGTGACACGGTTAACATCGCTTCGCGGCTTTGCGGCATCGCCAACAGCGAACAGGTTGTGGTTGCACGCGAGGTCTACCAGGCCGAGACGATCAGGTCGCGGGTACTCGCAGGGGAATACCAGGCCATTCGCCTGCGCGGCATTACGCAGCCGGTGACCACCTATCTGGTGGACTCGCTGACGGCCGACTGGCAGGACGTAATCGATCACCAGTTCGACACCATCACCAGGCTGCTCGGCCGGGAACATGCCAATGCGTAGCCTGCTACCTGCCCTGACCCTGCTGGTGCTGCTCTCGGGCTGCGCACAACTCGACACGGTAAGACTCGGACAGGACCGCCCCGCGGACCTGCAGGCCCTGATGGACCGCCACGAGTATGCACGGGCCGGGCAGTTGCTGGACAGGTACCCGCACCTCGACACGGCCGAACGCCGGCAGTTGCTGCATGACGGCATCAGCCGTTACGAGAACACCATGCTGGACAGCGCCCAGGCAAAGGCGGGTGATGACAACCTGGTCGGGGCCATCGACATACTTGATGAGGCGCTTCTGAAGGTTCCCGGCAGCACCCGGCTGCAATACTACCGCGACGAACTCGACAGCAAGCGCGCCGCAAGGCTGCAGGAAAACGAACGCCAGAAACTCATGTCGCGCGCCCGCTTCCTGCTGGACGAGCAGCAACTCTACGACGAGCAACTCAACCTTGATCCGCCGGATTTCGCGGAGCGCTGGAAAAACTCCATGAACCGGCAGGAAGTCAGCCGACTGCATGGTGAACTGCTGGACTGCGGACGCAAAAAACTCGAGCAGCATGCACTGGCCCAGGCCGGGGAGTGCCTGTCGCTGGCCAGCGAGATTGACAACACAGACGAAGTGGCCGCCGCCCTTGCGCGCCTGGAGTCGGAACGCAGTTCGGCACAAACCATCGTAGCCAAGCAGGCGAAAATCACCCGGGTGAAGAAACAGCGCACCCTGAAGAAAAAGCATATCGACAGAACCCAGGATCTGCTGGCGACCACACAGGCCGCACTGGATGACAATGACCTCGTGCTGGCCCGCGAGACCTTTGACAGGATTCCGCGCTCGACCCGCAGTGACGAAAATGTAATGGCAATGGAGGAACGGCTGGACGCGGCCATCGCCGCGCGTGTCACCGGGTTGCTTGACAGGGGTGACCGCCAGTACCGTGCCGACAAGGTCACTGCGGCCATTGCCACGTGGAGCAAGGCACAGGCAATCGACCCCGAAAACAAGGAAGTCAACGAACGTCTGGAACGCGCAAGCAAGGTCCTCGCACGACTTGAGGAACTGAAAAGCAAACAGAAATAGCCGCAAACGTGTATAAATGTGGAGACAAGGCGCCTCGACCCGGGGCCTTTTCACTGCGCGGGAGAACGCCGCGCCTGTTCAGGTACCGGGCAAGGGCGTGCCGGCGGCAGTTGCTTCACTGCTGACGGGATACACGGGTGTCGTGGCTTTGATACTGCAGGGCACCTGAACGACCCCATCGCGCACGAACCCGGAGTGTTTGCCCAGTTCGTCATAGCGCACACAGGCATGACCCCTGAAATGGAAATCCCCGATATAGCGATGCGAAAGCTTTCGTTTCAGCTGACCGGCATAGTCCAGACCAAGAAAATGGCTGACAAACCCGCGGATCACCCCCGCATGAACGACCAGGAGGATGGTCCGCTCCGGGTACAGTCCGGCAAGCGACGTAAGGAAACTGACACTGCGATTCTGCATCTGCCTGAAACTCTCCCCGTCCGGATAGATATAGTCAGGATCAACCTTGTGCTGGGGAATATTCCTGGCGACCCATTTCTTGCTTTTCTTGTACAGTGCGCCGTAGTTGACTTCGTTGAGCAGGGTGGAATCATTGACGATGTGTATACCATGGCACCTGGCGAAGTACATTGCCGTCTGCCGTGACCGCTCCAGACCGCTCGAATAGATTGCCTGTGGCCTGATATCACACTCCCGCAGCCGGGTATTGACGAAGGCCAGGTCCGCCTGCCAGCCCTTGGCGCGTGGAGCATCACCCCAGCCAATGATCTGATCGGTGGCATTGAGTAGTGTTTTGTAGTGCCTGACAACAATCGCACGCATTTGAAGAACATAGCAACTAAACTGGAATTTGTAAAAAACTATCGCGTCCACGCCGTCCGGCAGCCCTGTCAAACTATGGCCAGAACGGCCGATAGCCTAGTGAATCACCGGGCAACCGGATAATGCAGGCAAGGTATACATACCTGCGCAGAACGACTATCCGCACCGGCGAATTTCACCCGGCCGGACTCGGACACAGGACCACTGAGGTATACTTACTAGCGATAGTCGACAAACCATCGCGGAGGCATCCTGAGAATGCCTCCACAAGGATGCTGTAATGGCAAAGACCATTGTCATCAAGCTCCCCGGCGGCGACCGGACCCCCTTTCTGCGGGGCATCATGGTGCAATCCCTCATGAACAGCGGACTGCCGTTTGACGAGGCCTACAGCCTCGCGCAGACCATACGCGATGGTCTGCAGAATATTGTCGAAATCACGACCAGCGACCTGAGGGCCCGGGTCAGCAAACTGCTGTCCGAACGCTACGGCCCCGAGCAGCGTGCGAGCTATGAAAACCGGCCGACAGCCGATGCCGACATCATGGTCCATACCCCGACACGCAGCGAACCGTTCTCGGTGGGCCTCCTGGCGCACTCGCTGGAGACCTGCACTGTAGAGCCTGAAGTTGCCCTGGAAGGTGCACGCCAGGTATACACAAGCCTGCTGAAGACCGGACACCGGGAAATCGACCACAAGACCCTGCGCAAGCTGATCTATCGGTGTCTCAGGGAGCACTGCTCGAGCGGCTCCGCCGACCGCTACCTCTCATGGCGTCGTTTCGAAAACAGCGGTGATCCGCTGATCGTCCTGATCGGCGGCGCCACCGGCGCCGGCAAGAGCACGATCTCATCGGAAGTGGCCTACCGGATGGACATTGCCAGGATCCAGTCCACCGACGTCATGCGCGAGATCATTCGCGCCTATCTGACGCTGCAGGCCGTACCGACACTGGGATATTCCAGCTTCGAGGCCTGGCGCGGCCTGCCGCCAACACCGGATGAACACAGGAACCCGGGCGACAATCCGGTCATCACGGGTTTCCTGTCCCAGTTCACCACCATGAAACCGGCGCTGGAGGCCACGATTCACCGCGCGGTCAAGGAGCGGGAAGACCTGATACTCGAGGGCGTCCATGTCGCACCCCAGCTGCTGGACCTGCAGGAGGCGCGCAAGGGCGGGATCGTGGTCTCCCTGATGCTCGCCTCCATGGAACGCGCCACCCTGCGCAAGCAGCTGAAACGCCGCGGGCGGGAAGCCACCGAACGCAAGGCAACCCGTTACCTGGAGGCCCTGGATGATATCTGGGAACTGCAGTCCTATCTGCTGAGCGAGGCCGATAACAGCGGCATTCCCATCATTACCAACTGGCACGTCGACACCACCATTCGCGAAATACTCAACCTGGTGATGGCCAAGGTCATGAAGCGTTATCCCCCGCAAGAGAGCAACCCCCCCTGGGATGAATAAGGACCGCAACGCCAGCCCCGGCAGACCCCTTGCCGGCGAAAAGCGGCAGCAACTTGATTCTCATCAAGAAATACCGGCAAGTGCTGGTATAGTATGGATTGTTCTCACTGAATACAGGGCAACCCGATGACAACAACGACGCAGCCCGGCCCGTCAACCGCCACGACACGCAAGAGCAGATCCCGCAGCCGGAGCGCGCCTGCAACAGCCCGTCGCCCGGCGGCGCAAGGCAGTGCCTCCACAATCCGGAAAAAGTACGACCTGGACGACCCGCAGTGGTACCTGAACCGCGAACTCACCTGGCTCGAGTTCAACCGCCGCGTCCTGCAGATGGCGGAACACGAAGACACCCCGCTGCTCGAGCGCGTCAAATTCCTGGCGATCGTCAGCAGCAACCTCGACGAGTTTTTCATGAAGCGCATCGGGGGACTGAAGCAGCAGATTGCCGCGGGCATTCGCAAGCTCACGGTTGACGGGCGCACACCCGCCCAGCAGGTGGAGGAATGCCATGCCGTAGTGCGCGATCTGCACCGCAGGCAGAACGTCATCATAGTCAGGCTGCTGGAACTGCTGAAAAAGCAGGGCATCCACCTCGTCAGGCATACCGAGCTCAACCAGAAAGAGCAGGCCACGTTGCGCGAGCATTTCATCACCAACATCTTCCCCCTGCTGACGCCGCTGGCAATGGATCCGGGGCACCCGTTCCCCTTTATCTCCAACCTCGCGCTCAACCTGCTCGTCTCACTGCGCCATCCCGGCGGCAGTGCCCAGCACATTGCCCGTGTCAAGGTGCCGGTCGCAAAGGACATCGCGCCGCGCTTTATCCGTGTTGGCGACAAAAACACCTTCGTGACGCTGAATGACGTCATCACTGCCAACCTCGACACCCTGTTCCCGGGGATGGAAATCGTTTCCGCCGAGTTGTTCCGTGTCACACGCAATGCCAACGTCGAGTCGGACGAGGAGGAAGCCGACGACCTGCTGGAAATGATCGAGTCCGAACTCCGGGACCGGCACTTTGCGCCGATTGTCCGGCTGCAGGTCTCCCGCGACATGAACCCGACACACCGTGGCATGCTCGCCGCCGAACTGGGCCTGGACGAGAAGGCCGATGTCTTCACGGTGGAATCCCTGATGGCCATGCGTGACCTGTTCGAGATTGCCGGCCTGGATATACCGGAGCTGCATGACCCGGTTCATGCCCCGATCGACCATACACGCCTGGCCCATGACCAGCGCAATATTTTCCATATCATTCGCGAACGCCAGGCCCTGCTGCTGCAGCACCCCTACGAGTCGTTTTCGACCAGCGTCGAGCGCTTTCTGCGCACGGCAAGCCAGGACCCGAAGGTGCTGGCGATCAAGATGACGCTGTACCGCACTTCCTCGGAAGGCAATATCATCGAGTCACTGATCCAGGCCGCGCTCAACGGCAAACAGGTTGCGGTACTTGTCGAGCTCAAGGCCCGCTTTGACGAGGCACAGAATATCCGCTGGGCCCGCCGGCTGGAGCAGGTGGGCATACATGTCACCTACGGCGTAGTCGGGCTGAAGACCCACAGCAAGGTGATTCTGGTGGTCCGCAAGGACTTCAACGGCCTGAAACGCTACGCCCATATCGGCACCGGCAACTACCACGCCGGCACGTCGCGGCTCTACAGCGATCTCGGTATGCTGACCTGCGACGAGGCCATCGCCCAGGACCTGACCGAGCTGTTCAACTACCTGACCGGCTATTCACCGCCACCGCGCTATCGCAAGATACTGGCCGCCCCCTACACCCTGAAGCAGTCGCTCATCGACAAGATCGAGCGCGAGGCAAAGCTGCATAGCGAGGAATCACCCGGCCATATACAGCTCAAGATGAATGCGCTCGAGGACTCGGACATCGTCCGGGCGCTCTACCTGGCGTCCATGGCAGGCGTCAAGGTGGACCTGATTGTCCGCGATACCTGCCGACTGCGCCCCCAGATCCCCGGACTCAGCGAGAATGTCCGCGTCATCGGCCTGGTCGGTCGCTTCCTCGAGCACTGCCGCATCTACTATTTCCAGAACGGTGGTGAAGAAGAGTATTTCATCGGCTCGGCCGACCTGATGCGACGCAATCTGGAGAGCCGTGTCGAGGTCATCGCGCCGGTCGAGGAACCGAGGTTGCGCCAGGAACTGCGCCTGATCCTGGACGCGCAGTTATCCAGCCGGAAAAATGTCTGGGAGATGCAGGCCGACGGCAGTTATATCGAAGTACAGGCACCCGATGGCAGGGAGACGAAGGATTCACAGGAAATCTCTATCGATCTCGCGCAGAAACGCATGGCTGCCGCGGTCAAGCACCGCCAGGCCAAGCTCAGGAAGAAACTGCTGAACCACTTCCACAAGCGCCTGCGGAGCAACAATTAGCAACCAGAGCGTTATCAGCCGCGCGGCTGTTTGCCACTCATCGCGTGGCCGAATATAGTTATGCGTATCTGTCGACCGGGGCCTGCATCTCATTTCTGGCGGCCTCGGTAGCATCTGCGAAGAGGAAAATCACAAATGGCTTCCAGCAAGGGCACACATCCGATTCTTGTCCCCGTGGATTTTTCATCTGATTCCAAGGCCGCATTGCTGTACGCCAGCGAACTCGCGGCACTGATTCGCGCCCCCCTGCTGATACTGCACGTCGTGCATGACCCCGGCGAGGCGCCGGGATATTACTCCGTCAAGGGCAGGCGCAAGCATATGCGAAAGCTCGAGGATGTCGCGGAAGACATGCTAAAGGCATTCATCGAGGACTTCAGCGACGAGCACCCGAAGCTGGGCAATATGGCCTTCGCGAAGACCAAGCTCGTCACCGGCCTGCCTGTCAACCGGATCCTGGAGATAGCCGATAAGACAAAGGCGCGCATGATCGTTATGGGCAGCCAGGGCCGGACCGGGCTCTCGCACGCACTGGTGGGGTCAAAGGCAGAACAGGTCGTGCGTCTGGCGCCGATCCCGGTCACCATCGTCAAAACGGACAAGACCAAACATAACGACTGAGTCCGGAGTCATAATGAACCTCACAGGCCCCTCAAGAAGATCCACTGCAGAGCCGAGAACCTGTAGCTTGCTGTTCCTGTCCTGCTGTCTGGTATTGCCGGCATCAGCAGCCGCAGCCGCAGCCGGTGAAGCCATGGACTGGTGGACAATGGGAATGCAGCTCTTCGGCGGCCTTGCCCTGTTCCTTTTCGGGATGGAGCAGATGGCGGACTCGCTCAAGGCCGTCGCCGGCGAGCGCATGAAAATCATCCTCGCCAGGCTGACCACCAACCGCTTCATGGGTGCCATAACCGGCGCCTTCGTAACCGCGATAATCCAGTCTTCCTCGGTGACCACTGTGCTCGTGGTCGGCTTCATATCCGCCGGCCTCATGTCCATGGCACAGTCGATCGGCGTCATCATGGGGGCCAATATCGGCACCACGATTACCGCGCAGATCGTGGCCTTCAAGGTCACCAAGGCCGCGCTGCTGATGATTGCAGTCGGCTTTGGCATGCTGTTCTTTTCCAAGAACGAAAAGATCAAGCAGTACGGCGGCATGCTGATGGGGCTTGGACTGGTGTTTTTCGGTATGAGCGTGATGAGCGATGCAATGCACCCGCTGCGCTCCTACCAGCCGTTCCTGGACCTCATGACCCAGATGGAGAACCCGCTGGTCGGTATCCTGATCGCGGCGGCATTTACCGCGCTTGTCCAGTCCTCCTCTGCAACCACCGGTATTGTTATTGTCATGGCCTCCCAGGGATTCATCACGCTCCCCGCAGGTATAGCCCTGGCCTTCGGCGCCAACATCGGCACCTGCGTGACGGCAATGCTGGCCGCCATTGGCAAACCCAGAGAGGCCGTCCGGGCCGCCATCGTGCATGTGCTGTTCAATGTCCTGGGGGTGCTGCTCTGGGTCAGCTTCATCAGCCAGCTGGCAGAGTTCGTGACCTGGCTGTCCCCGTCACACGAGGGACTCGCCGGGGCAGATCGCCTCGCCGCCGACACACCGAGACAGATCGCCAATGCGCACACGGTTTTCAATATCGCCAATACACTGATCTTCATCGGGCTGACCGCACAGTTCGCGCGTATGGTGGAATGGCTGGTTCCGGACAGGCCACTGGAAGAAGAGGAGCTGGCGAAGCCACGCTACCTCGACGATTCACTGATGGAGACCCCGTCACTGGCGCTTGATCGCGTCCGCCTGGAGATCGGCAACATGGGGGACCGCGTCATGGAAATGCTGCGGCTGATCATGCCGGCAATCCTTGCCGGCGACCGGACATCGCTGCAACAGGTCGCCGGAATCGATGACATTGTGGATGCCCTGCACGGGCATATCATCACCTATCTCGGGAACATCAGCCAGAAACCGCTGACCGAGGAACAGACACGTGATTTGCTCGGCCTGATGGCCGCAGCAAACGAACTGGAGAATATCGGCGATATTGTTGAAACGGACCTGGTGTACCTCGGCAACCAGAGGATCAGCGAGGGTGTCTCGATCAGCCCCTCGACCCGGAAGATGCTGGCGAAACTGCATGCGACTGTGTCCCGAACGGCGGAACTGGCAAACACGGCCGTCGTCAAAAACGATCCCGTGGCGGCCCGGGAGGTCACCAGCATGAAGGTGCAAATCAGTCATCTGACGGATTCGGCCGCCATGCACGAGGCGAAACGCCTCGTGGCGGAAGAGCCAAACCGGCTTGCCGCCTACACTATCGAGATGGACATCATCGAGAAGCTCAAGCGGACCTATTATTTTGCCAAGCGTATGGCCAAGACCGTGGTGCCCGAGGGAGAGGGACAGGAAGAGGAACCGCTGCCCGAGGCAGTCTAGCCCACCCTCCCGGCAGCGTCCTTATGCCGCATCACCGGTGACGGAACGCCTGATGCTGACCTGGTCTACACTGCGCGGCGAAGCCTTGCTTATCCTGACCTCGAGGCCGTCGATAACGAATACCTCTTCCACCTGTGGAATGTTTTCGGTGTGATTCAGTATCCAGAGGCTCACCGTATCGGTGGGCTTTCCGGGCAATTCAAGGCTGAAATAGTCCTCGACGACACGCAACTCCGCCGCACCCTCGACAACCAGCTCGTTTTCATCGGCACCTGTCATAACATCAGGCCTGATGTCGCTCTCGTCGTAGATCTCCCCGACCAGCTCCTCCAGCAGGTCCTCAAGGGTTACGACTCCCCTGACAACGCCGTATTCATCGACCACGATGGAGAAGATCCGTTTTTCCCTGCGCATCTGGGCGAACAGTTCGTCGATCGCCTGATACTGCGAGGTGTACAGCGGCTCGTGGGCGATATCGGCCACCGGTGTATCGAGGTCGTCCAATGCAACAGCCGCCATGAGATCACGCAGGTACAGCACCTTGCGCAGCCGGTCCCTGTGCGTTTCATAGATCGGGATGCGCGAATAGGTCGCCTGCGTCACCAGCGGCAGGGCCTCCCGGACCGTCAGACTGCCATCGAGCGCAAAGACCCCCGTATGCGGTGTCATGACATCGCGAACCCTCAGGTCGTTGAACTCGAAGACACGTTCAATCATCTTGCGTTCATCATGCTCGATCGTGCCCTCTTTCTCGCCATACTCCAGCATGCTGATCAACTCCGACTCGGTAACGGTGGGGTCCCCTTCCTGTCCGCTCAACCGGTGCACCCAGGCGGTAAAGTGGCCAAACAGCCATACGACAGGGTAGATCAGACGCATGAAGGCCAGCAGCAGCGGTGCGATGAACAGCGATATGCGCTCGGAGTACCGGGTTGCCAGACTTTTGGGTGTGATCTCGCCGAAGACAAGGATCAGGATGGTCAGGACGCCGACGGCAATACCCGGACCGGCACTGCCAAACCAGCGAGTGGCAATCACCGTTGCCATCACGGAGGCGGCGATATTCACCAGATTATTGCCGATGAGGATGGTCGTCAGCATGCGCGACGGGTCCTTCTTCAGCTGGTAGAGCGCCGCTGCGCCGTGCCGCCCTTCCCGGAGCAGGCCCTCCGCGCGACCGATGGACAGGGCAACAAGCGCCGTCTCGGAGCCAGAAAAAACGCCTGACAGAATCAGCAACAGCAGCAGGTAAAACAGTTCAGTCAAGGTTAATCTCCATTGCACAAGGCAACTGCCCTGCCTGTGCACCGTTTGTGTTCCGTCATTGTAATCCGGTAATCCCGGATCATCCCGGTCCCCTGGCGAGCAATTCACATGCTAACACGCGCATGAATGTCTGTATAAAAGGGGTAGCCGGCAGTGACCAGACCGCTGGCAGGAACGGCCGGTTCGGGGGTACGGCCAACCAGCGGACCGATGGGCCATTCGGAGCGTTTTTTCTTTCCCTACCCTCCACCAGCACCCGGGGGGAGTTACCAGGGAGTACCTAGGAATCCCGACATTCCGGCCTGCGTTCCCGCCCCCTTTGATGAGGGCGGGCCAGGGCGGGGGGTCGTGTTACTGAACATTTTTACGAATGGGGTCACTGCTGTCCCGTCAACCTTGTCTGGATTGTTTGCAACATGCCGCATGAATACCGCTATACAAACCATCCTGACCTGCAGGACATGACGATGGGTCACGGCATGATGAACAGGGCGTTCCTTCTCCCTGCGGGAGAAGGGCAGGATGAGGGGATGTAAAATCAGACAATTGGCGTTTATTTATCCCCTCTCCCCAGCCCTCTCCCGAAGGGAGAGGGCGTTAACGGGACATTAGCAGTGGAATGGGGTACAAACTCAGTGATGTCGGCTTGCTTTGTACCCCATGAGTAAAGGGACCGGTTTATTGCAGCTGCACCTTGAGACGACCGCTTCATGCGGTTGCGCCTGCCCTTCCCGCAAATTACAGCACGTGCAGTTGATCTGATCATGCAACCTGACTCCGGTGAGCCGTTCATCTCACGTGAGATCAAGCCGGCATTTCACCAGCACGATGCCCTGTTTGTTAAGCTCCGGCATCGGTGATATATAACATCAGGCGATTCGCTTCTGCATGCCCTCTTATTGGGCCTCAAGTCCAACACATAAGAGCCGGATGATATATGGATCTGAAGATATTGCTAACCGTCTTTGTTGCGGTTTTTATCGCGGAACCGGGGGACAAAACGCAGCTCGCCACTGTACTGTTCGCGGCTGACAAGGAAGTCAGCAAATGGACGGTCTTTTTCGGCGCCTCGCTGGCCCTGATCCTCACCTCGGGTATAGGGGTACTGGCAGGCGGCCTGATAGCTGAATATATCAGCGAGAGGCACCTGCACTACATCGCCGGTGCCGGCTTTATCGGCATTGGCATCTGGACCCTTGTGACAGCATGAGCAGTGCCTGTGAACAACAATGCAGGCTTGACCGCAGCGGATACCCGACACCTTGAACAGCGACGCCGGCAACACCCTCTTCCCGGTCCTGTTCATTCCACACGGTGGCGGCCCCCTGCCCTTGCTGGGCGACAGGCATCATGCAGAGCTGGTCAGCTTCCTCGGCGACATCACATCGACACTGGGCAGGCCGGCGGCGATTGCCGTTATCAGCGCGCATTGGGTATCGGACGGTGTGACAATCACATCCGGCGCCACGCCATCACTGATATATGACTACTCCGGCTTTCCGGCCGAGGCTTACCACATCCGCTACCCCGCACCGGGTGCACCGGACCTCGCATCCCGCACCGGTCAGCTGCTGAGAGACAACGGTATCGAGGCGCGACTGGATGATCAGCGTGGATTTGATCACGGTGTCTATGTGCCGCTGAAACTGATGTATCCCGATGCCGGTATCCCCTGCATCCAGTTATCGCTGGTCCGAGGTCTTGATCCGGAATTTCATATCCGCATCGGCGAGGCCCTGTCGGCCCTGCGACGGCAGAATGTCCTGGTCATGGGATCCGGCTTCTCGTTTCACAACATGCGGGCCTTTTCGTTCAGGGGGAATACTGGACCCGACCCGATGAATGCCGCCTTCGAGGACTGGCTGCTGCAGACCTGCACCCGCGGCGATCTCCCGGAGCAGGAACGCCGGCAAGCGCTGATCGGCTGGGAAGATGCGCCGCATGCCCGCTACTGTCACCCCGGGGAGGAGCATCTGCTGCCGCTGCAGGTCTGCTACGGCGTGGCCGGCACAGCCGCCCGGCGCGTCTTTGACGGAACCGTACTCGGCAAGCAGGCCAGTGCTTTTCTATGGTAACAGGCGGTGCCATGGTGCCTGTCCTGCAGGGTTTCTCCCGGGGCTACTGCAGACACTGGAATACCTGAATACCACGATATTGCCAATTGCCAATGGGGTACAAGGCAAGCCGGCATCACCGGCTTTGTGCCCCATAATTGACGATTACCGGATTCAGGACACCGCATGTAATTTACATGCGTGCTCGAATCGCCGCGGAACCACACGCAATAACACGCAAAGATTCAGCTTACCGGGATTCCGCGTGTTTTCGTGGCCATAGTGACATGGATGCAAGACGAGCCGGCACGAGGGTCTCCTGAAGCGGCTGTGCCCTTGTGTCACTCCGGCAATGCGTCTCTAGGATGCATCCCCGATCGCGGAATCATCCATATCTATAATGGTCCGGGGCATGCCGCCATAATCGGTACGCACGACAACCCGCATGCCGCAGCGGTGAAAATGCAGCGCCAGAGATTCATAAACAGCGTATTGTCGCTCGACTTCGGCTTTTACAAGCATCCTGTCGACCGGATGACTTTTAGCCGAAGCGCGTGTCTCGCGCAGCTGGCAAATACGATCCGCGGGCGGAAGCTGGAAATCAAAGATGAAGCGCGATCTCCAGTTGACCTGTAAAAAAAACCAGCTCCTGCCCGGAGGTATCTGGATCCGGCTATAGTCCACCGGAGCCGGTGCATCGAGCCATTCCCGGTCAAACACGGTGAGGCTGTCACGAAACCCTGTGAACGGGACCTTGAAATGCACCTCCCGGGGCCGGAGTGCCAGGACCCGACTGCGCCACCAGTGATTCATCGCGAGATCGATACAGCCCTCTTCCGGCCAGCCACCCAGTTTCCGGACCAGGCTGGACTTGCCACTGCCCGGCGGGCCGGTGACGATGATCTGGCGAAACCGTGCGCCACGGGGAACGGCAACACCCTTCATCCAGTCAAGCGGTTCAACTTCGGCGGTTCTCAGAGACATCAGGCTTCCGTATTAGTCGAACATCACCACATATCAGGCCTGGATTGCTGCCCGGCACTGGGTAATTGCACCCGCTGCCTTCCTATTTTAAGAAGCCCGGGTAGATGATCAAGCGATTATCTGGGCGGAGAATCCGGGGAGGGGTGGGACAAACACCATGCCACACTTGCAGTGCAAACAGATGTGCCAGGCAACCATGTCTGCAACATCATGGTATCCAGGTAACGCTATCCCGGCAGGATGCCTGCATGGCACAGCCTGCGATAGTCAAGCAAATAATCCGGGCTTGCCTAGGTGAAAATGCCTTTCAGGGTGAAGAAGAACAGTGCCGCCAGCACGCCACCAACTGGCAGCGTCACAAGCCAGGAGACAATGATACCGCCGATCACACGCAGATCGATGGCACCGACACCACGCGCCAGACCAACGCCAATAACGGCACCCACGGCAATATGTGTCGTGGAAACCGGCAGGCCGGTACGTGATGCCAGCACGACGGTTGCGGCCGCCGCAAGCGTCGCACAGTAGCCGCGGCTCGGCGTAAGCTGGGTAATGCCGCTACCGATTGTCTTCATCACCCGGTACCCCATTGTTGCCAGACCGACAACGATGCCGGCACCACCAAGAACCAGTATCCACAAGGGCAAGGCCGCCTTTTGCGAGACTTCTCCTCCGGACTGCACAATGCTGACGACAGCGGCCAGCGGGCCAATACCGTTGGCGACATCGTTCGACCCGTGCGCAAAGGCCATGGCACAGGCAGTAAATATCATCATGGGAGTGAAGACCTTCTCCACACTGGCAAAGTGAAAGTCGCGGTCAGCCGCCTGATCAATCTCAATACGATTGATCAGGAACCAGCCAATAACGGCCAGGGCAGCGCCGAAAATCAACGCCACCACGAAACTCATACCGACAGACAGATCGATATTCAGATGCTTGAGACCCTTGAACATGGTGACAAGGGAGATAATGAAACCCACAAGGAATATGTAGCCCGGTCCCCAGCGCTTCGCGCTCTGGAACGGATTTTCCGTATTCAGGATCAGTCGACGGATACTCATCATCAGCAGGAAGGCTATTACGCCTCCCAGCAGCGGCGACACCACCCAGCTGGCTGCAATCTGGCTAACCTTCACCCACTGCACCGCATCGACCCCGATACCCACCATGGCAAAGCCGATCACGGCGCCTACGATGGAATGAGTCGTTGAGACCGGCCAGCCCCTGGATGAGGCTATCATCAGCCAGATGGCTGCCGCCAGCAGGGCAGCAAGCATCCCGAAGACCAGGATCTCCGGATTATTGACGATTGATGACGGGTCGATAATGCCTTTACGGATGGTCTTGGTAACATTGCCGCCGGCAATAAACGCACCGGCAAACTCGAAGATGGCGGCAATGATAATTGCCTGCTTGACCGTGATTGCACCTGACCCCACGGATGTGCCCATGGCATTTGCCACATCATTGGCGCCAATACCCCACGTCATGTACAGCCCGAAGATAATTGCCAGGGCCATGAGAATAAATCCATATGATTCAATGATTTCCATTAGCCAGTTCCTGAGTCAGTTTCTGTTAACGATAGATCACTGCAACGGGCCGTTGCCCGGCCTTGTTCATTTTCATTCCTGCGCTATTGGCAGGGTCTGAGCGGGAACATGGGGAAAACCACCTTGACCTGCTGCACCTGTCACTGCCTGCAGGTCATCGGGCTATAAGCAGACGCAGCCGGTCTCCGACCTTCTCGGCGTAATCGGCCAGGTCGCCGACCCACTGGATCAGCTGATACCACATCATCACGGATACCGGCTTGATCTCGTCCTCGTGCTGAAACAGGCGACGCGAAAGCTCAAGCCCCAGCTCATCCGTTTCATCCTCCAGCTTGTTCAGCGCTTCGACCATTTCCTCGACGCGGCTCGCCTCACGACCGCGGAAACCCATGGCCAGCAATTCGTCCAGCTCCTCGATGATTTTTGCCGACATTTCGCATACATCAACACAGCGATGTGTCAGCGCATGCATGGGCTCCTGCAGAAAGTCGGGAAACCCCATGGGTCGCTCGACCAGCAGCCCGGCAATATCCTGGGCCGTGTCGGCGATCGAGTCCTGCATTTGCAGAACCTCCAGAAGATCACGCCGATCCACCGGCATGAACAGGCTCTTGGGCAGATGGCTGCGCAACTCGTTCTTGATAATATCGGCCGCGGCTTCACGCTCGAAGATCCTCTCCATCACCGATTTCACACCCTTTTCATCACCTTCGGCGAGCTTCTCGAAAAGCGGGGGGATTTCGTGCACGCACTCCAGAACGACACGCATGTGGGCCTGCATGGCCGAAAAGGGTGACTTGCCAAACACGCCCGCTAATGGATTACTGGATGACATGGTTACTATCTCCTGTGGCCTTCACCGCGTTTGGGTTGCAGGCAGGTTCCGTGCCCTAAAACATTAGATCCTGAGCACCTGATAATGTTATGACATAGATCAAGCAGGGCTGAAATATCATGTTCCCGGTTCGAAATTCATGCCTGCCCGATGCCCGGCTCTCCGGACAACAGCAGGCGACTGACGGCAGCCAGGATCTGCCGTATTGCGACACCGGTATACCGGTTATTTATTTTCGCTCAGCATCGCTTCCAGCCGGTCGCAGAACGTACTGATCACCTTGATGCGCGAGAAACGCTTGTCATTGCCCTCCACCAGGACCCATGGGGCGGAATGGGTGCTGGTGTGTTCGACGATATCGTTGACCGCCCATTCATAATCTTCCCACTTCTCGCGATTGCGCCAGTCTTCCTCGGTCAGTTTCCAGCGCTTGTGTGGCGTCTGTTCACGGGCCTTGAAACGTTCCAGCTGTTCATCCTTGGTGATATGCTCCCAGAATTTGAGCAGCAGGATACCGTGGTCCGTCAGCTGCTCCTCGAACTCGTTGATCTCCGCAAAGGCCCGCTTCCATTCCTCTTCCGTGGCGAACCCTTCAACCCGCTCCACCAGGACACGCCCGTACCAGCTGCGATCGAAAATGGTGATGCGGCCGGCTCGGGACAGGTGGCGCCAGAAACGCCACAGGTAGTGATGGGCACGTTCCTCGTCCGTTGGGGCGGCAATCGGGATGACCTGGTAGTGGCGGGCATCCAGTGCCCGGGTAACCCGGCGGATCGCCCCGCCCTTGCCGGCGGCGTCGGGACCCTCGAACAGCAGGATGGTCGAAATCTTCTTTTTCAGCGCCTTGCGGTGCAGCAGGTTCAGCCGCGCCTGGCACGCCTTCAACTGTTTCTTGTAGTCGGGCTTGGTCAAATGCTGTGACATGTCCAGACTGGACAGCACCGTGGCCACCTGCAGCGGCCGGATTTCAGCGGCGGATGTATCCGCCTCCCCTTGCGGGACCTTCGCAGCCGGTTGCAGGTCCGCTATCGGCTGCGGCTTGTGACTCGCCGACAGCTCCTGCAGCAACAGGTCCTTCTTGCGGACTTCCTCAAGATGCCTGGCGATTTCCTTGTGTACGATACTGCCGACCGTCAGGCTGCGGAAACACGGGTCCACGCCCTCGACAATCGTCCAGTTCGCATGGCCGACGCTGGTACGCATGATAGTGCGTTCCGCCGCCGCCTCGAACCGCTCGTAAATCTGCCAGTGGTCCCAGTCCCGCTGGGTGACACGCCAGCTTGTCAGCGGATCCTTCTCCAGCTTCTTCAGGCGTCGCTTCTGGGCATCGTGACTCAGGTGCATCCAGAACTTGAGGATCAGCGCACCATCATCGGCAAGGGCCTTCTCGAATGCCAGGATCCGGTCCAGCCGGTCATCGAACACGGCCACATCATCCTTCTCGTATACCCGACGCAGTATTGGCTGGGAATACCAGGAACTCAGGAACAGGCCAATTTGCCCCTTCGGCGGCAGGTCGCGCCAGAAGCGCCAGTATTCCGGCCGCTCACGTTCTTCATCGGAAGGATCGTCATAGGCCCGCGTCCTCAGCCAGCGCGGATCCATCCACTCATTGAGCAGGTTAACGGTATCCCCCTTGCCGCCCCCGTCCACACCCGCGAAGAGAATAATGACCGGGAAACGGGAACTTACCCTGAGATTCGCCTGCACCTCGAGCAAGGCCTGCCTTAGTATGGGTTCCCGCTGGTTGTATTCGCTCTTCGGGACCGCTTGCCCAAGCTCGGCTGTCCTGAACATGACTATCCTCCTGATTTTCGACCTGCAATCTTGTTACACTTTAAGCGGAATCCACAAATCCGATATCATTTATGGTAACAGCCTTGTTACCTGTCTGGATGCTCCAGTCAGGATAGGCCAACAGGATGAGGCATGGCAAAGATTCTTATCGAAGACCAGGAGGAAAATACCCTCGTCCCCTTCCTGCGTGGCATTTTGATCCGCTCCCTGCAGGATGCAGGGTTGCCCTTCACGGATGCCTATGATCTTGCTACGGCGATACGCAATGAACTCGGTGATGAAACCCAGCTAACCACGGATGAACTGCGCCAGCGGGTCATCCAACTGCTCAAGAACCGAACGAGTCAGGAGGTAAGCTCTCGTTACGAAACGAAGAAAAAAGACCTTGCCATCCAGGTGGAACAGCGAGACGGACAGCTAACGCCCTTTTACCGACTCGAATACCAGAACACCCTGGAGACTATCGGCCTCACTTCGGAAGAGGCCGCGATGATTGTGGCAACCGTCCACCAGAAACTGCTTGATCAGCGTCTGGAAACCATTACATCCAAGCACCTGGGTGAACTGACCTACACCTATCTGATGCAGTCAAGCGAGCTGGGACCGGCAGTCGCCCACCGCTGGCTGGTCTGGCGTGATTTTGTCAACAGCGGCCGGCCGCTTATTTATCTCATCGGCGGCACGGCCGGTTGCGGCAAAAGCACCATTGCCACTATCCTCGCAAGCCGCCTGGATATTGTGCGCAGCCAGTCGACGGACATGTTGCGCGAGGTCATGCGCACCATGCTGCCCAAGCAACTGCTGCCGGTCTTGCACACCTCGTCATTTACCGCCTGGACGGCACTGCCCGAACAACCCGAAGGATTCAGGGAGGATCCGGAGACGCTGCTGATAAATGGCTATCGAAGCCAGGCAGATTTGCTATCTGTCGCGATTGAGGCCGTTATTCAGCGAGCGCTGAGTGAACGGGTATCGCTGATCCTGGAGGGTGTCCATATCCACCCGGCATTCGTGGAAAAATTGACAGGCAACGATGACGCAATCGTCATGCCCTTCATGCTTGGCATGCTGAAGCGCAAACAGCTGCAGCGCAGAATACGCGGCCGGGGAACCGATGTGCCACAGCGCCGCGCGGACCGCTATCTGCGGCATTTTGATGAAATCTGGGGATTACAGTCCTATCTGCTGTCAGAGGCCGATCGCGCGAATATCCCGATTGTCATCAACAACAGCCGGGACAAGGTATTCCGGGAAATCATGCGCATCACCATCGAGACCCTGGCAAAGGATTTCAATAATACACCGAAGGCTGTCTTTGCATGATTCGGAAAGGGGCAAGCCACATTCCTGAGAGAAAATCGCCACAGTCTGACCAGGACCATGCCTGCGTCCGAAACAAGGGCATCATTAAAGACGGGGCCTGTGCTGGTCTCCAGACACAGGTCAAAGGTGGTCGCGCCGGGAAAGGATTCCGGGCATGCTGTTGAGGTGGTCGGACGTATACGATCCGCATACCCACTCGAACAGCAGTTACAAATAACAGGCAGAAGAGCATGCAGCCATGACAACCGACAGTATCATGACTTACCGCGTGATCACGCTGCAGCCATCCGACAGGGTGATCGATGCCCTGCAGGTCATGCACCGGCATCATGTACGCAACCTGCCCGTGGTAGACGGGAACGGTTCCTTCATCGGGTTGTTCGGCGTTCGCCGCCTGAGCCGTTTGCTGCTGCCCAAAGCCGCCCGCGACCTGAACCGCTACAGCATCACGGATCTCAGCTTTCTGCCCGACGAGACAGAGCAGATAAGGAATCGATGGCAGCATGTTGCCTCACGACCCGTCTCGGAATTTCTGGAGAAAGAGAAAAAACTCCTCTTTTGCACACCGGATACCACCTTTCCGCAGCTGCTGGAACTCATTGACCGCAGCAAGGATTCCAGCCTGCCGGTCATTGTTATCGAGGGAAAAACCCGGAAGCTGGTCGGCATGGTCTCGGCCTGGGACATCCTGGAGGGAATTATCATGAGGCTGCTGGTTAAAGACTCCGCACTGGACCCTGAAGCAACCGACGGCCGGGAATCTGGCGGGGCCACCACTGGCCAGCCATCAGGCGACCGGTAGGCCGGACTGGGCATGCACGGTTCCGAAGAAATTGCTAGCCGGGTAATCTTTGGCTGGGATCCGCTCTGGGTCGCCTCCATCCTGTTTGTTTTCACCTACGCCGTCATCATTTCGGAAAAGATCAACCGGGCTATCGTATCCCTGCTGGGTGCCGGCCTGATGATCATTCTGGGCATTATCAACCAGCAGACGGCCATCAGCGGCATTGATTTCAACACCCTTGGCCTGCTGACCGGGATGATGGTCATTGTGGCCATCACGAAACGCAGCGGTGTTTTCCAGTTTATCGCCGTGTGGTCCGCGAAAAAGGTCAATGCACGTCCCTGGGGAATACTGGTCATGCTTTCCCTGGTTACAGCGGTCTTCTCCGCCCTGCTCGATAATGTCACCACAGTCCTGCTGATCGCGCCGGTGACATTGCTGATCTGCCACGAGCTTGAGCTTAGTCCCTACCCCTATCTCTTCTCCGAGATTTTCGCCTCCAATATCGGTGGAACGGCGACCCTGATTGGCGATCCACCCAATATCATGATCGGCTCGGCGGTACCGCTGACCTTCAACGATTTCATCCTTAACCTGGCCCCCATAATACCGGTAATCCTGCTGCTAACACTGGGGATTTTCTATCTCGTCTGGGGGCGCCGCCTGAAGGCAACGGATGCCGCACGCAACCGTATTATGCGGTTCAAGGAAAGGGAAGCCATTACGGATCCAAGGTTGCTGAAGCAGTCATTACTGGTGCTTGCCCTGGTTATCGCGGGATTTGTCATGGCACATCCGCTGCATCTCGAGCCGGCAACAATTGCCATGTTCGGCGCTGCGCTGCTGCTGCTGCTGTCAAACCTGAGAAACGGGGCCGAAGAGCAATCCGAAGATGTCCACAATACCTTTGGCGAGGTAGAGTGGGTGACGATATTCTTTTTCATCGGCCTGTTCATTGCGGTCAAGGGCATTGAAGAGGCCGGCGCACTGAAAATGCTCGCCGATTATGCGCTCAACCTGACTGGCGGGGACATGACTCTGACGGCAATGACCATACTCTGGGTGTCGGCCATTGTATCGGCCATCGTGGACAATATACCCTTTGTCGCCACCATGATCCCGCTGATCAAGTCAATGGCGCCCACCTTCGGCGGCGCCGAGAACCTGCTGCCATTGTGGTGGTCACTGGCACTGGGCGCGTGTCTGGGCGGCAACGGCTCGCTGGTCGGGGCCAGCGCCAACCTGATCGTCGCCGGTTTTGCCGAACGCGCGGGACACCGTATCCGCTTTCTCCCTTTCATGGCAGCCGCCTTCCCCTTGATGATACTCAGCGTCATGATTGCCAGCGTCTATGTTTACCTTCGCTACCTGTAGGCGCTGCCAATGAAACTGAAACAGATGCTCATCCCGACAATAACTGCCACTTCCGGAATGTCCGTGAGAGAACTCTTCGCAGAATGCAGCCGGGCGAACATTCCTGCCCTGCCTTTCTGCACCAAGACGGGCCGGATCAGGGGCCGCGTCACCCTGAAGAACATCCTCAAAATGTCCTGCCTTCCCGAGTATGTGGTCGAGACCGCCCGGATCCTGGGTGATCAGTTGTCCTGCACGGCTGACCTGGAGGCCAAGGCCGGGGAATTACTCGACAATCCGGTGGATCCCTATGTGCAGGAGCCGCATCTCAGCATCAACTCCGATGCCTCTGCCATCAAGGCACTGGCCATTATGGAACAGAACGACACAAGCTACCTGTTCGTCGTCGATGAAGGTAAATACCGGGGTATCGTGACGATCCAGGGCCTGGCAAGGACGCTCGCAGCACTGGACCGGCAACAGTGACGCTGACGCGTACAGCTGACAACGCGAGCATACAGGCCTCACAGCAAGCCTCGTGACGACAGTTAGTCGGCTGACACAGGAAATCGAACATCCATACGGGAATGGCGGCCCCCGGAGGTGCCTGCGCAACATACCCGGAGAGTGTCGCCAGGCAGGTCGCGGCTAACAACGGTCAACCGGAAATCCCCTCCCGCAGGTATCCATACAGGCCGGCTGCAGCTGTCAGCTACGATCCGGGCTACCACACCAGCCGAACGGCAACACGACCGGCCGCAAACAACGACCCGGAAAAATCCCATCGCCCGGATACCGCTAACTTACCGTAACAAAACGGTAACATTCGGCGAATATACTGTGGTCGCCGTTATTGGCAGGTTGATGCTGTGAACTGATGGTGCCGGAAACCATAACAGCTGCGAACCGGCAAGCGGGCATGTAGCGCTCGAAACGGCATCCGAAATCTGACAAATTGTCATTCAACAGGACCTGAGCATATGAATCTCAAACTCGTTCTTACGACATCGCTGATGGTATCCGCCCTGCTCGCCGGGGCCACCTCGCAGGCACGCACCCTGATCCAGAACAAGGGCTCCGACACCCTAGTGAACGTCGCCCAGGCCTGGGCAGAGGCCTATCCCGAGGTCAATCCCGACGTGGCCGTTGCCGTTTCGGGCGGCGGATCCGGCACCGGCATTGCGGCCATGATCAACGGCACGGTGGACATCGCCAACGCCAGCCGCAAGATGAAGGACAAGGAAAAGGCGCTGGCCGAGAAAAATGGCCAGAACCCGGTCGAGCACGTCGTCGGCTTTGATGCCCTGGCGGTGTTCATTCACAAGGACAACCCGGTGAAGTCCATGACGCTGGCCCAGCTGAAGGACATCTACACCCGCAAGCCCAAGGTCAAGAAGTGGTCGGACATGGGCATCACTGTTCCCGGCTGCAAGGACGAAATCGTCGTGGTCAGCCGCCAGAACAACTCCGGCACCTATGCCTATTTCCGCAAGGCGGTTCTCGGCAAGGCGCGGGACTACCGCATGGGGACCCGCGATATGTACGGCTCGAAGGACGTTGTCGATCTGGTCGAGAAAAC
>JBFELL010000014.1:0-29583 GCA_041552135.1 Gammaproteobacteria bacterium
GATGTGGTGACGGCGATGGATGGTTTCGAGGCGCTGAGCAAGATTGCCGATTACAGGCCGGACCTGATTTTTCTCGACATCATGATGCCAAGGCTGGATGGCTACCAGACCTGCGCCCTGATCAAGCACCACAGGGTCTTCAGGCAGACGCCGGTGGTGATGTTGTCCAGCAAGGATGGCCTGTTTGACCGGGCACGCGGCCGGGTGGTGGGTTCGGACCACTACATCACCAAACCGTTTACCCGTGAAGACCTGCTGGATGCCATTGCGCAACACGGCAGGCATGACGGCTGACTGGAAGGCGGGAAACCGGGAAACCGACAGAACCGGAAACGAGGGTATGACAATGCCGCAGATTATGATCATAGATGACTCACCCACTGACACGCACATCCTGCAGAAGATCCTGGAGAGGAATGGTTACCAGACGGTAACCGCGCAGAACGGGGATGAAGGTATCGAGGTGGCAAGGCGGGAAAGACCGGCCCTGATCCTGATGGATGTTGTCATGCCCGGACTCAACGGCTTCCAGGCCACCCGCGAACTGACCTCGAATCCGGAGACATCGGCCATCCCCGTGATCATCGTGACCCGCAAGGACCAGAAGGTGGATCGTGTCTGGGGGATACGGCAGGGCGCCCGGGACTATCTGACCAAGCCGGTCAACGAGGGCGCACTGATGAGCCTGATCAACGACACGCTGTCTGCATAGGGGGCTGCAAGCCGATATGTCCACCACCGCCAGTATTGATCCCGTTGCCATTCTCCGGTCGCTGGAGGAGCGTTGTGGCGCTTCCGCGGCCAGTCTGCCTGACAAGGTCGAAAGAAAGAACGAGTGGTCCGGGGTCGCCTTCCGCACGGGTGAGCATCACCTGCTGGCCAGCCTCGGTGAAGTTGTCGAGACACTCGTGTATCCGTCACTGACTGCCGTCCCGAACAGCTGTTCCTGGGTGCGCGGCATTGCCAATGTGCGCGGCAAGCTGCTGCCGGTGATCGACCTGAATGCCTACCTCGGCAATGAGCCGACCGTCGTTTCCCGGCGTACCCGGGTGCTCGTGCTTGACTGCCAGGGCGTTTACTCGGGCCTGGTTGTGGACGAGGTCCTGGGCCTTCGGCATTTCCCCGTGACGGCCTGCCAGGGCGTGACAGATGCCATTCCGGCGTCGCTTGCTGCCTATGTGACACAAGGTTTCAACATGGATGGCCGGTTCTGGGGAATTCTCGGCCTGTCCTCACTGGCAGAGTCACCGCAGTTTATGCAAACCGCTGTATAGAGATGTCCTGTTTACCCAAACGCAACCATTATCGAACCAGAGAGATCAGGTCAGGAGAAAGACCATGAAAGCAATGAGCAAAGTCAAGCTGCTTGGCAGCAGTAACTGGATGAAGATCCTTACCCTGCTGATGCTGTGTGCCGTGTGGGCCATGGTGGGTGTGTTTGTTTATGTCAACAAGCAGGCGGAACTGGACCAGCAGCGGCTGGCGAGCACCGGCGAGCAAAAGGTGCTGTCACAGCGCATTGCCAAGTACACCCTGGCGGCCTCTGCCGGCGACTACGAGGCCTTTGAACAGCTGAAGCAGTCCAGGCAGCGCTTTGACACTATCTTGTCCGGCCAGCACGCCGGACTGGAGACGGAGAAGACCGCTGCTGATGCGCCGGAATACGCGGCCTTCAACAGACTGGATGATGTCTGGCGTGGTTTTCGCCACAGTGTCGATGAGGTTCTGGATGGTCAGATCCTCGTCCTGACGGTGGCGGAGGCGGCCAGCGTGACGCGCGACATCATGCCCGAGCTGATGCAGCACACGCGGGGCGTCGCCGACTCGCTGGTGAAGAACGACGCCAGTGCGAAGCAGGTGATGCAGGCCAGCAACCTGTCTGTGCTGGGCCAGCGCATCGTCAACAACATCAACAATGTCATGACGGGTGAGGGCGCCGAGGCGGCGGCGGTTGCCTTTGCCGGGGACACCGCCGAGTTCGGCCGTATCCTGGATGGCATGATGCGCGGCACCGGCGGCATGCAGGCCGTAAGCGGCAAGAGCGCGCAGGCGAAGCTCAAGGAGATCGCCCTGCTGTTCAGCCAGGTCAGCGATCATGTCGGCGCCGTGGTGGACAACTCCGAGGAACTGGTAGGTGTTCAGCAGGCGGTGAAGGAAGTCTCGGCGCGCAGCGAAGTCCTGTTCGAGGCGGTTGACGGTTTGCAGTCCGCCTTTGCCGGGGTCCCTGAGAACCGCCTGGTGTCCACGGAACTGGCCTATCTGCTTGGCGGTGTTGCCCTGTTTATCCTGTTCTGGATGGGTTACGAGACCCTGCGCAGCCAGAAGCGCCGCAGTCAGGTCATCGAGGAGGAAAATGCCGACAACCAGGAAGCCATCATGCGGCTGCTTGACGAGATGGGTGATCTTGCCGGAGGCGATCTGACAGTCAGGATGACGGTTACCGAGGACTTCACGGGGTCAATTGCCGACTCCGTCAACGTCACGGTTGACTCGCTGCGCGGCCTGGTGAAGACCATCAACGACACCTCTACGCAGCTGTCGACTTCCGTGCAGGAAACCGAGGAGATCGCCCGGCAGCTGACCGAGTCGAGCAAGCAGCAGTCCAAGGACATTGCCACCGCCAGTGTGGCCATCAACGACATGGCGGACTCGATAAGTGAAGTGTCATCCAACGCCGACGAGTCTTCCAAGGTCGCCATGCGTTCCGTCGATATCGCCAAGAATGGCGGTGTTACGGTGCGACGCACCATCGAGGGCATGGATACCATTCGCGAGCATATCCAGGAGACCTCCAAGCGCATCAAGCGCCTTGGTGAAAGTTCCCAGGAGATCGGCGACATCATCGAGCTGATCAACGATATCGCGGAGCAGACCAATATCCTGGCACTGAATGCCTCCATCCAGGCCGCGATGGCAGGCGAGGCCGGTCGTGGCTTCGCGGTGGTGGCCGACGAGGTGCAGCGCCTTGCGGAACGCTCGGCCAACGCCACCAAGCAGATCGAGGCACTGGTCAAGGCCATTCAGGCCGATACCAATGAAGCCGTGATCTCGATGGAGAAGAGCACCTCGGGGGTGGTCAACGGTGCCACGCTGGCAGAGGACGCCGGTGGTGCACTGGAGCAGATCGAAAGTGTCTCCGAGCAGCTGGCCGGACTCATTCAGACGATTTCGGGCTCTGCCGGGCAACAGGCCACTGCGGCCGCGGAGATCTCCTCGACCATGACCGGTATCCAGGAAATCACCACACAGGCCGCGGCGGGATCGGAGCAGACCTCGCACTCGATCGGCAACCTGTCGCGTCTGGCGCAGGACCTGGACAAATCGGTCGCCGGCTTCAAGCTGCCCCGCTAGTAGCGGCCCGGTCGAACCGTAAACCATGATCATGCTAGCCCGTACCTGCACACAGCACGCGTGCCGGTACGGGACGTCAGGGAAATAACATGAACGAAGCCATCGATTTCAGTGCCCTGAACTGGGTGCGACAGGAGCTTGGCGAAACCCTCAAGCAGGGCCGGCAGTTTCTGGAGGAGTACGCGGAAGGCGACGGGGATGTGGCCAGCCTGCACCAGTGCATGGCGAGTCTGCACGAGGCACGCGGACCGCTGCGCATGGTCGAGCTGCTGGGCGCCGACCTGCTTGCCATGGAAATGGAGGAGGTCGTCAACGACCTGATCCACGATCGCATTGCCGGGCCCGGGCAGGCGCAGGAGGCGCTGATGCAGGCATTCCTGCAGTTGCCGGATTACCTGTCACGCCTGAAGAGTGGCCAGCCCGACGTATCCGATATCCTGCTGCCGTCGATTAACGAGCTGCGCTCCGTGCGCGAGAGTGAACCCCTCGGGGAGAGCGTGCTGTTCCACCCCGACCTGATGCTGCCGATGCCGCACACCGCGTTCTCCGCGGACAGGAGCATTCCCGTTGCCGACGTGCAGGCAATTGCAAAAGCCCGGCGCCACCGCTTCCAGGCCGGTCTGCTGGAGTGGTACCGCGGCGCGGCGGGTGATACCGGCCTGCAGCAGATGCACGCCGTGCTGGTGGATCTGCAGCAGGCATCAGCCTATGAACAGACGGCGCGACTCTGGTGGCTGGCGGCCGGGCTGGTCGAGGCCCTGCTGAACCGGTCGATGGAGACCACGGCCTATACACGGCAGCTTTTTGGCCAGGTCGACCGGCAGATCAAGCTGCTGATCGATGCCGGTGAAACGGCATTCAGTGATCTGGTGCCGGAGGTGTTGCTCAGGGACCTGCTGTTCAGCCTGTCGCGGGCCGATGACAGCTCCGGACGGGTCGGTGAGATCAGGCATGTCTACGGCATGGACGACCCGCATGGCGAGGCCGCACGCGATGCGGCCCTGGCTAGCGTGACCGGCTGCAGCGCCGAGTTGCTGGGCACGGTATCCGCGACCGCCATCGAGGAGCTGGAGCAGGTCGGCGAACAGCTGGACATCCTGTTGCGGACCGGGATGCAGGATATGGAACAGCTGAAATCCGTGGCGGACAGGCTGCATGCGCTGGCGAACTCCGTGGCCATGATCGGGCTGGAGGACGCCAGTGACATACTGGCCGGGGATGCGCAGCGGGTGCGTGACATGCTGGAGAGCGAACGGGCTGGCGAGAAGTCACAAGTGATGGCGGTTGCCGATGGCATGGTAGCCGTACAGGCGGCCCTGATCGAACTGCGCGACGGCAATAGCCCGGGAGATCAGTCAGGCTCAGCCGCGGATACGGAATTCAGCGAGGGCCTCGACGCCGTGATCCGCGAAGTCGTCAGCGATATGGCGACAGCGAAGGAGCATATCAACGATTATCTCAAGCAGCCGGAAAGTACGCAGGCATTGCGTGATGTGCCGGTGTTGCTGAACCGGGTCAGTGGCGGCCTCAGGCTGGCCGGCCAGGAAGAGGCTGCCTGTCTGGTGGCCAGTATCGATGAGTATATTGCGCACGGGCTGATCGACAGTCGGAAAATACCCGGCAGCGATGTGCTGGACACGCTGGCAGATGCCATCTGCAGTATCGAATTCTATGTCGAGGAACTGAAAGAGGACCGGCTGTACGGCGACATGGTGCTGGATGTCGCCCGCAAGAGCGTGGCAAAACTCGGCTATCCGGTCGTTCAGGCTGGCGAAGTGGGTGAACCGGCACAAGAGACAGCATGCCCTGCTGTTGATACGCCGGCCGAGACGGCCGCGGAGCTTGTGGCAGCGGCTGAAACCGACAGGCCGGCGTCGCTGGTCAGCAGCCTGCAGGTGATCGCGGAAGATGCGGACGGGGAGATACTCGAGATTTTCATCGAAGAGGCCGGCGAGGAAATAGCCGCGCTGGAGACGATGATCCCGCAGTGGCAGTCTAACCCCGGGGACACGCAGACCCTGCAGGAAAGGCGTCGTATCTTCCACACGCTCACGGGAAGCGGCCGTATGGTCGGTGCGCTGTCACTGGGTGAATTTGCCTGGGCCCTGGAAAATCTGCTCAACCGCGTCATCGATGGCATGCTGACACCGGACGAAGACGTGATTGCCCTGCTGGGTGAGGCCTGTGTGCCATTGTCGGAGCTGCTTGGCCAGATCAGGGAGGGTGCTGCCGTCGCAGCGGACGTCGATGCAATTGCCATCCGGGCCCTGATGCTGGCCGACGGAGCCGAGGCCGGCAGTGCTAAGGTGCCTGCGGTTACCAGTGAAGCTGTGACCGTTGTGACGGACCAGGCAGCGCCGGTTACCGGGTCTGATTTTACCTGCCTGGATGACTTTGCCGTGTTGTCCGATGATGCCGATCCGGAGATTGTCGAGATCTTCCTGGAAGAGGCGGCCGAGGCGGTTGCCAGCATCGACGCCCTGGTGCCGGAGTGGTGCAAGGGCAGGCAAGATGATGCGGCGCTGGAAGACATCCGCCGGGCCTTCCATACGTTGAAGGGCAGTGGCCGCATGGCCGGTGCCATGCGGATCGGTGAGTTTGCCTGGGCCCTGGAGAACCTGCTCAACCGGGTAGCCGATGGCAGCGTTACCATCAGTGATGATCTCGTCGGCCTGTTGCGCGGCACCAGCGAACCCCTCGGCGAACTGCTGCGGCAGGTCGATGGTGGTTCGGTACCGCAGACAGATATTGGCCTGTGGATGAGCGCTGCCGAACGGCTGCTGCGCGGTGAGCCTGCCGGTCTGCCCGCTAGCGACGACATCGGTGCGGGGCCGGAGGCGGAACCGGCACGCGAGAGCGATACCTCGCCGGCAGCGACGGTGGATACCGCCGACGCGGACGACGTGGCGGCGGCTGGGCTGGACATTGATGCCGCCTTGCTGGAGATATTCACCCGGGAGAGCCTGGAGCAACTCGAGGCCATCGCTGAATTTGTCGATGGATGCGATCCGGCCGGCGGTGATCCTGCGGTATCGGACGGCCTGTACCGCGCACTGCATACCTTGTCGGGAACGGCGGAATCTGCCGGGGTACCGGCTGTCAGTATGCTGGCCGGCGACCTGTATACACACATCGGCGGGCTCCAGGAGGCGGGGCTGCCACTGACTGCCGGAGAGCTTGGCGTGCTGGCTGCCAGCGGGCTGGCCATGGCAGAAGCCATCAGTCGCCTGCCAGACAGGACATATGATGCCGGCGTGCTGGCGGCATTGCGGGCAGACATCAGCATGCTTATCCCGCCGGCCGGACGGGTGGTGGCTGCGCAGGATGCCGCCGACGCGGAGGCGGAATCTGCCGAGCCTGCCGGCGCTGAGGCGCAGCCCGGGTCGCCGGGCATGGCCGGGCCGACGACGGTAGATGACGAGCCGGCGGCAGCCGACCCGTTTGCCGACATGGACATGGAGCTGCTGGAGATCTTCATCGAGGAGGCCGGGGAGATCCTCGACAGCAGTGCGAATACCCTGCGTGACTGGTCGCAAGCGCCGGATCAGCGCGAGTTCATGGATGAATTCCAGCGCCAGCTGCATACCCTCAAGGGTGGTGCGCGCATGATTGGTATCGAGTCGATCGGTAACCTCAGTCATAGTGTGGAGTCGTTACTCACCCGCGTGGTTGACGGGCATGTGGATACCTCTGCACGCCTGTTCGATCTGCTGCAGGACACACATGACCGGCTCGCCGGCATGCTGGAGCAGGTGCGCGAAAACTGCATGCCTGAGCCGGTTGGCGAACTGGAAACCGAGCTCGACCGGCTGGGGTTTGAGAAGGATGTGATGGCTGACGTGGTGGCGGTGGCCGAGGCGCCTGAATCCGGCGAGGCTGAAACCAGTGAGGCCGAAGTCGGGGAACCGGTGGCCGGGGATGCCACCGGGATTGCAGAGGCAGAACCGGAAGCAGAGGCAGAACCGGAAGCGGTGACTGAAACCCCGGCGGAACAGCCGGCAACGGTGGACAGGGACGTTCAGGCAGAAGCCGACACGCTCGTGGAGCCGGAGCCGGTCGTCATCATGCCGGCCAGCCAGCCGCTGCCGCCGGTGCAGGAGGGCGAGATCATGCCGCGCCGCATGGAGCGTCGCAAGGACTCGCGGGTTCGTGGTGAACAGGTCCGGGTACAGTCCGAGTTGCTCGACAATCTGGTCAACAATGCCGGCGAGATCAACATCTATCGCTCCCGTCTGGAGCAGCAACTCAGTGTCTACCGCTTCAACCTCGCGGAGCTCGACCAGACAATCAACCGTCTGCGTGACCAGTTGCGGCAAATGGAAATCGAAACCGAGACCCAGATGCTGTTCCGTCACGAGCAGGAAGCCAGTGAGAGTAACGTGGATTTCGATCCGCTGGAAATGGACCGTTACTCGAACCTGCAGCAGCTGTCACGATCGCTGATGGAGAGTATCAGTGATCTGCACAGCATTCAGGATATGCTCGACAGCACCACGCGCGAGTCGGAGACCCTGCTGCTGCAGCAGTCACGCGTCAGCACCGACTTGCAGGAAGGCCTGCTGCGTACGCGCATGATTCCGTTCGCCAGTCTCGCACCGCGCCTGCGCCGCATTGTCAGGCAGTCGGCCAGTGAACTGGGCAAGAAGGTTGAGTTAAGACTGGATGGCGCCGACGGCGAGATGGATCGTACCGTCATCGAGCGTATCGTTGCGCCGCTGGAGCACATGCTGCGCAACGCCGTTGCCCATGGTATCGAGAAGAGCCCGGTGCGCAAGAAGGCCGGCAAGCCCGCGGTCGGCGCAATCACCATCGCGTTCCACCGGGAAGGCCCCGAGATCGTGCTGCAGGTAAGCGACGATGGCCAGGGCATGAATCTTGCTGCGATCCGTGAGCGTGCGATCGAGCGGGGCATGATGCTGGCGGATGCCGACCTGCCTGACGGTGAGGTCATGCAGTTTATCCTGCAGACCGGCTTCAGCACGGCCAGCGAGGTGACGCAGATCGCCGGACGCGGCGTCGGCATGGATGTCGTCAACAGCGAGGTCAAGCAGCTGGGAGGCTCCCTGCACATCGACTCGGCGGCCGGTGCCGGCAGCATCTTCACCATCCGGCTGCCGTACACGCTGGCCATCAACCAGGCACTGCTGGTCAGGGCCGGTGATGATACATTCTGTATTCCGCTGGGCGGTGTCGAGAGTGTTGTCAGGGTCGAGCGCGAGGAACTCGCGGCGTGCTATGCCTCGGAGCAGGGGACCTATGAATATGCGGGCAACAGTTACCAGGTCAAACACCTGGGCCGCCTGCTGCGTTCCGGCGAGATGGATATGGATGCCGATGGCGGCCGGGTGCCGGTGTTGCTGGTTCGTATCGGCGAAACCCGGATTGCCCTGCAGGTCGAGGCGCTGATCGGTAATCGCGAGATCGTTGTCAAGCCGCTGGGTGCGCAACTCAGCAGCGTCACCGGCGTTTCCGGGGCGACAATCCTGGGCGATGGCCGCGTGGTCATGATTCTCGACCTGCCCGCAATCGTGCGCATGAGCGGCAAGCGCGGCACGCTGTCTGGCGGGACTGTCAGCCAGGCCAGGGGCAGGTTACTGGTCATGGTCGTTGACGACTCGATCACGGTGCGCAAGGTGACCACCCGTCTGCTGGAACGGCAGGGCTTCGAGGTGCTTACCGCCAAGGACGGCATCGATGCAATGAGCGTCATGCAGGACAGGCTGCCGGACATGATGCTGCTCGATATCGAGATGCCGCGCATGGACGGCTTCGAGCTTGCGAGCCACATGCGCAACGACGAGCGGCTCAGGCACATCCCGATCACCATGATCACCTCGCGCACCGGTGACAAGCACCGCGAGCGCGCGAGACAGATCGGTATCGACCACTATCTTGGCAAGCCATACCAGGAGCACGAGTTGCTGGAAACGATCAACCGCCTGGTTGGATTGCCGAATGATGCACAGGCGGCAGGTTAGCCCGGGGTCTTTGCCGGGCGACGCAGGAGGAAACCCTGAATGAGCGAGAGTACCGAACAGCTACGCAGTCTGTGGATACCACTGCGGCAGGTGAACATGCTGTTGCCGCACGCTGTCGTGGCGGAGATCGGCAACTACCGGGTTCCCGATGGCCGCGGGGATACCCCTGACTGGATGCTTGGCGACATCAACTGGCGGGGCATCGCGATTCCGGTGGTTTCCCTGGAAACCCTTTGTGGCGAGTCTGCGCCGGCCAATCTGGTGTATTCCCGCCTGCTGATTATCAACTCTGTCCGGCCCGGCAGCAGCGTGCCGTTCTATGCCATTGTCACGGCAGGCCTGCCGCGGCCGCTGCCGTTCGACAGTTCACTGATGTCGGGTGCCGAGCCGTGCGGACACGAGGCACTACAGTGCCGGCTGGCGATTGATGGCGAGATAGCCGTGATACCCGACCTGGACTATCTGCAGGGGCAGCTGGAACGTCATGCCGGAAAGGCGGCATAGTGATCGCCTGTGGCAGGGCGCGGTGGATCGGAAGCAAGGTGCCCGGGTGCGGGTCCGCTCAGTCGCTGGACATCTTCAAGAGTATGACCTTCAGGTCGTCAATACCGCATTGCGGCTTGCGGCGGTCCGGCAACTGCCTTCTGTCGCGGACCACGAGCATGTTCTGACTGTCTCTCAGGGGAAATTCAACAGGCAACCCCAGCCGGCGACTGCCCTTTTCTCTGACAACCAGTTTCATCCTGAAGCCGATTCCATTGTGTATGCCAGTACGTTCGTGCGCGGGTGTGGAACACAGTCAGGGTACCCGCCTTGCCGCACCGTCAACTATCCGTTTGCCACTGCGTCCTCGTAACCGTACATATCAATCTGCGAGGCCTCGGCATGGTCGAACGTGTCGGTGCCAATGAAGTCCTCAAGTGCGGCCTGCAGTCCCTGCAGATCGCTAAAGGACTGTTGCCGCAGGGTCAGGGTGTTCTCGATAATGCCGATAACCCCGTTCGTGTTCGCCGGGTCCCTTCGGTAGACCCGAATCACGTAGTTGTTCATGCTGCCCCTCCGTAAATTTTGATTCTGATTTTTTCCCGGCCTTGATTGTTTTATATGGCCGAGCATCCCGACTTTACACCCGCACGGCATATATCACCAAATGCTGATAAGTGCGTGGGAATACCTGCATGATGCCTGCATCCGGTTGTTTTGTATGGCAATCGGGGTTCAGCGGAAGTCGCCCCAGAGTACCTGAAGACCGGCCAGTGCTGCGAGCCCGGCCGTTTCCGTGCGCAGGACGCGCTGCCCCAGGCGGATGCCTTTGTAGCCGGTATTGCCGGCAAGAGCACGTTCGTCCGGGGTCAGGCCGCCTTCCGGGCCGACCAGCAGGGTGATGCCGTCATGCGTTGGTCCGAGGTCCCTGAGGGTATGCGCGCTTTGCGGTTGCAGCATGAGCTTCAGGCCGTTGCCGGATTCACCGCCCGTCCAGCTGGCGTAGTCCAGCGGCTGCAGCAGTTCCGGCAGGGTGGCCCGGCCGCACTGTTCGCAGGCGCTGATCACGACGCCGCGCCAGTGCTGCAGGCGTCTTTCCAGGCGTCCCCCCTTGAGGTGCTTGTGGCAGCGCTGCATCCACAGTGGCTGGATTGCATCAACACCCAGTTCGACGGCCTTCTGCAGGATGAGGTCCATGCGGTCATTGCGTGCAATGCCCTGTGCGAGTCTGATGTGCAGCGAGGGTGCCGCGACAGTGCTGACTGGCCCGGCGATGGCAAGGGTGATTTCCGAGCGGCCGATGTCCTGCAGCATGGCATCGTGCTCGTTGCCGCTGCCGTCGAATATCCGCAGGGCGGCGCCGGGGCGCAGGCGCAGCACGTTTTTCACATGATGCGCGGGCTGGCCGCCGGCGACAAGCGAGGCACCGTCACGCAGTGGCTGCGGGATATAAAGGCGGGTTATGCGCATGACCTGTCAGTTGCGGGTGGCCCGGTCAATGCCCTCGGTGGCGACCGTCCCAAGCAGTTCGATCTCCTCCGGCGTTATCACGTAGGGCGGCATGAAATAGATGACGTTGCCGAGCGGTCGCAGCAGCACGCCGCGTTCAAGGGCATGCCGGTATACCTGCAGGCCACGGCGTTCCTGCCAGGGATAGGGTGTGCGCGATGCCTTTTCCTGCACCATCTCGATGGCCAGGACCATGCCGGTCTGGCGGACCTCGGCGACATGCGGATGGTCGGCGAGTTCTGCCACAGCAGCAGCCATGGCAGCGGCCAGTGCCCTGTTGGCGTTGATGACATCATCCTCCCTGAAGATATCCAGCGTGGCCAGCGCCGCACGGCAGCCGACAGGATTGCCGGTGTAGCTGTGCGAGTGCAGGAAGGCATTCAGCCGGGTGTAGTCATCATAGAAGCTGTCATAGATCTCATTGCGGGTCAGCACCACCGACAGTGGCAGGTAACCGCCGGTCAGGCCCTTCGACAGGCACATGAAATCCGGCGTGATATCCGCCTGCTCGCAGGCAAACAGCGTGCCGGTGCGGCCGAACCCGACGGCGATCTCGTCGGCGATAAGGTGCACGCCGTGGCGGTCACAGGCATCCCGCAGCAGCCTGAGATACACCGGGTCGTACATACGCATGTAGCCGGCGCACTGTACCAGCGGCTCGACGATAACGGCGCAGGTCTCCCCGGCATGCCGTGCCAGCGCCGCCTCCATCTTTTCGAACTGGCGCACGCTGTAGTCGTGCCATGACTCACCGGTCTCGCGGTGGTAGCAGTCGGGAGACGGGACGGTGATGGTCTGCATCAGCAGCGGCTGGTAGGTCTGCCTGTAGAGTTCGACATTGCCGACCGCCAGTGCGCCCAGGGTCTCGCCGTGGTAGCTGTTTTCCAGGGTGATGAATTTCGTCTTCTCCTGCCGGCCCCGGTTAAGCCAGCTGTGAAAACTCATCTTCAGCGCGACCTCGATGGCGGACGAGCCGTTGTCGGCGTAGAAGCAGCGCTCAAGGCCGGCGGGCGTGATCTCGACGAGTCGCTCGGAAAGCTCGATGACCGTCTCATGGGTAAAGCCGGCAAGCAGAACGTGTTCCAGTGTTTCCAGTTGCTCTGCCAGTGCGGCATTGATGCGGGGGTTGCTGTGCCCGAAGAGGTTGACCCACCAGGAGCTGATGGCATCGAGATAGCGCTTGCCGTCGAAATCCTCCAGCCAGACCCCCTTGCCGCGCCGCACCGGTATGACCGGCAGCCACTCGTGGTCCTTCATCTGCGTGCAGGGATGCCACAGAACGGAGAGATCGCGTTGTACCAGGTCCTTGTTATTCATGGCGGGAACATTAATGGATGGGGGGCTGCCGTTGCAAAAAGAAATACTCTCGCGCAAGGGCGCCGGGTCGAAAAGATGCTGAAAATAACCAATAACCGGGCAGACTGCGTCCAGACATGCCAGGGAGTATATAAGTATCCCGACATTCCGGCCTGCGTTCCCGCCCCCTTTGAAGGGGGCGGGACAGGGCGGGGGTCGTGTTATTGAACATTTTTACGAACGGGTACAAGGCAGGTGATGTCGGCACGCTTTGTACCCCATTAGTCAATCCGGTGTTAGCGAGCAGGCCGGAAAGATAATGTGGAGGCAGGGTAGGAGACAGCTGCGATTGATATAAAGACTGAATACGCAGCACTTTGACTGTGCCTGTCTGTTGTTGGTATATCGTGATGCCTTGCCTCTTTGCGCCCTGGTGCCTTTGCGCGAGCATAAATTTTCCTGTCATGCATCCCCGCAGTCAGCTGCCGGACAGCCCCAGGTTCTTCCAGATGGCGATGGACGGTTCTGACTTGTTCAGGGTGTAGAAATGCAGGCCGGGGGCGCCCTGCTCAAGCAGGCGTGCGCACAGGGCGGTGACGACGTCCTCGCCAAAGGCGCGAATGGACGCGAGGTCCTCGCCCCAGGCCTCCAGCCGCTTGCGAATCCAGCGCGGGATCTCGGCGCCGCAGGTGTCGGAGAAGCGTGCCAGTTGAAAGTAGTTGGTAATCGGCATGACACCCGGCACGATCGGGATCGTTATGCCCGCCTGGCCGCAGCGTTCGATAAAACGGAAATAGGCGTCAGGGTTGTAGAAGTACTGCGTAATGGCGCTGTCGGCGCCGGCCTGCACCTTGCGCTTGAAATTGGCAAGGTCCCGGTCAGGACTGGTGGCCTGCGGGTGGTATTCCGGGTAGGCGGCGACCTCGATATGGAAGTGGTCGCCGGTCTCCTGGCGGATAAAGCTGACCAGTTCGTTGGCATGCCTGAACTCGCCGGCCTCGACGACGCCGGACGGGATGTCGCCACGCAGGGCGACCATGTGTTTGATGCCTTCCTTCTCGTAGGCGTGCAGGACGTTGCGGATGTTGTCGTGCGTGGAACTGATGCAGGACAGGTGCGGCGCGACCTCGATGCCTGACTTGTGCTGGATGTCGACGACCGTCTGGAATGTCCGTTCGCGGGTGGATCCGCCTGCCCCGAAGGTGACGGAAAAGAAACGCGGCTTCAGTGCGGCCAGTGCCTGGCTGGTTTCCTCCAGCTTTTCCAGACCCTTTCCGGTCTTGGGCGGAAAGAACTCGAAGCTGTAGTCGGGGGTGTCGGTGTTCATCAAGGGGGTGGTGTAATTACAGCAGAAAATAACACTCAAGCGCAAAGTCGCCAGGAACGCCGGGTTGGTGAAACCAAAAGCACGATGTCATTCGCTCGAGGGCGGGAATGATAATGGTTTTTTCCTTTCAGAGCCTGACGTTACCCTGCGTTCTTTGCGCCTTTGCGGTGAGACTATTGGCTAGTATCGATAATACTCCGGCTTGTACGGCCCCTCGACCGGCACGCCGATGTAGTCGGCCTGTTCCTGCGACAGGGTCGTCAGGTGGGCGCTGATCTTGTCGAGGTGCAACCTCGCGACTTCCTCGTCCAGCTTCTTCGGCAGGGTGTAGACCCTGTTCTCGTAGTTCTCGCCGTGGTTCCAGATTTCCATTTGCGCCAGTACCTGGTTGGTGAAGCTGTTGGACATGACGAAACTCGGGTGGCCGGTCGCGCAGCCGAGGTTCACCAGCCGGCCCTCGGCGAGCAGGATGATGCGCTTGCCATCCGGGAAGATGATATGGTCTACCTGCGGCGTGATGTTCTCCCATTGGTACTTCTTCACGCTGGCGACATCGATCTCGTTGTCGAAGTGCCCGATGTTGCAGACAATGGCCTGGTCCTTCATGGCTGCCATGTGATCATGTCCGATGACATGGTAGTTGCCTGTGGCGGTAACGAAGATATCCGCATGGGCGGCGGCCTCTTCCATGGTGACGACGCGGTAGCCTTCCATTGCCGCCTGCAGGGCGCAGATGGGATCGATCTCCGTCACCCAGACACTGCAGCCAAGTCCGCGCAGTGACTGTGCGCAGCCCTTGCCGACATCGCCGTAGCCGATGACCAGGGCCACCTTGCCGGCGATCATGACATCGGTGGCACGCTTGATGCCGTCCACCAGTGACTCGCGGCAGCCGTACAGGTTGTCGAATTTGCTCTTGGTCACCGAGTCGTTGACGTTGATGGCGGGGAACGGCAGTTCGCCGCGTTCCTCCATCTGGTACAGGCGGTGTACACCGGTGGTGGTTTCCTCGGTCACGCCGTGTATGTTCTTGCGGATGCCGGAATACCAGCCCGGCTGTTTGGCGAGACGCGTCTTGATGGCGTTGAACAGCGAGACCTCTTCCTCGCTCGCCGGGTTGTCCAGCACAGAGGGGTCCGACTCGGCCCTGCTGCCCAGCATGATCAGCAGCGTCGCGTCGCCGCCGTCATCGAGGATCATGTTGGGCGTGCCGCCGTCATGCCATTCCATGATGCGGTGCGTGAAGTCCCAGTAGTCGTCGAGGGACTCGCCCTTCCATGCATAGACGGGTATGCCGTCAGCGGCAATAGCGGCGGCGGCATGGTCCTGGGTGGAGAAGATGTTGCAGGAGGCCCAGCGCACCTCGGCGCCGAGTTCCACCAGTGTCTCGATCAGCACGGCAGTCTGGATGGTCATGTGCAGGCTGCCGGCAATGCGGGCGCCCTTCAGGGGTTTTTCACTGCCGTACTTGTCGCGCAGCGCAACCAGGCCAGGCATCTCGGTCTCGGCGATGGCGATTTCCTTGCGGCCCCAGTCCTTCAGGCCAATGTCGGCAACCTTGTAATCGGCGCTGAGGTTTTCTGCTGGTTGTGAACTCATAATCCGGTTTCTCTGTCAGGGTGTGTTTATACGACGTTTTCCTGCGGCTGCAGTCCGGCGGCATCCCGCAGGGTTTCGGCCAGGTCGGTGCGCTCCCAGCTGAAACCGCTGTCCTCGCGCCCGAAGTGGCCATAGGCGGCCGTGGCCCGGTAGCCCGGCTTCAGCAGGTCGAGCATCTTCACCAGGCCGCGCGGGCGCAGGTCGAAGTGTGTGCGTACCAGCTCGACCAGGCGGCCCTCCTCCAGTGCGCCGGTGCCGAAGGTATTAATGCTGATGGATGTCGGCTCGGCCACGCCAATGGCATAGGAGACCTGGATCTCGCAGCGCTCCGCCAGGCCGGCGGCCACGAGGTTCTTGGCCACGTAGCGCACTGCATAGGCCGCCGAGCGATCGACCTTGCTGGGGTCCTTGCCGGAGAAGGCGCCGCCGCCGTGGCGGGCCATGCCGCCGTAGCTGTCGACAATGATCTTGCGACCGGTCAGGCCGCAGTCGCCCATCGGGCCGCCGACCACGAAGCGGCCGGTCGGGTTGATGTGGATGTGTTCCTGCGGGCACTGGTCGAGCCATTTTGCCGGCAGCACCGGCTTGATGATCTCGTCCATGACGGCCTCGCGGATGGCCTGCATGTCGATATCCGGGCCGTGCTGGGTCGACAGCACCACGGCGTCGATGCCGGCGGGTCGGTCGTTCTCGTAGCGGAAGGTGACCTGGCTCTTGGCGTCCGGGCGCAGCCAGGGCAGGGTGCCGTTCTTGCGGACCTCGGCCTGGCGCTTCACCAGGCGGTGCGCGTAGGTGATCGGTGCCGGCATCAGGACGTCGGTCTCGCTGCTGGCGTAGCCGAACATCAGGCCCTGGTCGCCGGCGCCCTGTTCATGGTCATCGGACTCGTCGACGCCCATGGCGATATCCTGCGACTGCTTGCCGATGGCGTTCAGTACGGCGCAGGACTCCCAGTCAAAGCCGATCTCGGAGCTGTTGTAGCCGATGTCGCGGACGGTGTGGCGGACGATTTCCTCCAGATCGACCCAGGCGGACGTGGTGACCTCCCCGGCGATGATGACCATGCCGGTCTTGACCAGGGTCTCGCAGGCGACGCGGGCCCGCGGGTCCTGCTCCAGTATGGCGTCGAGTACGGCGTCGGATATCTGGTCGGCGATCTTGTCGGGGTGTCCCTCGGATACCGATTCGGATGTAAATACCTGGAATTCACTCATATTATTTGGTTTCATCTTGAATTGGACAGTAAAGTCTACCCTACGCAAGTGATATTTTCATTAGTACCCTGGTACGGCTACTGTGTGTCTTTCCCGCATCATTACCCAGGTCGCTTATGGTCAGTCTGGAAACCCCGGTTTGTGATTTTGGCAGGCCTGCACCGGATTTCTCCCTCCCCGGTGTCGATGGCAACACGTGGACACGGGACGGCTGCGCCGGTCCCAATGGCCTGCTGGTGATGTTCATCTGTAACCACTGCCCCTACGTCAGGGCGATACGCGCCCGTCTGGTCCGGGACACCCGGGAGCTGCGCGATCACGGAATCCACAGTGTCGCCATCATGTCCAATGATCCAACGCTCTATGAAGAAGACAGTTTCCGTAACATGCAGGCCATTGCCCGCGAGCTGGATTTCCCGTTTCCCTACCTGCTGGATGAGACACAGGCCGTTGCCAGACAGTACGGCGCCGTCTGCACACCGGATTTCTTTGGGTACAACCGCGACATGGAACTGCAGTACCGCGGGCAGTTCGATGCCAGTCGCAAACAGCTAGCCGGTGCGGATGTGCGGCGCGATCTGTTCGAGGCGATGTGCGAAGTGGCGGCTACCGGCAAGGGGCCCGAGGTGCAGATTCCGGGCATGGGCTGTTCCATCAAATGGCGAGAACCGGCCGTGCCGATATAGGGTTATTCTTCAGTAAGTAACTGATTATTAATACTATATTCGCATTGATCGGGTGGTAGTGGATAGCCCGGACGTGCTATTGCCCATTGGTACAAACTAGGGGAAAATAGCGCGCTTCGCCGATCAGGGATGGTCATCAGGCGACGCCGGGAGCGGATTCCCGGAAAGACTCAAAGATTTTACTCACGGTGAGGGGCCTCGGCGCACACATGCACCCGGGGCTTTTTTTGCCGCGCAGCCCGTGAAGCGCAGAGGATCTCACGGGCGCATAACCGTCATCTCGTGCCGCCGGTGCATAAGCGGCACGTATATAAAGTATTCAAAATTGGACAGGAGGAAAACATGGCCCAGCGCAAAGAACTAGCCAATGCGATCCGTGCGCTCAGCATGGATGCCGTGCAGAAGGCAAAATCCGGCCATCCCGGTGCCCCCATGGGCATGGCGGATATCGCCGAAGTCTTGTGGAATGATTACCTGAGGCACAATCCGGCCAATCCGCACTGGGCAGACCGCGACCGCTTCGTGTTGTCCAACGGTCATGGTTCCATGCTGATCTATTCCCTGCTGCACCTGACCGGCTACGATCTGACGATCGACGATCTGAAGCAGTTCCGCCAGCTGCATTCCAGGACGCCGGGTCATCCCGAGTACGGTTATGCGCCGGGCGTGGAAACCACCACCGGCCCGCTTGGCCAGGGCATCACCAATGCCGTTGGCATGGCTGCTGCCGAAAAGACCCTTGCCGCACAGTTCAACCGTGACGGCCACAGGATTGTCGATCATCACACCTATGTCTTCATGGGCGATGGCTGTCTCATGGAAGGCATCTCCCACGAGGCCTGTTCGCTCGCCGGCACCATGAAGCTCGGCAAACTGATCGCCTTCTGGGACGACAACGGGATTTCCATCGACGGTCACGTCACCGGCTGGTTCACCGATGACACGCCGCAGCGTTTCGAGTCCTACCAGTGGCACGTGGTGCGCGGTGTCGACGGCCACGATCCGGATTCGATTCGCGCCGCTATCGACGAGGCCCGTTCCGTCACCGACAAGCCCAGCCTGATTTGCTGCCGGACCGTCATCGGGTATGGCGCGCCGAACCTGGCCGGCACCCATGATTGCCATGGCGCACCGCTCGGCGACGACGAGATTGCCGCCACCCGTGAGAACATCGGCTGGTCGCATGCCCCGTTCGAGGTCCCCGGTGAGGTTTACGAGGGCTGGAACGCCAGGGACAGGGGTGCGAAGGCCGAGGACGACTGGAATGCCGCGTTCAGCGCCTACCGCGAGGCCAACCCCGAGCTGGCTGCGGAGTTCGAGCGCCGCATGGCGGGTGAGCTGCCGACCGACTGGGACAGCAAGGCCGGCGATTTCATCCAGGCCGTGAACGACAAGGCCGAGACCATTGCCTCGCGCAAGGCCTCGCAGAACTCGCTGAACGGCTACGGCCCGCTGCTGCCGGAACTGCTGGGCGGTTCCGCCGACCTGGCCGGCTCCAACCTGACCATCTGGTCCGGCTCCGAGGACATCAACAAGGGCAACGGCGGCAACTATATCTATTATGGTGTACGCGAATTCGGCATGTCCGCCATCATGAACGGCATCGCCCTGCACGGTGGTTTCATCCCCTACGGTGCCACCTTCCTGATGTTCTCCGAATATGCCCGCAATGCGTTGCGCATGGCGGCGCTGATGAAGGTGCACAGCATCTTTGTCTACACCCACGACTCGATCGGCCTGGGCGAGGACGGCCCGACCCACCAGGCGGTGGAGCAGACCGCGACCCTGCGCATGATACCGCGCATGTCGGTATGGCGCCCCTGTGATGCCGTTGAGTCCGCCGTGGCCTGGAAGGCCGCCGTTGACAACACGGGCGGCCCCAGCTGCCTGATCTTCTCGCGCCAGAACCTGCCGCACCAGGAGCGTAGCGCGGAGCAGATCGCCGCGATCAGCCGCGGCGGTTACATCCTGCGCGACTGCGACGGCACCCCGGATGCCATCATCATCGGCACCGGTTCCGAGGTCAGCCTGGCCATGGAGGCGGCCGGGGCGCTGACCGCGAAGGGCAAAAAGGTCCGCGTCGTTTCCATGCCGTCGACCAGCGTCTTCGATGCGCAGGACGCGGCCTACCGGGAGTCCGTGCTGCCTTCCGCTGTCACGGCGCGCGTTGCAGTCGAGGCCGGTGTGACGGACTACTGGCTCAAGTATGTCGGCCTCAACGGCAAGGTGATCGGCATTGACACCTTCGGCGAGTCCGCACCCGCCGGCGACGTCTACAGGCATTTCGGCATTACCGCGGAGAATGTCGCCGCCGCTGTCGAGGACGTGCTCTAGGCGCTGCGCAGAATTCACCAGTTCATAACACGAGACTAAAGTTCAAGGAGAAAACCCAATGACGATTAAAGTCGGTATCAACGGCTTCGGCCGTATCGGTCGTATGGCATTCCGTGCCATTGCAAAGGATTTTTCTGATATCCAGGTGGTCGGGATCAACGATCTGCTGGATGCGGACTACCTGGCATACATGCTGAAATACGACTCGGTACACGGCAATTTCGGCGGCGACATCTCGGTCGAAGGCAGCAACCTGATCGTTAACGGCAACACCATCCGCCTGACGGCGGAGCGTGACCCGGCCAACCTCAAGTGGGACGAAATCGGCGCCGACCTGGTGATCGAGTGCACCGGCTTCTTCCTGACCGGGGAGACCTGCCAGAAGCACATCGACGCCGGTGCCAGCAAGGTGGTCCAGAGCGCGCCTTCCAAGGACGACACGCCAATGTTCGTCTACGGCGTCAATCACCACACCTATGACGGCCAGGCAATCATTTCCGCCGCCTCCTGCACCACCAACTGCCTGGCGCCGGTAGCCAAGGTGCTGCATGACAACTTCGGCATCAAGCGCGGACTGATGACCACCGTGCATGCGGCAACGGCGACCCAGAAGACCGTCGACGGTCCGTCCCAGAAGGACTGGCGCGGTGGTCGCGGTATCCTGGAAAACATCATCCCGTCTTCCACCGGTGCGGCCAAGGCGGTTGGCGTGGTACTGCCGGAACTGAACGGCAAGCTGACCGGCATGGCCTTCCGCGTGCCGACCTCCGATGTCTCCGTGGTCGATCTGACCTGCGAGCTGACCAATGAGGCCAGCTACGAAAACATCTGTGCTGCCATGAAGGGTGCATCCGAGCAGGGCGGCCTGGCTGGCGTCCTGGCCTACACCGAGGACAAGGTGGTCTCCACCGATTTCCGCGGCCGCAGCACGCCGTCGATCTTCGATGCCGGTGCCGGTATCCAGCTGGATCCGACTTTCGTCAAGGTGGTTTCATGGTACGACAATGAATACGGTTACACCTGCAACATGCTGCGCATGGTCCAGCACGTATCCGGCTAGGCGAGCCGTATCCCGATGCAACGTTGATGGAGTCTGCCTGAATGTCCGTTTACACAGTGTATGAGGCGTTTTTACGCCGGCTTCCGCGTGTTACCGGTGAAGGCTACGGGGCTTGCGGAGACTGAAGTTGTATATCGCCGGCCTGTTCCGCAGGCCGGCGATTTTTTAACCCGCGGAGAGTTGTTTGTTCAGCCAGCGGTGCTGACTTAACAAACATCTTTCAGGATAAAGCTACAAGGAGTCGTCCATGTCTGTATTGAAGATGACCGATCTGGATCTTGCCGGCAAGCGTGTGCTGATACGTCAGGACCTGAATGTGCCGATCAAGGACGGCAAGGTCGCCAGTGACAAGCGTATTCGCGCCAGCCTCCCCACCATCGAGCATGCCATGAAGGCCGGTGCCAGGGTGATGCTGATGTCGCACCTGGGGCGCCCGACGGAGGGCGAGTTTGCCGAGGAGTTCTCCATGCGCCCGGTCGCCGAGCACCTCGCCGGACTGCTGGGCAAGGAGGTCAAGCTGGTTGCCGACTACCTGGACAATGCGCCGCAGATGAACGACGGCGACGTCGTGCTGCTGGAAAATGTCCGTTTCAATCCCGGCGAGAAGAAAAACGACGAGGCCCTCTCCAAGCAGTACGCGGCGCTTTGCGATATCTACGTCATGGATGCATTCGGCACGGCGCACCGTGCCCAGGCATCGACACACGGTGCTGGCCAGTTCGCGCCGGTTGCCTGTGCGGGTCCGCTGCTGGCGGGCGAGCTCGAGGCGCTTGGCAAGGCGCTCGACGGTCCGGCGCGGCCGATGGCGGCGATCGTGGGCGGATCCAAGGTCTCGACCAAGCTGACCGTGCTGGATTCCCTCTCCGGGGTTGTCGATCAGCTGATTCCCGGTGGCGGCATTGCCAATACCTTCATTGCGGCCAGCGGCCATAATGTCGGCAAGTCGCTGTACGAGGCCGACCTGATACCGGAGGCGCAGCGCCTGATGGAGGCCGCGAAGGCGAAGGGCGGCGAGATTCCGGTGCCGACGGATGTGGTCGTCGGCAAGGAGTTCTCCGAGTCGGCCGAGGCCGTGGTCAAGAAAGTCGAGGACGTGGCTGATGATGACATGATCTTTGACATCGGTCCGGAGACCGCTGCCCGCTATGCCGGGATGATGGCCACTGCCGGCACCATCGTCTGGAACGGCCCGGTTGGCGTCTTCGAGTTCGACCAGTTCGGCGAGGGCACCAGGAAACTGGGCAATGCAATCGCGGCTTCAGGCGCATTTTCGATCGCCGGCGGCGGCGATACGCTTGCGGCAGTGGACAAGTACGATATTGCAGACAAGGTGTCCTATATATCGACCGGTGGCGGCGCCTTCCTGGAATTTCTCGAGGGCAAAAAACTACCGGCCGTTGCCATGCTCGAGGAGCGGGCCGGATAGGCCGGCCGCGTGAGACCGGTTCCGGGCTGTATCAGCCACTGACCGGGCTCGTGCAGATACCAACGACAAGCTGACAATCGATGCCAAGACGCACGAAAATCGTCGCCACGCTGGGTCCGGCAACAGACGAGAAATCGGTCATGGATGACATGATCCAGGCCGGCATGGATGTCGTGCGGCTGAATTTCTCGCACGGCAGTCCGCAGGAGCACATGCGCCGGGCCGAGAACGTGCGTAACCGCGCCCGTGCACATGGCCACCAGGTCGGCGTGTTTGCCGACCTGCAGGGCCCCAAGATCCGGATCGAGCGTTTCAAGGACGGCAAGATCAGCCTCGAGAAGGACGACCGCTTTATCCTGGATGCCGGGATGGACCCGATGGAGGGCACCAGCGAGCGGGTCGGCCTGACCTTTCGCGAGCTGCCGAATGACGTGCACCGCGGCGACACGCTGCTGCTGGATGACGGCCGGCTGGTGCTGTGGGTAGACGAGGTGGTCGATGCCGAGATTCGCTGTCGCGTTGTGGTGGGCGGCGAGCTGACGAACAACAAGGGCATCAACCGCATGGGTGGCGGGCTGTCGGCGCAGGCGATCACCGACAAGGACCGGGCCGATATCCGGGTGGCGGCCGAGATGGGCGCGGATTATGTCGCCGTGTCATTTCCGCGCTCTGCCGACGATATTCACCTTGCGCGGCAGCTTCTGCAGGAGGCCGGCGGCCATGGCGGGATTGTCGCCAAGATAGAGCGGGCCGAGGCGCTCGATGCGCTCCAGGAGATCGTCGAGGCCTCTGATGTCGTCATGATTGCGCGGGGTGATCTTGGCGTGGAGATCGGTGACGCCGAGCTGCCGGCCGTGCAGAAGCGCATCATCAAGGTGGCTCGCTCGCTTGACCGGGTTGTGATCACCGCGACGCAGATGATGCAGTCCATGATCGAGAACCCGATACCGACCCGGGCAGAAGTGTTCGATGTCGCCAATGCGGTCATCGACGGCACCGATGCCGTGATGCTCTCGGCCGAGACGGCAACCGGCAAGGATCCTGCCATGGTCATCGAGGCGATGGACCGCATCTGTGCCGGGGCCGAACGCCAGCGCTCGGTGCTGGCCAGCGAGCGCCGCACAAAGGTGCGCTTCAAGCGGACCGACGAGGCGATCGCCAAGGCGACCATGTACACCGCCAACAACCTGGGCGTGAAGGCGATCGCGGCACTGACGGAATCCGGCGCCACGCCGCTGTGGATGTCGCGCATCAGTTCGGGCATCCCCATCTATGCCCTGACCCGCCACGTAGAGACGCGCCGCAAGGTTACCCTGTACCGCGGTGTCTACCCGGTCAGCTTCGATGTCACGACCACCGATCATGTCGAGGTCAACAAGGAGGCCGTCGATGAGCTGGTGCGCCGCGGCGCGGTGCGCGACGGTGACCTGGTGATCATCACCAAGGGTGACCTGGCCGGTGTACTGGGTGGTACCAATGCCATGAAAATCATTCGAGTTGGAGAGCATGAAGCAGATGTGATGTAGTTTTTTTGACTGGCCTGTGTAACTGCGGGCCGCAATGTAATGCCTGATTGATAAACCTGAACAGCCTGAGGAGAGAACAATGGCCCTTATATCACTACGCCAGTTGCTGGACCACGCCGCCGAACACGGCTATGGCGTGCCGGCCTACAACGTCAATAACATGGAGCAGATGCACGCCATCATGGAAGCGGCCGACGAAACCGACAGCCCGGTCATCTGCCAGGCATCGGCCGGTGCGCGCTCCTATGCCGGAGCGCCATTCCTGCGCCACCTGATCCAGGCGGCCATCGAGCAGTGGCCGCACATTCCGGTCTGCGTGCACCAGGACCACGGCGCATCGCCGGCCGTCTGCCAGCGTTCCATTCAGCTGGGCTTCAGCTCGGTGATGATGGATGGCTCCCTCGGCGAGGACATGAAGACCCCGATGAGCTACGAATACAACGCCGATGTCACCCGTCGCACGGTTGACATGGCGCATGCCTGCGGCGTTTCCGTCGAGGGCGAGCTGGGTTGTCTCGGTTCCCTGGAGACAGGTATGGCAGGCGAGGAGGACGGTTCCGGCGCCGAGGGCGTGCTGTCGCATGACCAGCTGCTGACCGACCCCGAGGAGGCCGCCAAGTTCGTCGAGGACACCAAGGTCGACGCCCTGGCGATCGCCATCGGCACCAGCCACGGTGCCTACAAGTTCACGCGTCCGCCGACCGGCGACATCCTGGCCATCGAGCGCATCAAGGAAATCCATGCCCGTATCCCGGACACACACCTGGTCATGCACGGTTCATCTTCCGTGCCTCAGGACTGGCTGGCCATCATCAACGAGTACGGCGGTGACATGGGCGAGACCTACGGTGTGCCGGTCGAGGAGATCCAGGAAGGCATCAAGAACGGTGTGCGCAAGGTCAACATCGATACCGATCTGCGCATGGCCTCAACCGGCGCCATTCGCAAGCACCTGCACGACAACCCGTCCAACTTCGATCCCCGCAAGTACCTGAAGGCCGCCACCCAGGGCATGAAGGATATCTGCAAGCAGCGTTACGAGGCATTCGGGACCGCGGGCAATGCTTCGAAGATCAATCCGATCAACCTGGAAGACATGTTCCAGCGCTATGCCAGCGGCGAGCTTGACCCCCGCGTCAACTGAGCCAGTCTGCGGCATGTGACGGGAAAGGCGGCTCATGCCGCCTTTTCCTTTTGTGACTGCGCACCTGACCCGGGGGGAAGCGGGCATTGAACCCATGGCCGGGGCTAGGTCGGATCAGCCCGGAGGCCGTAATCCGGCGCGGGTGAGACGTGGTTGCTATCCGGAGATAGAAATGGGTGTAGTATCAGGGCTTGTTGTTGCCTTGTCATAACACACGTTCCGCCTGAACATGAAACGCCTCATCCTGCTGCCAGTCACCGCCACCCTGCTCGTCGCTGCAGGCGTGAGCCTGTTGCTGCTTTCCAATCTCTATACATTCCACCGGCTGACCGACGAGTCGCCGATTGCCGAACTGCGGTTTGTCGGCAGCGGTCCCGGTGAATACCAGGCAACGATTGCCTACGGTGATTTCTGCACACCCGAGCGCTATACCCTCCATGGCGACCAGTGGCGGCTCGATGCCATGTTTCTCAAATGGCGTGCCTGGGCAAACCTGCTGGGTATGGATTCCATGTACCGTATCGAACGGCTGGGTGGCCGCTATCGGGAGCTCGGCGAGGAAAATGCCGCCATGCCGCATGCCCATGCCCTGCACGACGAGAGCGTCATCGATCTGGCCGGCATACTGGCCGACTACGAAGGTCCCTTTTCTCCTGTCGATACGCTCTATGGCAGTTCGGTATATGCCGCAATGGACCCGGCGTTTGTCTACCAGGTTTACCGTGGCCAGTCCGGTCTGCTGGTGCGCAAGGTCCCGGCTGCCGCCAGCGGCAGGGACGGCGGGATACTGACCATCGAGATCAATAAATCCTGTTCCGGCCGGCCCGGTATGCTGGACAGGGCGTCGCGTTACGCCGTGAGGCTTGTCCGCCATATTGCGGATTGATCCTGTCGAACTGCCATTCCCGAAATAAATCAATTAAAAACATAAAGTTGAAATCATTCCCGGTGCTGCATCCAGGCGCCGACCGTAACACCGTGCCTGCAGCGGCCTGCAACTCAATATTCCAGCTGCCTGACCGATACGACTGTATGGAAATCTGATATTTCTCCGTCGGTTAGGGCCGGCAGCAGTGACAGGAGCAGGAACTCGTTGGGCAGGGAAACACGGAATCTATTCGCAGATGGCGTCGACTGATACGAACGATGCGCGGCTGGACACCTCGGTGTATGACATCGAGACGATGCCGGCTGTAACGGACTTCCAGGCAGAGCAGACGGCACTGGTGTATGCCCAGGCCCCCGTGGCGCTGGGGACAGCGCTGGCTGTTGCCGTCCTGATGGCCATCGGGCTGTGGGGTGTTGTCGATCATGGCCTGCTGATGCTGTGGCTTGGCCTGCAGTTCGTACAGACGATGTTCCGCGCAGGCGTGGTCTGGTTCTACCGGCGTGCCGGCGACGTCGGGCACGGGGACAGCCGCTGGGCGCGGCTGTACTTCGTCGGGACCCTGGTGTCGGGTGTTGTCTGGGGTTGTACCGGCCTGTTCATTGGCCCCGGCATGCCGGTGGTACACCAGGTCCTCGTCGTGATGGGGCTGGCCGGCGTGCTGGCAGGCGCGATTTCCGCCTATGCGGTGCTGATGCCGGTGTATCTCGCCTTCATGCTGCCGGCGATGCTGATTACGGCGCAGTCAATGCTGCTGCAGGCAGGCCAGTCGCAAAACGTGATGGGCCTGCTGTTTGTTGTCTTTGCCGCGGCGTTGCTGCTGATTGCACGTAACTACAGCAGCAGTGTCGCCAGGACACTCGCCTTGCGAACCGAGAATCTGGCTCTGCTGGAGCGTATGTCGAAATCGAACCGTGCGCTGGCAACGGAAATCCGCGATCGCAAGCAGGTTGAAGACGAGCTGAGGCGGGACAGACAGCTGTTTACCCGCGGGCCGGTCACGGTATTCCGCTGTGGCGCCGAGGCGGGCCGGCCAATCAAGTATGTCTCGAAGACAGTCGCCCAGTTTGGCTATGATGCAGACGAGCTCGTGGACAACCATACGTCTTTTGCCAGTCTGATTTACAAGACGGACCTGCAGCATGTCGAGGAGGCGCAATTCGACAGTAACGATCATGGCCGTGTCGCGCCAGGCATTGACTACCGCCTGGTCAACGCCGCTGGTGAAGTCCGCTGGGTCTATGACTACACCATTCCGGTCAGGGATGAGCATGGCAGGGTGACACACTATGCCGGTTATCTGCTGGATATCACCGACCGCAAGCAGGCCGAGTTCGAGTTGTTGCGCGAGAAGGACCGTGCCCAGACAACACTGAATTCGATCGGCGAGCTCGTCATAACGACGGACGTCAACGGTCAGATCGAGTACATGAACCCGGCCGCAGAACAGATGACGGGCTGGGAGGGTGATATTGCACGGGGTCTGCCGCTGGCGCGGGTCTTCAGTCTGTTTGACGACGCCAGCAAACTCAACATAGAAACACCCGTGGCGCAGGCACTGCGTACCGGCAGGGCGGTCAAGTCGGGCCAGGACTGTGTGCTGCAAAAGCACGATGCCGCCAGGTATTCGGTCCAGTATTCGATCTCGCCGCTGTTGAATCGCAATGATGATGCGCTCGGTGTTGTGATTGTTCTGCATGATGTCACCGAGAAGCGGTCCATGGCCCGCCAGCTGAGCTACCAGGCGACGCATGATGCGCTTACCGGTTTGCTGAACCGCAGGGAGTTCGAGGTGCGTCTGGCGCATGCGCTGGAGACGGCGCAAAGCGAGGATGAACAGCATGCGATCTGCCACCTGGACATTGACCAGTTCAAGATCATCAACGACGCCTGCTGTCACGAGGCGGGTGACGACCTGCTGAGGTCCATTGCCGGGCTGCTGCCGGGATACCTGCGTGATTCCGATGTACTCGCGAGGCTGGGCAGCGATGAATTCGGTTTGCTGCTGAAGAACTGCCCGCTCAGGGACGCCGCCGATATCGCCGGACATATCCTGTCAGCCATACAGGCCTACCGGTTCGAGTCTGACGGCAGCACCTTCGATATCACCGCCAGCATCGGTATTGCACTCATCGACGGGCAGTCGCAGAACATCACCAGCGTGATGGGTGCAGCCGACCTGGCCTGCTATGTGGCGAAGGACCTCGGGCGCAACCGGATCCATGTCTACGAGGCAGGCGACCAGGAGTTGATGCGCCGGCACAGCGAGATGCGCTGGGTCTCCAGGATAACCGAGGCGATCGACAAGGACCGGTTCGTGCTGTACTACCAGGATATCAGGCCAGTGGTGCCGGGCGGGGGTGACGAGCAGCACTTCGAGATCCTGGTGCGGATGCTTGGCGATGACGGCGAAATTGTGATGCCGTACAAGTTCCTGCCTGCGGCTGAGCGCTATAATCTGGTTGGTCCGCTGGACCGCTGGGTCATACGAAACAGTTTCGAATGGTATGCAGAGAACTGCCCTGGATGCTGCAGGGGGGTGGCGGTCACCATGGCAATCAACCTCTCGGGTCCCTCGGTTGCGGATGGCTCGCTGCTGGACTACATCGTGAGCGAGCTGGATCGCACCGGAGTGCCGGCGGCGGCCGTGTGTTTCGAGATAACGGAAACGGCAGCGATCGCTAATCTGGACGCGGCGAAGCTGTTTATCGGGAACCTGCACAAGCTCGGATGCCGGTTTGCCCTGGATGACTTCGGCAGCGGCCTGAGCTCGTTCACCTATCTGAAGACCCTGCCGGTGGACTACCTGAAGATCGATGGCAGCTTTGTCAGGGACATGGTTACCGACCCGGTTGACTTCGCCATGGTCAGTTCCATGCACCAGCTTGGCAAGGTCATGGGCATAAAGACGGTTGCCGAGTTTGTCGAAAACGACAAGGTGCTCGGCAAGCTGGCGCAGATCGGCGTCGACTATGCGCAGGGCTACGGCATCGGCCGGCCGCAGGAGCTGCACAGCAAGCAGATCTGCAAGCAGAAGACGGCCTGACAGTCCCGCGGCAGGGTCATTTCACCCCGGGCGCCCGGCATCTCCCCCGCCCGTGCCGGCTCTCTTGATGGGGATCAAGGATCACCCTCCTGTGCTATGGTGTCATCACCGTAAAGGCAAGCGCCGGCACGTCACCCCGGGAGTCGGCTGGCGCAATAGCGGCGATAAAACAGGGGAGGAGATTGGCATGAAGACATACAGGCACATACTGCTGGCTACAGACGCTGCTGCCGGTAGCAAGTCCGCCTGCGAACACACGGTTTCGCTGGCCAGGAGTCTGGGTGCGGAACTGAGCCTGCTCAGGGTGCTTGAGCACCTGCCCCAGGATGTTCCGAATGAGCCGGTTCCGCCGGAAGATGTTGACAAGATCGAGTGGTTTACCCAGCGTGCCCTGGATGAGTTGCGCCAACACGCGCAAAACAGTGGCCTGCCCGCTGACCGTGCCAGCGTGGTGGTGACCACGGATTCACCCCAGAGCGAGATTATCCGCTTCGTCAAGGCCAATGAGGTTGACCTGGTCGTGGTCGGTGCACACGAGCGTCACGGGCTGGCCCTGTTCCAGGGCAGGACCGCTGACAACCTGATCCATAATGCACCGTGTGACGTGCTGGTGGTGCATATATAGCACACGCCGGGGGTAGTGAACACTCCACCGGCTAAAGCCGGTGGCTTCGGGTTACGGCTGAAAGCCGGATGGATCGGCCATCCGGCCGATTAA
>JBFELL010000015.1:0-29505 GCA_041552135.1 Gammaproteobacteria bacterium
GCCGGCTATGTCGAGCAGACCGAGGGCGGTTTCAGCGCCCGTCGCCGGCACCTCGATGCCCTCGCCCGCGCTGCCGCCTGCATCGACGCGGGCAGCCGCCAGCTTGCCGGGGCGCAGGCCGGAGAACTGCTGGCCGAGGAGTTGCGCCAGGCCCAGCAGGCGCTGTCGGAGATCACCGGCGAGTTCAGCAGCGATGACCTGCTGGGGCGCATCTTCGGCAGTTTCTGCATCGGCAAATGAAGTTGCCGGTGCCTTTTGCTATACAGGTAGCCCGCGCACTGTATTCCGCTGGCTGCTGCGGTATGGTGTAGGTACAGAACCGGGACGGGTTTATCAGCTCGTTGGCAGAATGTGTACACGGGAAACCGTTTTTCACCTCATGCCAGTTATTATCCCTTCTCTGACCGTTATTACAGGGGAGCCGTAATCCATGTCGGAAGCACTCAAGGCCATCCTCCGCCACCGGGATTTCCCGCGCGGCAAATGCTGGGATGAACAGGACTACTTGCCAGACCAGACCATTCTCAGGGAAGGCGAATCCAGCTGTGATCTTTTCCTGATCCTGTCAGGCGTGGTGCGCGCCAATATGGGAGTTGACGTGTCGCCCGGGCAGCATGTCGAGTCCGGACTCATGGAAATGACCCACGGCGACACGTTTGGCGAGCTGAACCTGTACTGCGTGTCGGACCGGGCCGCCTCGGTCGTGGCGCTGTCACAGACAAAGGTCATCCGTATCGACGGTGTTCGCCTGACGGCCTTCATGGAACGCTATCCGGAACTCGGCTACCCGGTGTTGAAGGACTTTTTCGTCAAGCACGCCGACATGCTGCGTATGGCCAAGGAGCGCCTCAGCAGCCTGTATGCCGACAAGTTGCGGCACGCCGACTAGCCTCGACCCGCGGGGATCACACCCTGCGGCGTGCATGAAACGCTACGGGTCGGCCTGTCCTGCGAAGCGGGTCACGCGCAGGACGCCGCAAACTCAACGTTTCCTGACCCGCTGTCCCCCCACGGTGCCGGAATATGTGGTTCCCTTGCTGATTCGACACTAATATTTAGTAAAATATAAATTTAGATATTTCACTATAATAATACTTATCTAGCTGATATCACTACGTATTAAATATCTTTCCCGAGCTCCTATTGGCATTCATGTCCACGACTGAAAAGATGAGTTCCCGCGAACTTGGGCTGGTGCTGGCGCAGCAGTTGCTGGACGTCGAGGACCTGCACTACGGGCTCTGGGATGCGGACCTGGTGCTGTCACTGGACAACCTCGCGACCGCCCAGCAGCGCTACAGCGACCTGTTGCTCGATACGGCCGACGGCGTGCTGGCCGGGGTGGCAACGCCGCGGGTACTCGATGTCGGCTGCGGAACGGGTCACCTGGCGGAGCAGATGCTGGCGCGTGGCTGGGAGGTGACGGCCGTCAGTCCCTCGCGGGTGCTTGGCGATATGGCCCGCCAGCGCCTGGCCGCCTTCCCGGCCGGGCAGGCGCGCTTGCTGGAAGCCCGCTTCGAGGACCTGGACAGCGATGACCTCGGGCCGTTTGACCTGGTGCTGTTCAGCGAGAGCTTTCAGTACATACCCATGCCGGCCGTGTTCGGCAAACTGCCCGACCTGCTGGTGCCGGGCGCTCATGTGCTGGTTTACGATTTTTTCAAGACGGCGGCACATGGCGATGGTCAGCCCGGCGACCGCAGTTTCGGTGGCGGTCATCTGCTGGCGGAGTTTTACCGGCAGCGCGCCGCGACCCCCTTCGCGTTGCTGCGTGACGAGGACCTCACTCAGCGGGTCAGTCCCACCATCGAGTTGCTGGATGACTGGCTGAGACATCGGCTGGCGCCTGCCGGCAAGACGCTGGATTGTTATCTGCGTGACAATTATCCACGCCTGACCTGGCTGCTGACCTGGGTGCTGCGCCACAGACTGGCCCGGCTGCGCTACAAGTACCTGTCGGGCAATCGCAGCCGTGCCGTGTTCGAGAAATACAAAAGCTATCGCCTGCTGGTGCTGCGACGGCTGGAATGAGGGCACCGAAGTCCTGCAAGACGTCGTCACAGGCAGGGTAATTCCGGCCTGACAATGGATAAATTTGGGTAAGCAATAATATTGGAGTTCATATTTCCCTGGATGACGGGATTGGGGGTATTTCAGGGCTTTTATTCAGGGTATTATATAAAAGTAGTGGTAACTATAAATACATTCTATCTAGCTGATAGTAATGTATAATCCTGTGTTCAATCGAACAGTTTCAGCCAGGCCTGGCAGGGCCCGACAGGCATCTCCGGATCTTTCCACAGGTTTTTTATGGGTTAATTACGAGGATTACCAAACGGGCCGTGTCATGGTCAGGCGTTTTGTATTATTTCGTATCAATATCAGTGACCTGGTTTACTCTGGTGATTAGTATAATTTTATAGTAGTCTGCATATATGGTCGATCTGCCGAAACCTTCCCTGCGCGAACGTAAATTTGCCCGCACCCGCCTGGCGCTGGCGGATGTGACCACCCGGCACCTCAACTCGGCCTCCCTGGAAAGTCTGTCCGTGAAGAGCCTGTGCGAGCGGGTGCAGATATCCGAGGCAACCTTTTTCAACTACTTTCCCAGGAAGGATGCACTGATTGCCTATCTCGACAAGCTGTGGACCCTGGAGCTGAGCTGGTATGGCAGACAGGCCGCCGCCCAGCACGAAGGCCTGGCGGTGATCGAGGCCCTGTTCCGTTATACCGCCATCCAGGTACAGAAAAAGCCCGGTCTTATGGGCGAGATCATCGCCTACGAGGCGCGTGACCGGGAACATGCGCCACGCCCTGAGATTACCCGTGCTGAACGCGCCATGGCCTTCCCTGACCTTGACGGTATCGAGGAGATCGAGGTCGACAACCTGGAGGCATTGTTGAAGACGGCCTTGATGCAGGCCATCAAGCAGGGTGAATTGCCGGAAAACACCCTCATCCCGGCCGCAATGGTGGGGCTGGTGTCTATTTTCTACGGTGTGCCGCTCGCGATACAGCACTCCAATCCGGCCAGCATCGGGCCCATGTACCGGCAGCAACTGGAGTTGCTGTGGGCCGGCCTGAGCAGCGCCTCAGTGAAGTAGGGAAATGATAGTCACCACGCAGGGGCAAGGCACGCAGGGAAAAACACGGGCTGGAATAACATCGCATCGTCGTTCCCGTGCGATGTCCAGGGCGCACACATCGTCACTCTCGCGCATCCCTCAACTTCGCCACACTCGAACATCCCGTCCAGCGAGCGGGCCGCATGCGGAGCGAGCAGACGGGCATCCACGAACAGACGGGATATCAATTCAGGCTGGATTCCCGCCTTCGCGGGTATGGCGGGCGTTAACCGTTATTTTTCTTTGCGTCGCTGCGCCGAATAATGCTGAGTGAACTACCGCCGTGCTTTATCGAGTGATTCCTTCCAGTTGCTGGCCAGGCCAGGCCACCAGCCGGGCTGGTAATCCTGCCACCAGCTGTGCATGGCACGTTGCAGGAATCGGCCGATGGCGGGGATGTCGGATTTCAGGAAATGAGCAAATCGCTGCCTGATGCGTACTTTTAGCGACGGCTTGGCCAGCATTTCCAGCATGGTGTGCTCGCGTTGCCTGGCCAGCCAGAGTTCATTGTCGAGGCTGGTTTCCAGCGAGCGCATGCGCTGCTGCAGTTTCTGCAACTCCCTGACCGAGGCCTGCTTGTCGGCCCTGCCGGAGACCGCCTCGAGGCGTTTTTCCAGTATTGCGATGCGCTCCTGCAGATGCTCCAGGTCGACCGGAGGAAGGCTGGCAGGTTTCGGCAGGGTATTGCCGTTTATCGGGAAGCCACGCCTGGCAGGTGAAACGGGTTTTCGCGAGGCGGTACGCGGATGCGGTGTCGGCAATGGTGCTACGCCGGCCCTGGACGCCTTTTTGGGTGGTGCGCTGCTGTCGGGTCGCCTGGGGTTGGCCCCTCCTTCATCCTTGTTGAATTCAAGGAGTCTCATGCATAACACCTCATATTGTGTGATTTGAGCTATATTATCACAACATATACGGATACATAGTGTTTGGAATGACAAACGGCGAGAATTTTTGGCGATTGCCCGCGCGGAACGGCGCGACATAGAATCCGGATAGTTTTTTATTGGTAGTCAGGACATTGGCAAGCTCTACACGACAATTCGAGGTCATCATCATTGGCGGTGGTCATGCCGGCACCGAGGCGGCGCTGGCAGCGGCACGCCTGGGTGTCCGTACCCTGCTGCTTACGCATAACGTCGATACCCTCGGCCAGATGAGCTGCAATCCGGCCATTGGCGGCATCGGCAAGAGTCACCTGGTAAAGGAAATCGATGCCCTGGGTGGCGTCATGGCGCGTGCCACGGACCGGGCCGGCATCCACTTTCGCATGCTCAACGCCAGCAAGGGGCCGGCGGTGCGCGCAACACGTGCCCAGGCCGATCGGGTGCTGTACCGGCGGGCTGTCCGCCATGCCCTGGAGAATCAGCCAGGCCTGCACATCTTCCAGCAGGCCGTGGTCGACCTCATTGTCAAAGACGGCAGGGTCAGCGGCGTGAAAACCTGCATGGGAGTCGTGTTCCATGCGCCGGCTGTCGTGCTGACGGTGGGTACCTTTCTGGGCGGGCGGATCCACATCGGCAAGGACAGCCATGCCGGTGGCCGCGCCGGCGACCCGCCGGCGAACAGGCTGGCAGCGCGGCTGCGTGAATTGCCACTGCGCGTTGCGCGGCTGAAGACCGGCACCCCGCCGCGTATCGACGGGCGCAGCATCGATTACAGCCGGCTGGCGGAACAGCCGGGGGACCGGCCGCTGCCGGTGATGTCCTACCTTGGTAACGCCGGCGAGCACCCGCGACAGGTCAGCTGTCATATTACCCATACCCGCGAGCAGACCCACGACATCATCCGCGGCGGGCTTGTGGATTCACCCATGGTCACCGGCGCGATCGAGGGCACCGGGCCGCGCTATTGCCCGTCGATCGAGGACAAGGTGGTGCGCTTTGCCGGCAAGGCATCGCACCAGATATTCGTCGAGCCCGAGGGGCTCGACACCCACGAGGTCTACCCGAACGGGATTTCCACCAGTCTGGCCTTCGATGTGCAGGAGCGGATGGTGCATTCCATCGCCGGTTTCGAGCGGGCGAACATCACGCGGCCGGGTTACGCCATCGAATATGACTTCTTCGACCCGAGGGACCTGCGGGCGTCGCTGGAGACGCGCGTCATCGGTGGACTGTTTTTCGCTGGCCAGATCAACGGCACCACCGGCTACGAAGAGGCGGCGGCACAGGGCCTGATTGCCGGTCTGAACGCCGCAAGGCAGGTGCGGGACAGGGCGCCCTGGACACCACGCCGGGACGAGGCCTATATCGGCGTGCTGATCGACGATCTGGTCACCTGCGGTACCGGCGAACCCTACCGGATGTTCACCAGCCGGGCGGAATACCGCCTGCTGCTGCGCGAGGACAATGCCGACCTGCGCCTGACAGAGCGGGGTCGTGAACTGGGTCTGGTGGACGAGATGCGCTGGCAGGCGTTCAGCAAAAAGCGCTCGGCAATCGAGCAGGAGCAACTGCGCCTGCAGGGCCTGCTGGTACGACCGGGCACGCCGGTCGAGGCGCTGCTGGAAAAGCCGCTGTCACGCGAGCTGTTCGCAGCGGATCTGCTGCGCCGGCCCGGCATCCGCTATCGTGAGCTGATGAAGATTGACGGACTCGGTCCTGGCGTGGAGGATGCGCGGGTGGCCGAGCAGATCGAGGTGCAGGCGAAATACGCCGGTTACGTGGATCGCCAGCATGCCGAGATCAAGCGGCACAAACGTCACCAGTCACAAGCCTTGCCGGTCGATTTGGATTACAATGCCGTGCGGGGGCTTTCAAACGAGGTGTGCGAAAAGCTGCAGGCGGTAAGGCCCGAAACCATCGGCCAGGCATCGCGCATACCGGGCATGACACCGGCAGCCGTATCATTGCTGCTGATTCATCTCAAGAAAACCGGCATAACCGAACGCAGACGCGCATGAGGTCAGCGAAACCAGCATATGTATAACCGCACCTTCAGAGGCAAGGGACAGCACAACAAGTTCGTTCATCCGGAAGATCTCCTGGAAGATGGCCTGTACGAACTTGGCCTTGATGAACAACTGGCCGGTGATGAACGCCTGATGGAGTTCATCACCGAACTGATGAACTGGAATCGCATCTACAATCTGACATCGGTGCGCAAGCCCACGGAGATCGTGACCCGTCACATCCTCGACAGCCTGACGGTGCTGCCGTATCTGCATGGCAGGCGCATCCTGGACATCGGCACCGGCGCCGGCCTGCCCGGCATTCCGCTGGCGGTGGCCTCGCCGGAGCGCGAATTCACCCTGCTGGACTCCAGCAGCAAGAAACTGCGCTTCGTGCAGCAGACACTGGCGATTATCACACTCGAGAATGTCATACTGGAGAACAAACGCATCGAGGAATACCGGCCGGAAGAGCGGTTCGACACCATCATCTGCCGGGCCTTTTCCGACCTGCATGAACTCTACCGGCATGCATCCAGTCTGATTGCAGAGGACGGTCGCATACTGGCCATGAAGGGTGTCTACCCGATGACGGAAATCGAGTGCCTGGTAGACAAGGACGTGGTTGACGAGGTGATTCCTCTCAAGGTGCCGGGGATGGACGCCGAGCGCCATCTGGTCTGCATGCATGCGGCGGCGCGCTAAACGGGTTCCGGGGTACACAAGATCATGGGCAAGATAATAGCGGTAACCAACCAGAAGGGCGGTGTAGGCAAGACGACGACCAGTGTCAATCTTGCCGCCTCGCTCTCGCAGACGGGTCGCCGCATACTGCTGATCGATCTCGATGCCCAGGGCAATGCCACCATGGGCAGCGGCATCAACAAACACGAGGTCGAGCGGACCGGCTATGATCTGCTGGTTGGACACGCCGGCATACGCGAGGTGATCGTGCACGCCGGGGACGCCGGCTACGACCTGCTGCCAGGCAATGCCGACCTGACTGCGGCGGAAGTCGAACTGATGGACCGGGATGATCGTGAACGGCGACTGCGCTCGGCCCTGAGCTACGTGCAGAGGGACTACGACCTGATTGTCATCGACTGCCCGCCATCGCTCAGTATCCTGACGATCAATGCCCTGGCTGCAGCACACGGTGTCTTTATTCCCATCCAGTGCGAATACTATGCCCTCGAGGGGCTTTCGGCGCTGCTGGAAACCATCGAGCAGGTGCGCATCGCGGTCAATCCGGAGCTCGATATCGAGGGCCTGCTGCGCACCATGTACGATGCACGCAATAACCTGTCCAACGATGTTTCCGCGCAGTTGCAGGAACATTTCGGCGACAAGGTCTATCGCACCATCATCCCGCGCAACGTGCGCCTGGCGGAGGCGCCGAGTCACGGTCTGCCGGTGCTGCGCTATGACAAGAGCTCGCGCGGTGCGGCCGCCTACCTGGCACTGGCCGGTGAATACCTGCGCCGCAACCGGGACACGCCGGCCAGCATGGAGAAGCCCGGTGTCATGCAGCAGCCGGAACCTCAACGCAATCATGCATAAACCAGTACAACCCTGACGGTAGCGATAATGGCAGCGAAAAAACGCGGATTGGGACGCGGCCTGGAGGCACTCCTCGGGCCATCGGCACGGGCAAACCAGGCCGGGGACGCAGCAGTCCCGGCAGCGGAACCGGCTACGGTGCAGGCGCCTGCCGCGGCACCGGAGCTGCACGCCGTTCCCGACACGGCGCCGGCCGAGGCGGAGGAAGGTGCGCTGCGCATCCTGCCGGTGGACATCATCCAGCGCGGCAAGTACCAGCCGCGCGTCGACATGCACCAGGAATCGCTGCAGGACCTGGCGGATTCCATCCGCGAACAGGGTGTGGTGCAGCCGATCGTGGTGAGGAGCATCGACGATGGCCGCTACGAGATCATTGCCGGCGAGCGCCGCTGGCGCGCCTCGCAGCTTGCCGGTGTGCACGAGATCCCGGCCGTGGTGCGCGATGTTGATGATCGCGGCGCCATTGCCATTGCGCTGATCGAGAACATCCAGCGCGAGAACCTGAACCCGATGGAAGAGGCGCGTGCCCTGAAACGCCTGGTCGACGAGTTCGAGGTTACACACGAGGAGGCCGCACATGCCGTTGGCCGCTCGCGTGCCGCCGTCTCCAACCTGCTGCGCCTGCTCGATCTCGAGGATGATGTGAAAGAAATGGTCGAACACGGCCACCTGGAGATGGGCCATGCCCGTGCCCTGCTGGCACTGTCCGGCAGGAAACAGGTCGATGCGGCACGCCGGGTCGTGAGTGGCGGCATGTCCGTGCGGGCCACCGAGGCGCTGGTGAAGCAGCTGCAGCAGTCGAAACCGGCGCAGAAGAAGGCAACGAAAAACCCCGACGTCTTGCATCTCGAGGCGAGGCTCTCCGACACGCTCGGCGCCCGGGTCCTGCTGCACGCGGGCCGCAACGGCAAGGGCAAGCTCGAGATCCGCTACAACAGCCTGGACGAGCTCGATGGCATTCTGGAGCACATCAACTAGCCGGTATGACCGGCCGTGCAAGGGCATGGCGGGCCCGCGGGAAAAGTCGCTACCAGCCAGTAGTAATACCTGAATGTGCTGATTTCACATAAATTTCATTGACCCCTGCAAGGAGTGATCTTTATAATCCTCCGTCGCTCAGGGGCCGTTAGACTCGCCATCAGTTTTTCACCATGCCTGTGTCGGACGCTATCTGGCCCAATATAATCGTTTGATTAATAGAGATTAATACTGGGTCTTTGTTGAACGGGATCCGCCCGGCGGTGCTTGCCCAACTGTTGCTGGTGGCTCTGGCTGCCGGTGGTTTTTTCGCCATGTCCGGCGGCTTCCGGGCCTGCTCCGTTCTGTTTGGCGGGGCCATCGCCATGGGCAACCTGCTGTTGCTGGCGTGGCGGCGCAGCCGCACCGACCGCGGGCCGGTACTGAGCGCCTCCCGGAGCATCCGGGTGCTGTACCGCAGCGCGCTTGAGCGAATGGGGCTGGTCGTGCTGCTGTTTGCGCTGGGTCTGGTCGTGCTGCGGCTCGAACCGCTGGCAATGATTACGGGGTTTATCGCGGGCCAGGCTGGCCTTGTATTTATAGGAACACGAAGGAAGAGCTGATTCATGGCGACCGAGCCGCAGACATCGACGGAATACATCAAGCACCACCTGACCAACCTGACCTACGGAAAGTTTCCCGAAGGTCACGAGCATGCCGGTCACTGGGGCTTCGCACATTCCGCGGAAGACGCACAGGCCATGGGATTCTGGGCCATCAATGTCGACAGCATGCTGTTTTCCGTCGGCCTCGGTGTGCTGTTCCTCTGGCTGTTCCGCCGGGCCGCGAAAACCGCCACCGCCGGCGTCCCCGGCGGCTGGCAGAATTTCGTCGAGTGGATCGTCGAGTTCATCGACCAGAACGTGCGCGGTTCCTTCACCGGCAAGAACCCGCTGGTTGCGCCGCTGGCACTGACCCTGTTCATCTGGATCTTCCTGCTGAACCTGATGGACCTGATACCCGTTGACTGGTTGCCCTGGCTGGCCAGCCTGCTCGGTGTGGGCCATCTGAAGATCGTGCCGTCCACCGACCCGAATATCACCTTCGGCCTGGCGATTCCGGTCTTCATCCTGGTGCTCTTCTACAGTATCAAAATGAAGGGACTGGGCGGTTTCCTCGGCGAGCTTGCCTTCCACCCGTTCCCCAAGTGGATGGCGCCGATCAACCTGATACTCGAGGGCGTGACACTGATCTCACGGCCGCTCTCGCACTCGCTGCGACTGTTCGGCAACATGTACGCCGGTGAAATGATATTCATCCTGATCGCCCTGATGTACGGCGGCGGCATTGCACTCGGTGCCTTCGGCGGGTTGCTGCAGCTGGGCTGGGCCATTTTCCACATTCTGATCATCACCCTGCAGGCATTCATCTTCATGGTGCTGACGATTGTCTACCTGGACATGGCCTGCGCGAAGGACCACTGATAGATTTTGTTTTGAACAGTACTTAACTCGGGAGAGAAAAATGGAAAACGCTTTGTTCTATATCGCAGGCGGCCTGATGATGGGTCTCGGTGCGCTGGGTGCAGCGGTCGGTATCGGTATCCTCGGCGGCCGTTTCCTGGAAGGCGCCGCGCGTCAACCGGAGCTGATTCCGATGCTGCGTACGCAGTTCTTCATCGTCATGGGTCTGGTCGACGCCGTGCCCATGATCGCCGTCGGTATCGCCATGTACGTCATGTTCGCCGTGGCGGCATAAGCCGGGCGGACTGTTACCAACGGCATTTGCAGGACGAGGTGCAAGCATGAATTTCAACGCGACACTGATTGGCCAGACCATCACGTTCATTGTCTTCGTGTGGTTCTGCATGAAGTTTATCTGGCCGCCCGTGATGCACGCGCTGGAAGAGCGCAGGAAAAAGATTGCCGATGGCCTGGCAGCCGCCGAACACGGCAGGCACGAGCAGGAACTGGCCGAGGAGCGGGCCAAGGAAATTATCCGCGAGGCCAAGGATCAGGCTGGCGAGATCATCACTCGCGCCGACAAACGTGCGGCGGAGATCGTCGAAGAGGCCAAGGGGGATGCACGCGAGGAAGGCGCGCGTCTGCTGACGGCCGCCCGCGCCGAGATCGACCAGGAGGTGAACCGTGCCCGGGAAGCCCTGCGCGGCAAGGTGGTATCGATCGCCCTGGCGGGTGCCGGCAAGGTGCTGGAGCGCGAGGTCGACGAGTCTGCCCACGGCGAGTTGCTGAACAAGCTGGCTGCTGAAATCTGATGGCCGAATCGCTCACCATCGCGCGCCCCTATGCCCAGGCGGCGTTCCTGTTCGCCGACCAGCACCATGCGCTGAAAGACTGGTCGGAGATGCTGCAACTGCTCGCTGCCGTTGCAACCGACCCGGCCATGGCGGACATGATCGAAAATCCGCAGCTGACCGACAAACAGGTCGCCGGGCTGTTCATCAGCATCGGCGGTGAACGGCTCAACGAGAAGTGCAACAACTTCATTCACCTGCTGGCCGAAAACGGGCGTTTGCAGCTGCTGCCGGACATCGCCGCACTGTTCGAGATCCAGCGTCGCGAGGCCGAGAATACGGTGCAGGCGCAGCTGGTTACGGCCTACCCGGCCAGCGAGCCCCAGAAGGACGCCGTTATCGCCGCACTGAAAAAACGCCTGGAACGCGACATCGAGCTGCAATGCACCACGGACAGCAGCCTGCTGGGCGGGGCGATTATCCGCGCCGGCGACCTGGTGATCGACGGCTCCGTTCGCGGCAAGCTGGATCGCCTGGGCAATGCCCTGACGCACTAAAAGAATCTACTGATACAGGAAGCAACAGCTATGCAACTCAATCCCACTGAAATCAGCGATCTGATCAAGAGCCGCATCGAGCAGTTCGAGGCGGTCGCCGAGGCGCGCACCGAGGGGACCATTGTCAGCCTGTCTGACGGTATCGCACGCATCCACGGCCTGGCAGACGTCATGCAGGGTGAGATGATCGAGTTCCCGGGCAACGTCTTCGGCATGGCGCTCAACCTCGAGCGCGACTCGGTCGGCGCGGTGATCCTGGGCGATTACAAGGAAATATCCGAGGGCGATAGCGTCAAGTGCACCGGCCGCATTCTCGAGGTACCGGTGGGCGAGGGCCTGCTCGGCCGCGTGGTCGACTCGCTCGGCAACCCGATCGATGGCAAGGGTCCGATCGAATCCGCCGGCACCTCGCCAATCGAGAAAATCGCGCCCGGCGTTATTGCCCGGCAATCGGTGGACCAGCCGGTGCAGACCGGTCTCAAGTCGATCGACTCCATGGTGCCGATCGGCCGCGGTCAGCGCGAGCTGATTATCGGTGATCGCCAGACCGGCAAGTCCGCGGTGGCCATCGACGCCATCATCAACCAGAAGGGCACCGGCATCAAATGCATCTACGTTGCCATCGGTCAGAAGAACTCGACCATTGCCAACGTCGTGCACAAGCTGGAAGAGCATGGTGCCATGGCGCACACCATTATCGTTGCCGCTGCCGCTGCCGAGTCGGCAGCCATGCAGTACATCGCACCGTATTCAGGCTGCACCATGGGCGAGTACTTCCGCGACCGCGGTGAAGACGCCCTGATCATCTACGATGACCTCACCAAGCAGGCCTGGGCCTATCGCCAGGTCTCCCTGCTGCTGCGTCGTCCGCCGGGTCGCGAGGCCTACCCGGGTGACGTGTTCTACCTGCACTCCCGCCTGCTGGAACGTGCCGCACGGATCAATGCCGACGAGGTGGAAAGAATCACCAACGGCGAGGTCAAGGGCAAGACCGGCTCGCTGACAGCGCTGCCGATCATCGAGACCCAGGCCGGTGACGTGTCGGCCTTCGTGCCCACCAACGTGATTTCCATCACCGACGGCCAGATCTTCCTGGAGTCCGACCTGTTCAACGCCGGCATCCGCCCGGCCATCAACGCCGGACTGTCGGTCTCGCGCGTCGGTGGCGCGGCCCAGACCAAGATCATCAAGAAGCTTGGCGGCGGCGTGCGCCTGGCGCTGGCGCAGTACCGCGAGCTGGCGGCATTCGCCCAGTTCGCGTCCGACCTCGACGAGACGACCCGCAAGCAGCTCGAGCGCGGTCAGCGCGTTACCGAGCTGATGAAGCAGAAGCAGTACTCGCCGCTCTCCGTTGCCGAGATGGCCGTGTCGCTGTTTGCCGCCGAGCAGGGTTTTCTCGATGACGTCGATATCAACAAGGTCGTGGATTTCGAGTCCGCGCTGCATACCTACATGCGGGCCAGCCAGTCAGCCCTGCTCGACCAGATCAACGAGACGGCGGACTACAACGACGAGATCGAGAGCGGCATGAAGGCCGCCATCGAGGACTTCAAGGCTACCGGTACCTGGTAGGCCGGCTGCAAACGCAATAACGGGACGAATCGATGTCAGGCGCGAAGGAAATCCGCAGCAAGATCGCGAGTATCAAGAACACGCAGAAGATCACCAAGGCCATGCAAATGGTCGCGGCGAGCAAGATGCGCAAGGCACAGGATCGCATGCAGGAAACCCGCCCGTATGCGCAAAAGATCCAGAACGTCATTTCGCACCTGGCGCACGCCCATCCCGAGTACAGGCACCCGTTCCTGATCGAGCGCGAGACGAAGCGCGTCGGCATGATCGTGATCTCCACCGACCGCGGTCTGTGCGGCGGCCTGAACATCAACCTGTTCAAGTCCGCGATCACTGCCATGAAGGAATGGAATGCACAGGGCTACGAGATTGACCTGACCCTGATTGGCAGCAAGAGCAACGCCTTCTTCAAGCGGGTCGGCGGCAACATCGTCTCCTCCACCACCCAGCTGGGAGATGCCCCCTCCATCGTGGAGCTGATTGGCACAGTCAAGATCATGCTGGATGCCTACGAGGAGGGCACCATCGACCGCCTTTACCTGGCCCACAACACCTTCGTGAACACCATGACCCAGGAGCCGGGGCTGAAGCAGCTGCTGCCGGTCGAGGGCGCGGAGGACGAGACTCTGCAGACACACTGGGACTACATCTACGAGCCGGATTCACCGCCGGTCATGGATGCCCTGATGATTCGCTACATCGAGTCACTGGTCTACCAGGGCGTGGTCGAGAACCTGGCCTGCGAGATGGCGGCGCGCATGGTTGCCATGAAGGCGGCCACCGACAATGCCGGTAACCTGATTGACGAGCTGCAGCTGGTCTACAACAAGGCGCGGCAGGCGGCGATTACCCAGGAGATCTCCGAGATCGTCAGCGGCGCGGCCGCGGTGTGACGGATTGATCCATAGAATGGAAATCATGCAGGGGCGAATTCATCCGCGATTGATCGCGGCCAGAGCCGCTCCTGCACCAGAACAGAATACACAGATATCGAGGAAATCATCATGAGTGCAGGTAACGTTGTTGAAGTCATCGGCGCGGTCGTCGACGTGGAGTTCCCGCGCGACAGCGTACCGAAGGTGTACGATGCCCTGAAGGTTGAAGCCGCGGGCCTGACCCTCGAGGTGCAGCAGCAGCTCGGCGACGGTGTGGTGCGTACCATTGCCATGGGCTCGACTGATGGCCTGCGGCGCGGCATCGAGGTGCTGAACACCGGCGATCCGATCAAGGTGCCGGTCGGCGAGAAAACCCTGGGCCGTATCATGGATGTGCTGGGCAACCCGGTTGACGAGCAGGGTGAAATCGGCAACGAAGTCAGTCTGCCGATCCACCGCGCCGCACCGACCTTCGCCGAGCAGGCCGCCTCGGTGGAGATCCTCGAAACCGGCATCAAGGTCATCGACCTCATCATGCCGATCGCCAAGGGCGGCAAGATCGGCCTGTTTGGCGGCGCGGGTGTCGGCAAGACCGTGACCCTGATGGAGCTGATCAACAACATCGCGGTCCAGCAGGAGGGACTGTCGGTATTCGCCGGTGTCGGTGAGCGTACCCGGGAGGGTAACGATTTCTATCACGAGATGAAGGAGGCCGGCGTGCTCGACAAGGTCGCGATGGTCTACGGCCAGATGAACGAGCCGCCGGGCAACCGCCTGCGTGTGGCGCTCTCGGGCCTCAGCATGGCCGAGTATTTCCGCGACGAGGGCCGCGACGTGCTCATGTTCATCGACAACATTTACCGTTACACGCTGGCGGGCACCGAGGTCTCGGCGCTGCTCGGTCGCATGCCCTCCGCGGTGGGTTACCAGCCGACGCTGGCCGAGGAAATGGGTGTGCTGCAGGAGCGCATCACCTCCACCAAGACCGGTTCCATCACCTCCTTCCAGGCGGTGTACGTCCCCGCGGACGACCTGACCGACCCGTCGCCGGCCACGACCTTTGCCCACCTGGATGCCACCCTGGTGCTGTCGCGTCAGGTCGCGGAACTCGGTATCTACCCGGCGGTAGACCCGCTGGATTCCACCTCGCGCATCCTCGACCCCAACGTTGTCGGTTCCGACCACTACGACACGGCCCGTGCCGTGCAGGGTACGCTGCAGCGCTACAAGGAACTGCGCGACATTATCGCCATCCTGGGCATGGACGAGCTGTCCGAGGAGGACAAGCTGGTGGTCTCCCGGGCACGCAAGATGCAGCGCTTCCTGTCGCAGCCGTTCTCCGTGGCCGAGACCTTTACGGGCACGGAAGGCAAGTATGTCACGCTCAAGGAGACCATCGCCGGCTTCAAGGGCATTGTCAACGGCGATTACGACAGCCTGCCGGAGCAGGCCTTCTACATGATCGGCACCATCGACGAGGCCGCCGAGAAGGCCAAGACCCTCTAGGGGCGGTTTCGGGACTACACTTATGTCTATGACCCTGCATGTCGATATCGTCAGCGCCGAGGCCGAGATATACTCCGGCACGGTAACCATGGTGTTCGCCCCTGCCGAGATGGGCGAGGTCGGCATTGCGCCGCGCCATGCCCCCATGCTGACCAGGCTGAAGCCCGGTGAAGTCAGGGTGCAGACCCAGGAAGGCGAGGAGCAGTCGTTTTTCGTTTCCGGCGGCCTGCTGGAGGTCCAGCCGCACGTTGTTACCGTGCTGGCCGACACCGCCATCCGTGCCCACGACCTGGATGAGGCCGCTGCCCTGGAGGCCAAGGAGCGTGCCGAGCAGATGCTCTCCGACAAGCAGGCGGACATCGACTACGCCAGGGCGCAGGCCGAACTGGTCGAGTCCATGGCGCAGCTGGCCGCGATCCGCAAGCTGCGCGAAAAGGCCAATCGCTGATACCGCAAAGAACCGGTTGCGCACGGTGCCTGCCTGGCAGTTTCTTCACATCCCAATAGCGGTTTAGCGTATTTCCCATGCCAGATCAGTTTATCAGCAAGGACAAGGTTGTTTCCTTCACCTACTCCATCAGGGACGAGTCGGGCGAGATCGTCGAGCAGTCCGATATGCCCATCAGCTACGTGCATGGCGGCAAGCACGACCTGTTCGAAAAGGTCGAGGAGGCGATGGATGGCTGCGTGGTCGGTGACACGGTGGAGGTTGCACTGACGCCGGACGAGGCATTTGGCCCGCATGACCCCAGCCTGACGTTTACCGACGACATCGAGAACGTCCCGCCGGAATTCCATCGGGTCGGTGCCGAGGTCGAAATGATGAACGATGCCGGCGAATCACGGAAATTCACCGTTTCCCGCATCGAGAACGGCAGGCTTACGGTGGACGGCAACCACCCGCTGGCCGGCAAGACCATCACCTTCAACATCACGGTAACCCGCATCCGCGATGCCACTGCGGAAGAGACGGCCGATGGCGTCCCGCCCATGGAAATGCCGGTCCTGCACTGATTCGAGTAGTCGCAGCGAGATCATGCCGCTGTGCTGGTACCGGGCAAAGCCCCCAGGGTGTCGGCATTACGGCCGATAATCCTGTTTATGGTAAAACTGCCTGCCCGCAGAGACCGCACAGGGAAATGCTTGTATGCTTGACAGTCACTTTTGGCGCATTACCCGTCCTTCAGGTATAAAAGGTATTGTTATACCGGATACTGGCCCGGTGCCCCCTGCGGTACGGGTTTGTCGCAGCTAAACAACTGACACTATGAACCTCAGCATCATCATCCTGGCCGCTGGCCAGGGCACTCGCATGCGTTCCGACCTGCCGAAGGTCCTGCACCCGCTGGGCGGTCGGCCCATGCTGGCGCATGTGCTGGATACAGCACGCTCACTCGACCATGCGACGCTGCATGTCGTGATCGGCCATGGTGCGCACCATGTCCGGGAGATCTTCCCGGATGCCGGTGTGAACTGGGTCATGCAGGACCGGCAGCTGGGTACCGGTCATGCCGTGGCGCAGGTCATGCCGGCGATTCCGGACGGCGATACCGTGCTGGTCATGTACGGCGATGTGCCGCTGATCTCGCGAGACACGCTCGAGCCACTGTGTCATGTCGCTGCGCAGGGATTCGTCGGTGTGCTGACGGCCGAGCCCGGGGATCCGGCAGGCTACGGCCGCATCCTGCACCACGCCGACGGCAGCATCAGCGGCATTGTCGAGGAAAAGGATGCGACTGCCGCACAGCGGGAGATACACGAGATCAATACCGGGTTTCTTGCTGCACCTGCCGCAAAGCTGCGCAGCTGGGTGGAGTCGCTGGATAACAACAATGCACAGGGCGAGTTTTACCTCACCGACGTGATCGCCAGGGCCGTTGCCGATGGCGTCAGTGTGCGCGGCATCTGCACGGAACGCCTGGAGGAAGTGCTCGGCATCAATGACCGGGCGCAGCTGGCGGTACAGGAGCGTGCCTTTCAGCAGCGCCAGGCACGCGCCTGCCTGCAGGCCGGTGTCACGCTGATCGATCCGGCGCGCTTCGACCTGCGCGGTACCCTGGATGCCGGCCAGGATGTCCTGGTTGACGTCAATTGTGTCCTCGAGGGCCAGATCCGTGTCGGGCACCGCGTGCACATCGGCCCGAACGTGGTGCTGCGCAATACCACGGTCGGTGACGATGTCACCATCCTGGCCAATTGCGTCGTCGAGGACGCCGTGATCGGCAACAACGCGCGCATCGGACCGTTTGCACGCATACGCCCGGAAACCCGGCTGGCGGACAGCACCCATGTTGGCAATTTTGTCGAGATCAAGAAATCGGACATCGCCGAAGGGTCGAAGATCAACCATCTCAGTTACATCGGTGACACCAGTATCGGTCACAACGTGAATATCGGCGCCGGCACGATCACCTGCAACTATGACGGTGCCAGCAAGCATCGAACGATTATCGGCAATGACGTGTTTATCGGCTCCGACACCCAGCTGGTTGCGCCGGTGGAAGTGAAAGACGGTGCGACCATCGGTGCCGGATCGACCATAACCCGCGATGCGCCGGCCGGTGAGCTGACCCTGAGTCGCGCGCCGCAGGAAACCCGCCAGGGCTGGCAGCGGCCGGTGAAAAAGCAATGAATACCGGAACGGAATTTCCCGGAAAAGGCAAGCTGTCATGTGCGGCATAGTCGGAGTCGTAGCAAGGCAGGATGTCACACCGATACTGATCGAGGGGCTGCGACGGCTGGAATACCGCGGTTATGACTCGGCCGGCATCGCCGTGCAGGCGGACAATGCCATACTGGAACGCGTGCGCACCGTCGGCAAGGTGGATGAGCTGGCGCGCGCCCTCGACAGTTCGCCGATAAGCGGCCAGACCGGCATCGCCCATACCCGCTGGGCCACGCATGGCGTGCCCAGCGAGAAAAACGCCCACCCGCACCTGTGCCATGAATGCGTTGCGCTGGTGCATAACGGCATCATCGAGAACCACGTGGCGCTGCGTACCAGCCAGGAACAGGCCGGCTATCGCTTCACCTCGGAAACCGATACCGAGGTCATCGTGCACCAGATCCACCACTACCTCGACCAGGGTCAGGACCTGCTGCAGGCCGTGCGCTCCGCGGCCGGCGACCTGGAGGGTGCATTTGCGCTTGGCGTCATCAGCAAGGATGAACCCGGCCGCCTGATTGCAGCACGCCGCGGCAGCCCGCTGGTGGTTGGCCTGGCCGGTGACGAAACCCTGATTGCCTCGGATGTGGCGGCGCTGATAAGCCAGACGCGCGAGTTCGTCTTCCTCGAAGACGGCGATGTTGCCGATATCACGTCGCAGGGAGTAACACTGTACGACGCCTCCGGCGCCGTGACCGAACGACCGGTGAAAACCTCGCGGGTGACGGCGGATGCCACCGACAAGGGCGAGTATCCGCATTACATGCTGAAGGAAATCTTCGAGCAGCCGCGTGCCATTGCCGATACCCTGGAAGGCCGCATCAGCGGCCAGCGCGTGCTCGAGGAGGCCTTCGGTGCGGGTGCCGGCAGGATCTTCGACGGGATCAGGGGTGTCCACATCATTGCCTGCGGCACCAGCTACCATGCGGGCATGGTTGGCCGCTACTGGCTGGAATCGATTGCCGGCATCCCGTGCAGCGTGGAGGTGGCCAGCGAATTCCGCTACCGACACCCCGTGGTGCGAAAGAATTCCCTGATCGTCACGCTGTCGCAGTCCGGTGAAACGGCCGACACGCTGGCCGGTCTGCGCGAGGCGCGGCGCCTGGGCTTCGGGCATGCCCTGTCGATCTGCAACGTCCCCGAGAGTTCGCTGGTGCGTGAATCCGACCTGGTGCTGATGACGCATGCCGGTCCCGAAATCGGTGTCGCCTCGACCAAGGCCTTCACCACCCAGCTGGTCGCCATGCTGCTGCTCACCATCGTGCTTGGCCGGCGCAACGGCATGAGCGCGGAGACCGAGGCCTGCCTGGTGAACGAGCTGCGCAGTGTGCCGTCCAAGCTGGAACATGCACTGACCCTGAACGAGCAGATCAGGACCCTGGCACGCGAGCGCTTCGCCGACAGGCACAATGCCCTGTTCCTGGGGCGCGGTGCGCAGTTCCCGGTGGCGATGGAGGGTGCGCTGAAGCTCAAGGAGATTTCCTACATCCACGCGGAGTCCTACCCGGCCGGCGAACTCAAGCACGGGCCGCTGGCACTGGTCGACGCCAGCATGCCGGTAGTCGCGGTGGCGCCCAACAACGAGCTGCTGGAAAAGCTCAAGTCCAACCTGCAGGAGGTGCGTGCGCGCGGCGGCGAACTCATTGTGTTTGCCGATGCCAAGGTGGGCATGATCAGCTCGGCAGGCGTGACGGTGCTGCCGGTGGCGCCGACGGAGGACAGCATCGCGCCGGTTATCTTCTCTGTGCCGCTGCAGCTGCTGGCCTACCACGCCACGGTCTTCCGGGGCACGGACATCGACCAGCCGCGCAACCTCGCGAAGTCGGTCACGGTGGAATAGGGGCGGCATGCCCCGGCAGCAGCGGCCGGTCAGAATTCCGCCAGCCTGACAGCACACCGACCTTTCCTGTCAGTGCCCCGTCCGGGGCTGGCAGCATGCTGGCCGTTATTCCCTGTCTAAATCCTTGATATTCAAGCTAGAGTTTGCATCAATCGGCAAATGTGGCTATAATGCAACGTTTTATCCGCCACAGTGCGGGATGTTCTGCAAGTCGAAGGAAGTCATTATGGATACAATGTTTTACTGCATTCCCCAGCAAGCCTATCTGAGTGTCGGTACCTGCAAGAACCTGCGTGAGCGGCCAGTGGGCAAGGCCCCGGCCGGTGCCCCGCCGAAACTGATTGCCTGTGAAAAGTGCACCATGCATCCCCTGGTCGACATGGCCAAGGTGCCGACGGTGACGCTGGAGGCCTACCTGAAAGGCTCCAAGCCGAAAACGGTCAACCTGAACTCACCGAAAAACAGGAAACTGTTGTCCGAAGTCGCCTGAGGCGGCAGGCCACCATCTGGAGCGTGACGTCAGCCCGGGGGCTGGCGTCGGCTTCAGAAATCCCGTCGTTCCCAGGTGGCGTCTGTCTTGCGCCGGTCCTTGTGTGACCGGCGGTCGGTTTTTTCCTTCTCGTCAAATCGCACGCCATCGCGGCGGTCATGGTGGGTGCGCCGGCTCGTGTGGCGCTGCTCCGTGATACCCTTCCAGCTGCAGGTGCACTGTACCGCGTCACAGCCCGGTAGCGGCAGCTCCGGTGCATCCGCCAGGGGAATGCCTTTTTCAAAGAGTTCCATGGCGGCATCACAGCCCGGGTTTTCCAGGCTGACGCCCCAGAACACGTGACTTTCACGCATCTTGTCCAGCTGCGAGGCGCCCTGTGGCAACCGCGAAGTCGTGTGTGTGCCGGAGACTGGTCGTGTCGATCCGCTGCGCGAATGCCTGACGGTCTTTCTGCTCCCCCCCGATAGCAGCCAGACCAGTGCGGCGACAACGGCCAGAATCAGCAGCAGGACAATCACCTTGGACATATGGACTCCTCAGGATGTGTAGACGGGGGCAGGTCAGGACGGTGCCGGATGCGGCCTACTCGAGGCCGGGGCTCAGGCCGCCAATGTCACCGGCCCGTCCCTTCCAGAGGGTGGCGCTGCGACGCCGTTCCCGGCCCGAGCGGCGGTCCGGGTGATTTGCGTCGAGGCGTACCTTGTGCCGCCGGTCAACACCGCTGCGGCGTTGCGTATGGCGGCGTTCCACCAGCCCCTGGTAACGGCAGCGGCAGCGCCGTGAGCTGCAACCGGCAAGGGGCAGTGCCGGTGCCCTTTCGAAGGTGAATTTCTTGCCCAGATAGGGACGCTGGGCATCGCACTGTTTGCCGCGTATGGACACACCCCAGAAGGCACGGCCACATCTCATTTTCTCCAGCGCCTTGCGCTGCACATGGTTTTTGCGCCGTACGTGGCGCCGTGGTGCAGATCGTGCGGGCCAGAACAGCCATAACAGCGCTGCGCCAAACACAATGAGCAGAACATTCGTGTACGCCAGACCCAGAATATCCATAGTGTTATCTCCTCCCTGTTGCTACTAAGTATCAGATACCTGCAGGGCCGGCAAGGACTTGTTGACAGGCGGTAGCAAGTCAGCGACATGCTGCCCTGGATACCTGTCTGTCCGTGCCGGGTGCATGCATGTGCAAACAGGGTCCGCGCCCGACGGGCGGTCCATCTGCCGCGGAGGGTTCTGATAGAATGGCCGGCCATGGATGTTTCCCGGATTATCGATTCCCTCAACGAGGCCCAGCGCGAGGCGGTGTGTGCCTCGCAGGATCCCCTGCTGGTACTGGCCGGCGCCGGCAGTGGCAAGACCCGCGTGCTGGTGCACCGTATCGCCTGGCTGGTTGACGTCGAGGGGCTGTCACCGTACTCCATTCTCGCAGTGACCTTCACCAACAAGGCGGCCGGTGAGATGCGCGGTCGCATCGAGCAGCTGATCGAGGCACCGGCCGGCGGCATGTGGGTCGGTACCTTTCATGGCCTGGCACATCGCCTGTTGCGCACCCACTGGCAGGAGGCCGGGCTGGAGCAGGGTTTCCAGATCCTGGACAGCCAGGACCAGCAGCGGCTGGTACGCCGGGTACTGAAATCGCTGGACCTGGACGAGGCGAAATGGCCACCGAAACAGCTGCAGTGGTTCATCAACAGCTGCAAGGACGAAGGCCGGCGGCCGCAGCACATCGAGACCCGCAATGATCCGTACCTCAAGCGACAGGTGCAGGTCTACGAGGCCTATGAAGCGCTTTGCCAGCGCTCCGGGCTGGTGGACTTTGCCGAACTCCTGCTGCGGGCCCACGAGCTGTGGCTCAAGCACCCCGACCTGCTGCTGCATTACCGCCAGCGCTTCCATCACATCCTGGTTGACGAGTTCCAGGACACCAACACCATCCAGTATGCCTGGCTGCAACTGCTGGCCGGTGATAACGGACGCATCACCGTGGTGGGTGATGACGACCAGTCGATCTACGGCTGGCGTGGCGCGCGGGTGGAAAATATCCGGCGCTTCGAAAAGGATTATCCCGGTACCCGCGTACAGCGCCTGGAACAGAACTACCGTTCCACCGGCACCATACTCAAGGCGGCCAATGCCGTCATTGCCAACAACGCCGAGCGTCTTGGCAAGCATCTCTGGACCGAAGGTCATGAGGGTGAACGCATACAGCTGTACACGGCCTACAATGAACAGGACGAGGCACGCTTCGTTGTCGAGCGTATCCAGGCCTGGGTCGACGAGGGCGGGCGGCGCAGCGATGTCGCCGTGCTGTATCGCTCCAATGCACAGTCACGCGTCTTCGAGGAGCGCCTGATCCAGCATGGCATTCCCTACCGTGTCTACGGCGGGCTGCGCTTTTTCGAGCGTGCCGAGATCAAGGACGCGCTTGCCTATTTGCGCATTACCAGCAACCGCAACGACGACGCCTCCTTCGAGCGCGTGGTCAATCATCCGCCGCGCGGCATCGGCGAACGCACCCTGGAGGTGGTCAGGCAAACGGCACGCGAACGCGGTCTGTCGCTGTGGCAGGCCGTGGCGGTGGTGGTCGATGAACGCCTGGTATCGCCGCGTGCCGAGAATGCCCTGCAGGTATTTGTATCACTGGTCGAGACGCTGGCAGCCGATATCCAGCCGCTGTCGCTGGGCGAGCAGGTCGAACACGTCATGCATCCGAGCGGTCTGATGGACCACTTTGCGAAGGAGAAGGGCGAGAAGGGCCAGGCGAGGATCGAGAACCTGCGCGAACTGGTCAACGCCGCGCGTGAATACGCGGTCGACCCCGATGCAGAGCTGGATCCGCTGTCAGAGTTCCTGTCGCACGCGGCCCTGGAGGCCGGCGAGGGGCAGGCCGATGCCTGGGAGGACTGCGTGCAGCTGATGACCCTGCATTCCGCCAAGGGGCTGGAGTTTCCGCTGATCTTCCTCTGCGGCATGGAGGAGGGACTGTTTCCGCACCAGCGCTCGGTGGAGGAGCCGGGGCGGCTTGAGGAGGAGCGCCGCCTCTGCTATGTCGGTATCACGCGCGCACGGCAGCAGGTGGTCATGAGCTGTGCCGAGCGCCGCCGTCTCTACGGCAGCGAAACCTGGTGCCTGCCGTCGCGCTTCATCAGTGAAATTCCCGACGAACTCATCGAGGATATCCGCCCCAGGGTCAGCGTCAGCCAGCCGTATGTGTCTGCGTCAACGGCGAACGTGTACCCGGATGCAGCGCCGGCATCACTGAAGCTCGGCCAGCACGTACGGCATGCAAAGTTCGGTGAAGGCGTGGTCACCGGTTACGAGGGCCAGGGCAGCAATGCCCGCGTGCAGGTGAATTTCAACCGCGCCGGCCCCAAGTGGCTGGTGGTCGGCTACGCCAATCTCGAACGCATCAGCGTTTAACGGTTCCGGCATTGCTACAGCAGGTCGGATTAGCGAAGCGTAATCCGACGAAATCGCAACACACCTGTCGGATTACGGCGCATTGCGCCTGATCCGACCTACGGTCCGGTATCAGTCCTGGTACGAATTCAGCAGGTATACCGTGCGCAGGGTCTGGGAAGGCTCCGAGCCGGGTCCGAACCAGCGTCCGTAGACCTCTTCAAGCGAGGCATTGCGATAGATATCGGAAAGGCCGCGGTTGACCGCCAGGCGGAAGTCGCTGTCGCCGCGCGGCAGTACCAGGGCGTAGGGATCAATCGAGAACAGCTCGGGCAGGAGGGTGTAGCGCGACGCGTCGCCGGAGGCTGTCGCCAGGCCAAGCAGGACCGTGCGGTCGGAGGCGTAGGCATCGGCCTTGCCGCTGTTGAGTGCCTGCATGCCCTCGTCCGTATTGCTGACCGGCACGAGTATCGCCATGGCGCCCTTTTGACCTAGCGTGGTGGACAGGCGCCCTTGCGTGGTCGTGCCGCGGATCACGGCAACCCGCTTGCCCGACAGGCCGTCCAGGCTGCTGATGCCGGACCTGGAGCTGACCAGTACACCGCCGGCGGCTACGAAGATCTCGTTGCTGAAATCGACCTGCTCCTGGCGTGACAGCGTGATACTGGTGGTGCCGCAGTTCATGTCCACGCTGCCATCTGCCACCAGGCGCAGCGCTTCGGGCGTCGTCGCCGTACGCCAGTTGATCCGGATTTGCTGCATGCCCAGTTGCAGGGCGATGTTGTCGACGACTTGCCGGCAGAGGTTGATCGAATAGCCGGTCGGTTCACCGCCCTTCATGTAGCTGAAGGGCGGCGTGTTCGCAGGATGGGCAATGGTGATAACGCCGGATTCGCGCAGCTTGTCGAGGGTGTCGACGGCAAGCGCCGGCTGGCTGAACAGCAGGGCCAGCAGCAGAAGTGTTCGTCCATACATGCGGTTGTCTCTCCGGTCGGTATAGGCTGAATGCGGAATCTGGGTCGCGGGACGCTAGCATACCGCATCCTGTTTCGACGGACAGTGGCGGCGCGTGCCGCCGACAGACTAGCGGGAGTTGGCGGCGGCCCCGGTTTCGGCCGCTACGGCTACCTGGGCAATACTCATCAGTGCCTCGCGCGGGCGGCCGATATAGTTGCCCTGGGCGCGGTCGACACCCATCTGGCGCAGGATCTGCAGGGTCTCCTCGTTTTCCACGCATTCGGCGATGGTCTGTTTGCCAAGCGCGTGCGCGATCTGGTTCATCGACTCGACCATGGCCTGGTCAACCGAGCTGTGTGCCATGCCCTTGACGAAACCGCCGTCGATCTTGAGCTTGTCGACCGGCAGGTGTTTCAGGTAGGCGAAAGAGGAGAAGCCCGAGCCGAAGTCGTCGAGTGCAAACTGGCAGCCGATGTCCTTGAGCGCGGAAATGAATTCCTCTGCGGCGGCGAGATTGGCGATGGCGGCGGTTTCCGTGATCTCGAAGGTTAGCCAGGTCGGCTCCAGGCCGGTCTCCCCGAGCAGGTTCTTGATCAGCGGCAGCAGCGTGGCATCTTCAAAGGCCCGGCCGGAGAGATTGATGGAGAAACTGGCCTGCTGTCCCTGGGTGTGCAGCGCCGCCAGCTGACGGATGGCGCGCTCCACGATCCAGCGGTCCACGCTGTGAATCAGGCCGAAGCGTTCTGCCGCCGGCATGAAGCCGCCGGGCAGGATCATCTGGCCGTCGTCACAGACCATGCGCACCAGCACCTCGTAGTCCATGACGTGGCTGTCCGCGGTCGAAACGATCGGCTGGTAGACCAGCTTGAAGCGGTCGTGTTCGAGCATCTCGCGCACGCGGGCCGCCCAGCCCATGTCGGCCGCCATGCCGGCCTTGTCGCTGTCGGCCGGGTTGTACAGCTTGGCGCGGTTGCGGCCCTGCTGCTTGGCCATGTTGCACGCGAGGTCGGCGTGTGAGAGTGCATCCTCGGCGGACGTCACCTGCCGGTCGATCATGGTCACGCCGATACTGCAGGCGATATTGCAGGTAGTGTCATCCTCGACGAACTTGTAGTCGTCGCAAAGGGCGCGGAAGTTTTCCGCGACGGTCATGACATCGCGTTTGTCGATGTTGTACAGCAGCAGGGTGAACTCGTCGCCGCCAAAGCGCGCCAGCAGGTCGCCGTCGCGTACATGCGATGACAGCAGTGTTGCCACGTCCACCAGCAGGCGGTCGCCGGCCGCATGCCCGAGTGTGTCGTTGATGTACTTGAACTGGTCGAGATCGATGTAGAACAGGGCGCAGGCCGTGCCGCTGCGTGCCACGCGTGCGACGGTGCGTTCGAGTTCCTGCTGAAAGTAGTTGCGGTTGAACAGGCCGGTCAGCGAGTCATGCTCCGCATGGTAGGACAGCTGGTGCTGGAAGGCCTTTTGCTCGGTTATGTCGCGGGCGGTACCGCTGACCTGGATTACCTTGCCGCTTTCGTCGAGATGTGTCTTGGCGCTGAAACTGAGGAAATGCGGCTTGCCATCGGCATCGAGATGCACTGTCTCGAACTGCGCCTGGGTCTGCTTGCCGCAGAGCAGGTCGTGGATGGCCTCCTCGTCTACCGGTGCATGCTCGGGCGAGCGGAAATCCTGAATCCGGCACTGCAGCATCTCGTCCGAGCTGTAGCCATAGATGGAGGTACTGGCGCGGTTGAGATAGGTGAAGCGTCCCTCGCTGTCGAGTGTCCACACCAGGTCGTGTGCCGTCTCGACCAGGTCACGGTAACGGTTCTCGGCGTCGCGCAGTTGAGCTTCGGTGGCCTTGCGCCGGGTGATGTCGGCTACCAGGCAGGTAAACAGTCGCCGGCCGTTGATATGCATGTCGCTGACACGTACCGACAGCTGCATGGGTGAACCGTTGCGGTGCAGGCCCTCCACTTCACGCTCTTCATCGACCGGGGCGAGCAGGTTGTCGGTGTTGACCAGTTCCGGCAGCAACCACTTCAGTGGCTGCTGGCGGATTTCATTGGCCAGGTAGCCGAAGAGTTTTTCCGCTGCCGGGTTGAAGGTCTCGATGAGGCCCTTCTCATTGACGACGATAATGCCTTCGGCCGCGGTCTCGACGACGGCACGCATGTGGGTCTCCTGCTCTCCAAGACGACGAAACAGCTTGCCGAGGGCCTGTGTCATAAAGCCGATTTCATCGTTCGAGCGGGCGTTGAGTTGTGCGAGATCGGTGTGTGTCGAGGCGCCGCTGCGCAGGAAGATTTCCTGAACCGGTGCCAGCGCGCGGGTGACGCTGCGCACGGTGAACAGGGTGATCATGCCGGTGATGATGACCAGCGTCAGCCAGATTGCAAGGTGGCCCGTACCCAGTTCACCGCTCAGCTGCCACTGGTAATTCATGAGCACCGAGTACGACAGCAGCGGGACAAATCCGCCCAGCAGGGTGAAGCGCGATTTCAGACTGACCTGGATCTTCTGCAGGCTGAGTTCCCCGCCCAGCCGGCCGATCATATCCTGTGCCAGCTGGAAGGTCGGCAGACCGACCAGCGTTACGGCAGACAGCTGCAGCAGGAGCAGTTGCAGGAACCGGCCAAGTGCATCGCCTACAGGCTGACCGATGGCAAGGAAGAATACGACCGGTGCCGCCAGTGCGTAGCACAGGAACAGGCCCCAGTAATCACGACTGAATCGTGCCAGGCGCCGTTGCTGGCGCTGTTCCAGGCCGTTGCCGTGTCCATTGCTCAGGCTTTTGAAATACCGTGAGAAATAGATGCCGGCGGCGATCAGGATGGCGGCCATGAAGGAGGCAAGGTAAAGTCCGGTCCGTGGCAGGCGCAATTCTGCCGGTGCTGCCAGGCCAAATAGCAGGGCACTGGCAAGTCCTGCCAGGGACGCCAGCAGCAGGCCGGTAAGGATAAGGGCGGAAAACCGCGCACGGATTGTATTGAGATTGCTCACTGCCCGGTCCCCTCCTGGCCCGATCCGCGGCGTCTGTTGCTGATTCGCAACAAATTTATCTTTCGTAGAATTAGTGTGCTAGCTATGTTTCTGGAAGCGTTCGCTGAATACTATGTCATAACCTTCGGTAAATACAAGGCTAATTTTCAGCCAATGTGTTGTTATTCTGCAACGGCCTCTGACGGGTGCGAATTTCAGTGCGGTGCAGAGTACAATCGGCGACTTTTACGACCTGGACGCAAAGGGGCATTGAGATGAAACGTCGTGATTTTCTGGGCAAGGCCGGCGCCGGTGCAGTGATCGGTGGTGGCCTGCTGGCAGGCTGCGGGCAGACAGACACGGCCCCGGCCGGCGCGCCGGCGCCGGCTGGCCGGGAGACCATCCACTGGAAGATGGTCACGACCTGGCCGAAGAATTTCCCGGGTCTCGGTACCGGTGCAAACAACCTGGCGCGTCTGGTCGGCGAGATGAGTGGCGGCCGCCTGCAGGTGAAGGTATTTGGCGCCGGTGAGCTGGTGCCGGCACTGCAGGTGTTCGATGCCGTCAGTCAGGGAACGGCGGAACTGGGGCACGGTGCCGCCTATTACTGGAAGGGCAAGACGCCGACGGCGCAGTTTTTTGCCGCCGTGCCATTTGGCCTGACGGCACAGGAAATGAACGCCTGGCTGTATCATGGCGGCGGACTGGAGCTGTGGCGCAAGGTCTACGAACCCTTTGGTGTTGTGCCGGCGGCGGCAGGTAACTCCGGGGTGCAGATGGCCGGCTGGTTCAATCGCGTGATCAACAGCCTGTCCGATCTCGAGGGTCTGAAGATGCGTATCCCGGGACTTGGTGGCGAGGTACTGAAGCGCGCCGGCGGCACGCCGGTCAACATGGCGGGCGGCGAGATCTTCACGTCCCTGCAGTCCGGCGCCATCGATGCCACTGAATGGGTCGGTCCCTACAATGACCTCGCCTTCGGCCTGTACAAGGCCGCCAAGTACTACTACTACCCCGGCTGGCACGAACCGGGCACCACGCTGGAAGGCCTGGTCAACCGTGCGGCGCTGCAGAAGCTCCCCGATGACCTGCAGAGCATTGTCATGAATGCCTGCCGGGTGGTGAACGAGGATATGCTGGCGGAATACACCGCGCGCAACAATGCCGCACTGCAGACGCTGGTCAGCGAGCACAATGTGGACCTGCGCCGCCTGCCGGACACCGTGCTCGGGCGGCTGCGCGAATTGTCCGACGAGGTCGTGGCCGAGATCGCCGGCGGGGACCCGTTGTCGGGCGAGGTCTATGATTCCTTTACCCGCTTCCGCACCCAGGTAGAGGCCTGGCAGGACATCTCCGAGCGCGCTTATCTCAATGTGCGCAGTGAACGCACCTGAAGCGTGCTAGAGTGGCCGCCTCAGTCTGGCATACCGGCCAAGGTATACCCCGTGACATCAGCATATCGGAGGGTATTCACCATGAAAAAACTGCTACACACACTGCTTTTCCTGCTGCTGGCACTGCCCGTGGCAGGCATGGTTATCGCGGCAGCTGAACAGGGCACAGGCAGCGACAGCGCCGAGACCGCCAGAGCCGCCAGGGAGACAACACTTGCCGATGAGGCGCAGGATCTGCTGGCAACGATCGACGAGCGCTTCGCACAATCTCAGCAAATCAAGTCCAAGCAAAAGGGCGCGACAGGCGAGGAGCTGGCGCTGGCTATCGTCGAGGTCATGCGCGTCGAGGACGAGTTGCGTGAAGCGCTGGACAAGCTGCTGGCAAACGTGAAAAAGCAGCAGGCCGCCGGTGTGGATGTCAGCTAGACAAAGGCGCGGCTGGCGCGGGATGCCACGACGCATGGCAAGGCACTGCGGACAGAGATTGCCGACCC
>JBFELL010000016.1:0-28926 GCA_041552135.1 Gammaproteobacteria bacterium
GTCGATGTCGATGAGCGCCTGCTGGCGGCAATGAGGGACGGCCTGCCGGACTGCGCAGGTGTTGCGCTGGGCATTGACCGGTTGCTCATGGTGGCAGGCCGCTACGACCACATTGCGGATGTGATTGCCTTCCCGCTGGAACGCGCCTGAGGTACCTCGTGCTGTCCTCGACCCGGATCCTGCTGCTCAATACCAGTCACCCCGGCAACATCGGTGCGGCTGCGCGGGCCATGAAAACCATGGGGCTCGGGGAGCTGGGCCTGGTGAAACCAGGACAGTTTCCCGCGGCCGAAGCGACGGCGCGCGCCTCGGGTGCCGACGACCTGCTTGCCCGGGCACAGGTGTTCGACAGCCTGGACGAGGCGCTGCGCGGTTGCCACCTGGTCATCGGTGCGAGTGCCCGTGCCCGCAGCATACCGTGTCCGCTGCTCGATCCGCGTGCCTGTGCCGCCATGATCGCAGGGCAGGGCGGGAGCAAGGCCGCCGTGCTGTTCGGCAACGAACAGTCCGGGCTGAGCAATGCGGAGATGGACCGTTGCCACTACCTGGTGCGTATCCCCGCCAATCCCGAATACAGTTCGCTGAACCTGGCATCCGCGGTGCAGATCATTGCCTACGAGTTGCGCATGGCGAGCGAGGCGCTACCCGGCGAGGGGGCGGGTGCGCAGCCGCAAGCGGTGCCGGTTGACAGTGAGGAGATGGAACGATTCTACCGGCACCTCGAGCAGGTGCTGGTCGAAGTGGACTTCCTTGACCCCGACAACCCGCGCCAGCTGATGCGTCGCCTGCGGCGTCTTTACAACCGTGCGGGCCCGGACGCCAACGAGATGAACATCTTGCGCGGCATCCTGAGCGCGGCTCAGCAGAAGTGCGCCAGGCGCTGAGCCGGGCTATTCCCCGAGTAAGCCTGTGGCCACTGTCATCGGCACGACAAAAGGTTTAGCATGAGCGTACCCAGGCGATCCCAGGTCTTGTGTTTTTTTATGGAAAGAATTCGCAAGCATCTGTATTTTATATTCAATGTTTGAACGAATTCGTGAAGACATCAGTTCGGTTTTCGAGCGCGATCCGGCGGCCCGGAATGCGTTCGAAATCCTGACCACCTATCCAGGCATTCATGCCATCCTGTTTCACCGCCTGAATCACTGGTTGTGGAACCGGGGGATGAAATGGCTGGCACGGGTGCTGTCAAATATACCGCGCTGGTACACCGGTATCGAGATACACCCGGGCGCACGTATCGGCCGGCGTTTTTTCATTGATCATGGTTCGGGCGTGGTCATCGGTGAGACCACCGAGATCGGCGACGACTGCACCCTGTACCACGGTGTCACCCTGGGTGGCACCAGCTGGAACAAGGGCAAGCGGCATCCGACGCTGGGCAATGACGTGGTCATCGGCGCAGGCGCCAAGGTACTGGGGCCGATAACCATCGGTAACGGCGTGCGTATCGGTTCCAATGCCGTGGTGCTCAAGAGCGTGCATGAGAACAACACCGTGGTGGGTGTGCCGGGGAGAGTCGTCAGTAAAGGGGCGGCGGTGGCGCCCGATTCGAGGCGCCAGGCCATTGCCCGCAAGATGGGTTTCGATGCCTACGGCGAGACGCAGGACATGCCCGATCCGGTGGCAACCGCCGTCAATGGCATCCTCGATCATATCCATGCGATGGACGCCCGCCTCGAGGATATGTGCAAGGGCCTGAAGGCGCTCGGTGGCGAAGTCGGCGACCACAGGTTGCCCGATATCGGCAACTGTGAGCTCAACCATGTCGAGGGCAAGGAGATCCACGTGCCCGGCGAAGACGACGAAATAACAGAGGATGGCGGCTCATCGGGTTCCTGAAGAACCGGATGTGTCCGCGGGCGGCAGGATGAAAACACCATCCATGAATTCAGGGGCAGTTTTATGAAACTGACAAGCAAGGGGCGTTATGCAGTAACCGCGATGCTGGATCTTGCCTTTCATTCCCAGTCGAGGCCGGTCACCCTGTCACAGATATCCGAACGCCAGGATATATCACTGTCCTACCTGGAGCAGCTGTTTACCCGCTTGCGCAAGGGCGGCCTGGTCAGGAGCACGCGGGGACCGGGCGGGGGCTATTCGCTGGAACGCGTTCCCGAGCAGATTGCCGTGGCGGAAATCATCTCCGCGGTCGACGAGGTTGTCGACACCACCCGCTGCAGCGGCTCCCACAATTGTCAGGGTGGCAATCGCTGCCTGACGCACGAACTGTGGGATGAATTGAGCCGGCAGATTTACGGCTTTCTCAGTGAAATCACGCTCAGGGACCTGATGGAGGATGAAAGCATCCAGATCGTGGCACAACGCCAGGATTGCAAGGTGGACGGCACGGTCGTTGATGTCGCGTCTCCCGCCGGTGAAAAGCCGTGATTCTTGCTGAATTGCGCGACGGGTCACAGTCCGATGTGGCCTGCATCACGGAAGTATTTACCCGGTTGCCGATAACATAATCATCAAGGACGCCGTGTGCAGTCCGCGTTTTTCAGGAGGTGATTATGTACAAGTGGCTGATGGCATTGATTGCAATTGTGGTGATTGCCGATCCGGGTTTTTCCTGGCTGCAAACAGTCGACGAAATGAAGGACGTCGTTATTGCCGGCATGTTCGCGGTTGTGGCGGTTCCGTGGGTAGCCTCTCACTTCGATAACTGACCTCCCTGTGCGGCGGTCCCGACACCGTCGAAAGGGCTACCTGCAATCCCCCGGCCCCTGGCAGCAATGCCCGGGGCCGGGTTTTATCTACAGGGACGTAGTGTATGTCGCGAGAGGGCAGGAGGCCCGAAGCGACGCCTGACTCCACTGATCCGCCCGGCAGTCTGGCGCCATACCGGTCTGCCGTATATGCCTTTCCCGTATGGAAAATCCATCCCGGATTGCCTATCCTGTGGCGCGCCCGCGTCCTCCCGCAAACCGTAAATGGTGTTCCATGCTACTGCTGATCGTCTACGTCTGCATCGCCCTCGGCTTTTCCTTTCTCTGTTCCATTGCCGAGGCGGTCATTCTCAGTGTCACCACGCCCCACGTCACCCTGATGCAGCGAAAGGGACGCAAGGCCGGCATCCTGCTGGGCAGGCTCAAGGAAGACATCAACAGCTCGCTGGCTGCGATCCTGACACTCAACACCATTGCCCACACCGTCGGCGCGGCCGGCGCCGGTGCGCAGGCCGCCAGCGTGTTCGGCAGCGCCTATGTCGGGATTGCCTCCGGCATCCTGACACTGCTCATCCTGGTGTTTTCCGAGATCATTCCCAAGACCCTTGGCGCCCACTACTGGAAACAGCTGGCGCCCGCCACGGCCTGGATGCTGACCGGCCTGGTCCGGTTGCTTTACCCGTTCGTGAAACTCTCCGATATGGTGACCCGTGGCCTGTCCCAGGGTCCCGGCTTGACGGGTTTCAACCGCGAAGAGCTCGCGGCGATGGCTGAACTAAGCGAGAGAGAGGGCCAGCTGAAACAGCAGGAGACCCGCATCCTGAAGAACCTGCTGCGCCTGCACCGGATGGTGGTAACCGATGCCATGACGCCGCGCACGGTGATCTTCTCCCTGTCGGAGGACCTCACGGTCGAGGAGTTTTTCTGGAAGTACGGCAGTGAGCGGTTTTCCCGCATACCGATCTACAGCAGGGAGCCCGGTCGCCTGGACGGCTTCGTGCTTCGCAGCGACCTTTTGCTCGCGCAGGCGCGCGGCAATACCGATACCCGGCTTTCCACCTACCGTCGCGAGATGTCGGCGCTGCCGGAGACCATCTCGCTGTCGCATGCCTTTGACGAGTTCCTGCGCCAGCGCGCGCATATCATGCTGATCGTCGACGAGTATGGCAGTGTCGAGGGCATCCTCACGCTCGAGGACATCCTCGAGACACTGCTAGGGCTCGAGATCGTCGACGAGGGCGACAGCAACATTGACATGCAGCAGTATGCACGCCGTCTGTGGCGCAAGCGTGCCGGCGAAATGGGGCTGGAGATGACCGAATAGCCGGCCGCGGTCCGGGGCCGCCTGCCACCTCTGCAGACCGGCCGGCGATCAGTCGGCGGTGCGGTCGTCCCCGGTTGAGGCCAGGTCGGCCGGCGTCTGGTCCATCACCTTCCTCCCCGTAATCATGGCGGAGACCAGGCCACCACCCTCGCGCAGCTCGGTCACGACGACGGCCGAGATATGCAGCACGACGAGTGCCAGCAGCGCATAAAAGCCGTAGTAATGCACGGTGATGAAGGGTTTGCGGAAGGCACGCATGGCCTCCCAGGCGGCCTCGTCGTACATCTGCGGGGCATAGGGCACAAGCGTTGCCGGATCAATGTCCGGTGCGGCGACCCAGCCGGCAATCCAGCCGCCCAGGGGCGGGTAGAACAGGTCAGTGCCGGCCAGCACCAGCCCGGTAACGGCCTGTGCCGTCAGCAGCAACAGCATGACGGTGATCGCCAGGCGTCCGAGCGGGTTGTGACCGAGATACTGGCGTGGCCGCCCGGCGCGGAAACCGGCAACATAGCGGCGAACCTCGGCCAGGTAGCCATGCCCGCCGGGCAGGATGGCGCGCCAGCGCGCATGCCCCCCGCCGGTAAATGCCCGCACCAGTCGCCATGCCAGGTTCAGGGCGAAGACATAGCCGATCCAGACGTGCACGGTCTTCAGCAGGATCTTGCCTTCGGTGGGCACACCCAGGGCCTTGCTGTTGAGTATGACCAGGCCCACGCCGACCAGACCCAGCACGCACAGCAGGTTGATCCAGTGAAACCAGCGGATACCGGCATCCCATACGGACCAGGCCCTGAGTTCAGTCATGGCAGTCTTCCTGTAGTATTTGGATTGGCACAAGTGTAGCAAGTCCGGGCCGTTTGCCATACAGGACTGCTGGCCTTGCTGCGGATATCCGGCATGGCCGCCGGTTGACTTGTACTGTAGATGGACAGGTTTACAATGTCATGACGAATAAGGATGCAACTGCCGTTCTGGGCCGGATAATGAACGGGAACGGCAGGCATGCCGGAAACACGGAGCCTCTAAAAGTGAAAAACATACTGCTGGCGATCGAGGACTGCGAGGCCACGACCATTGCATCCCCCCTCATGGAGCGTGCCCTGGAACTGGCGGGCGCATTTTCGAGCAAGGTCTGGCTGATCCACGTTGTGCCGCATCCCGGCCAGCCGCCCTTCAACGTCGACCGCGAGGTCATGCGCCGCGAGGTGGCGGCGGAATACCGTCATGAGCATGACTTTCTGCAGCATCTCGCGCAGTGCCTGCGCGAGCGGGGCATCGACGCAACCTCGCTGCTGGTTGAAGGTTCGCCGGCCGCGACGCTGCTCGAGGAAGCGAGCCGCCTGCAGGCAGACCTGATTATGCTGGGCTGCCACAGGCACGGCATGGCATACGGCGTACTGCTGGATGCAACTGAAGAGGGTCTGCTCGGAAAATGCCGGTGGCCGATGATGTTCGTCCCGGTGAACCAGGGTTGAAGATCAGGCAGTAACTGCCGGCCGGTGTGGCGCTGTCCTGTGCTGCATCTGTCTGCCATCGTACATGAATCCCCAGGCATCGCCTGGCGTGTGCCTGTCTGTCAAATACAGCTGTCCTTGAAAGGAGAATCAGCCATTGGATATGCAGGAACCCCTTGATCGCCTGAACGACCTGTTACCGCTCGGCGAAAGCCAGCGCCGGCTTGCAGCGCTGTTGCGGGAGCTGCACAGAAGGATACTGCACAGCTTTGCCGGACGCGGGCGGCCCCTGTCGCGTGAGGAAATGGCAGAACATCTGGGTGATGTCCCTGTTGATACGGCGCTGCAGCGGCTTGCCTCGGACGACCTGGTGGTGCTGTCGCCGGACGGCGGCGAAGTCACCGGCGCCTACCCGTTTACCATGGAGGAACGGGTGCATCGCGTGCGGGTAAACGGCGGGCAGCTACTGCATGCGATGTGCGCCCTGGATGCCTTGTCTGTCGGCCCCATGTTCAATGCCGCGACCACGGTGAGCTCCCGTTGTCATATCAGCGATGCGCCGATCGAGGTCCGGATGCAGGGGAAGGCGGTCATGTCGGCCAGCCCCGGGCACCCCTGGGTGGGTATCCGCTGGCAGGGGACCTCGGGTTGCGCCGCCCGCAGCCTGTGTCTTGATATGGTGTTCCTGCGTGACAGTGAAACGGGCGTGGACTGGCGCGAGCAGGACAGGGGCAACATCAGCATCCTGGATCTGCCGTCAGCGGTCGCGATGGGGGCGGCATTTTTCTGTCCCTTGCTGGAACAGGACGACTGATTGCCTCCCGGCCGTCGGTCCTTGCCGGTCCCGGCGCCAGGCGGCGAGGGTGCGCGCCTTATTGCCTTGACCAGACAAGCAGCCGGTTGTTGACCGGCATGTCATGGTCCTGGTGGAATCGCATGCCGTTCTCCGCGGCCAGGCTGTCCAGGTCCTCGAGGTTGCGTATGCCGCTTGCCGGGTCCCGGGACTTCAGGAAGGCATCAAAGCGGGCGTTGCTATCGCTGGTGTAGGCGTTGTGGTAGTTGAACGGGCCATACAGGCACAGGACACCGCCCGGCAGGAGGACCTTGCCGATACCGCGGAACATTGCCTCGACCTCCGGCCATGACATGATGTGGCAGGTGTTGGCGCTGAAGACACCGTCGTATCGAGCGGCAGGCCAGTCGTCGCGGCTGACATCCAGTTGCAGGGGTTCCGGTACGTTGTCGAGACCGGCCTCGCTGCGCCAGGCATTGATGCCGGGATGATTGCCGGCAATGTCGCTGGGCTGCCATGTCAGGTGCGGTAACTGCCGGGCGAAATAGACCGCATGCTGGCCGGTGCCGCTGCCGATCTCGAGGACTGTGCGGCAGGCCGAGAACTCCTGGCGGATCACGGCCAGGATCGGTTTGCGGTTCTCGTCACAGGCGTCGGAATACGGTTTCATGCATCAGGCCATACCCGCCGCCCGAGAGGGGCAACGGGCGTTAGCAAACGGCAGGGTCTGGCGTCCTAGTTTACCGAAATCTTCTTCGGCTGCGGCTTTTCCGCCTTTGCGATGACGATTTCCAGTACACCGTCAGCCACCGTGGCGCTGATGTGTTGCGCATCGACGGTGTCCGGCAGCGTGAACTGGCGCATGAAGGCACCGTGAATGCGTTCGCGGCGGCGGTATTCCCTGTCTTCCTCGCCGTGCCTCGCACTGCGCTCGCCCTTGATGGTGAGTACGCCCTTGTCCAGCGTGATATCGACATTGTCGCGGGCAACACCCGGAATGTCGGCCACCAGGACAAAGCGGTCCGCTTCCTCGCGAATATCCACTGCCGGGGTCCATTCGCGTTCGATGTCAACGCGGCGTGTGCCCCGGTTGCCGGCCAGCATGCGATTGACTTCGTTGTTGAGCTGGCCAAACAGCCCATAGGGCGCGTAGTGTGTCAGCAGCATGTGCAGTCTCCTTGAATGATCTCGTCAAATGACATGCTTCCTACATAGGGGCGCCCGGCGGGATTTCAAGTGCGGGCGGGAACCTGCCGGACCCGGGCGCCCCGGCAGGAGGGCAGCGTGTTGCGGAGCGGGCTAGAGCCGTTCGCGCAGAATACCGGTAATCTCGGCATCGGTCAGAACGACCGGGTTGGTCTTCATGCTGCTGCCGCGGCAGTTCGTCGCGATGCGCTCGAAGTCGGTCTCGCCAATGCCGTAATACGCAAGCTGCCGGATCTGCAGATGGCGGGTCCAGTCCTCCAGCAGACCAACCAGTGCCCTGTGTGCTGCCTGATGACTGGAAAATGCCTGGCGGCAAAGCACTTCGGCGACCTCGGTGTACTTTTCCAGGGCCACGTTGCCGGGGTCCCGTTCCAGCATGGCCTCGATATTGACCCGTGAACAGGTCGCCACCAGCGTACCGCAGACCATGCCGTGCGGGATCGGGAAGAAGGCACCCAGCGGCGATGCCAGGCCATGCACCGAGCCAAGCCCCGTCTGTGCCAGCGTAATGCCCGACAGCAGTGAGGCGTAGGCCATGCCGGCGCGCGCTGCCGCCGCCGCGGGATCGTCGTACAACGGCAGCAACGCGTCGCGGGCCGCGCGGATGCCGTCGATGGCAAGTGCGTCGGTTAGCCGGTTGGCATTGAGTGACACGTAGGACTCGATCAGCTGGGTCAGCGCGTCCATGCCGTTGGCGGCGATCTGCTCGCGCGGGCAGGTGGCCAGCAGGTCCGGGTCGACCACGGCGTACTCCGGCACCAGTTGTTCGTCTCGGAACGACTTCTTGAATCCTGTCTCGCCAATGACGCTGAGGACGGCGTTCTTGGTGGCCTCGCTGCCGGTGCCGGCAGTCGTCGGGGCAGCGATGAACGGTACGGCGGGACCCCGGTAGGCTTTCTCCGGGCCGACACCCTCGAGGTAGTCCATCACCGTGTCGCCGACGCGCAGCAGTCCGGCGATGGCCTTGGCGGCATCCAGCACGCTGCCCCCGCCGATGGCGATGACGACATCGATGTGTTCACCGGCGTACCCGGCGACGGCCGCATCCACCATCTGCGGCGAGGGTTCGCTATGAATGGTGGTGTGCCGCCAGTCGAGTCCGGCCCGCTTCAGTCCTGACAGCAGTGGCTCCCAGTGTGCCGAGGACTGGAAGGATTGTGCCCCGGTGACCAGCAGTGTACGGGTGCCATAGCGCGCCGCCAGCTGCGGTACCTTCCCGATCGCCCCGGGACCAAACTCGATGCGCGGGAAGCGTGCCAGGGAAAACTGCCGGATCATGCTGCCGGGTAGAGTCCGCTCCAGGGGATGCCCTGGCGCGGTTCCGCCATCCAGTCGGCGACGGTCTCGCGCCAGTTCAGGTAATGTGCGGTTTGCTTGTGCGCCGCGGCATCCTCTGCCGTGGCATAGGCCTCGTACAGGATGAACCGGCAGGGGTCGTCGGGTGACTGCAGGATGTCGAAGCGCCGGTTGCCGGGCTCCCGGATGGAGGCCGCGTGGTTGGCCGCGGAGGCGGCGATGAAGGCGTCCACATGTTCGGGTTTGACATGGACGTGAACGAGGGTGACGTGCATGAAGCTCTCCGCATCGGTTTCAAGTCTGGCTGAATACTAGCAGCCCCGTGCGGTCCGGTGACAGCCCGTCAGCCTCGCGACTTGATACGGTCCCACGCCGACAGCGCCGCCTTGCGGCTGTCGGCCAGGTCGACGATCGGCGGCGGGTAGTGCTCGCCAAGTACGATGCCGGCGTCATGCAACAGGTCTGCTGGCGCCGCCCAGGGTCGCTGGATCCACTTTGGCGGCAGGGCGGCCAGTTCCGGTACCCAGCGACGCACGTAGCTGCCGTCGGGGTCGAAGCGCTCACCCTGGCGCACCGGGTTGAAGATGCGGAAGAAGGGCGCCGCGTCGGCGCCGCAGCCGGCAGTCCACTGCCAGCCCAGGGTGTTGTTGGCCAGGTCGGCGTCCACCAGGGTGTCCATGAACCAGGCCGCACCCGCCTGCCAGGGAAGCCGCAGGTTCTTCGTCAGCAGGGAGGCGACCACCATGCGCACCCGGTTGTGCATCCAGCCGGTCGTCCACAGTTCGCGCATGCCGGCGTCGACCAGCGGTATGCCGGTCTGCCCGGTCTGCCAGGCACGCAGCCCGGCCGGGTCCTCGCGCCAGGGGAAGTTTTCAAAACGCCGGTCCAGGGGATGCTCCGCCGTGTCCGGGTAGTGCCATAGCAGATGATGTCCGAATTCGCGCCATGCCAGCTGGCGCAGCCAGGACTCGGCAGCGGCGACGAGGCCCGGCTGGTCGCGGTGCCGTAGCGTGTCCTCGACGAACTGCCTGATCTGCCGCGGGGTGATTTCACCGAAGTGCAGGTGAGGTGACAGCCGGCTGGTATCCGGCAGGTCCGGGCGGTCGCGGTTGTCCGCGTAGTCGGCCATGGCGTCGCGGCTGAAGGTCTCCAGGCGTTGCCAGGCGCCGGTCTCGCCCGGCTGCCAGTGCGCGGGGAAGGCGGCATCCCACGGAATGTCAGGCAGCAGTTCCAGATCGTCGGGTGTCAGCGATGCCGGCAGTGCGTGCGGCAGGGGCGGCAGCGTGTCCGGCGCCGGCAGTGGCATGTCTACAGGCGTACTGGCCTGCAGTTCACGGTAGAACGGCGTGAACACCCGGTAGGGTGTGCCATCGCGCTTGGCGAGGGTCCAGGGTTCGCGCAGCAGGTTACCGGCGAGGCTCTCGACGACAAGGCCGGACTCATGCAGGGCCGCCTTGAGGGACGCGTCGCGTGCCGCTTCCGCAGGCTCGTAGCGCCGGTTCCAGAAGATGTGATCGGCATTGCAGGCGCGTGCCAGCGCCGGCAGCCGTGTGCGGCTCTCGCCGGCCAGAATCAGCAGGTCACTGCCACGGGCGCGCAGGTCCTGCTGCAGTGCCTGCAGGCTGTGGTGCAGCCACCAGCGGCTGGCTGCGCCGCCGGCCTCCGCAGAGATGTCGTGTATATAGACCGGGACCGGTTTCAGACCTTTATCCAGCGCGGCTTGCATCGCGGGGTTGTCGGCCAGTCGCAGATCCCGTCGCAGCCAGATCAGTGCATGATTCATGTGAGCGGTCAGTGTGTTGATCCGGCTGTCTGTTGCGGGAAACGCCTAACCAGTTTCTGCAACAGGCTGATGCCGGCCATCCGGTTGCCCGGGGCACCATAGTGCAGCCGGGTGTAGGTGTCCGTGATACGCCATACCGGCTGTTTCAGATCAGGCCGTTCACCCGTGACGCGCCGGGCATAATCCTGCGGGCCCTCGTCGGGGCGGCGTGGCAGGCCCATGCGCGCCAGACGCCGGCAGTAGCGCGTCCAGGCGCGTGCCACAGGGTCCTGCTCGCGTGGCCGTCGCAGAAACATCCAGGCCGCGGTGCCGGCGAGCAGGCTGCCGACCAGGACAACCAGCAGCAGCGCCAGGTCCTTCCAGCCGGGATGACGGAAGCCGAGTGAGCGCAGTATGGCCATTTGCCGTTTGGGATTGTAGGACAGCACCCACTGGTTCCAGCTGTTGTCGAGGGCGTCGAACACATGGCGCAGCGCGCGCCAGTTGCGGGCCATGAGGCCGCCATCGCCGAGCAGGAAGCTGGCCGCTTCACCGGCGCCTTGTGTACTCCTGTCCAGTGCATGCTCGATGCGCTCCGGTGCGACCGCTGCCGTCGGGTCGACCCGTTGCCAGCCGGCGCCGGGCAGCCAGACCTCGGCCCAGGCGTGGGCATCGGACTGACGCACCAGCCAGTAATCGCCGACCGGGTTGTATTCGCCGCCCAGGTAGCCCGTCACTACGCGCGCGGGTATACCGGCTATGCGCATGAGGGTGACGAAGGACGAGGCATAATGCTCGCAAAAGCCGCGTCGGGTCGAGAACAGGAACTCGTCGACCGGGCTGTCGCCGAGCAGGGGTGGCTCCAGGGTGTAGATATAGGGCTGCAAATTGAAATGCTGCAGGGCTGCCCTGACGACGTCGTGGTCGTTGCGGGCGGCGTTGCGCCAGTTGCCGACCAGGCGGCGCATGCGCCCGGTGGTGTTGTCCGGCAATTGCAATGCGGCCGTGCGCAGTTCGTCCGGCAGCGCACCGGTATTGAAGTCGAGGTAGGAGATCGCCTCGTAGTGGATGCGCGAAGTCACGCGCTGGTGCGCCAGCCACTGGAAATCGGCCGTGGGGGTTGCCGATTCGCTGACGAAGACCGGCAGGTCGAGGCCAAACAGCCAGCGTTTGCTGTGCGGTTCCAGCGTGATCCCGTAGTGCACTCCCTTGCCGCGCACCTGCGGTCTGTCGATAGCACCCGCCAGCACGACCAGACTGCCGGCTGACCAGGTCCTGCCATCGGTATGCCACAGCACCGGCCCGCGCCAGTAGCGTTCGGCCGGCGCTGGCGTGCTGTCACCCTCGGCGAACTGCACCCGGAAGGCCAGGGCGTCGGATTTCGTCAGCTTGCTGATGCTGCCGGGTGTCATGGTGTCGCCGAGACCGGTAATGCCGCCATGGGCATCCTTGGGCAGGCCCCAGAACGGGCCCACCACACGCGGGAAAAACACAAACAGCACCAGCATGATTGGCAGGGCCTGTCCCAGCAGCACCGCGGCATCCCGCAGCAGGCGGCGAACAGGCAGCTGTCGCCCGGCCAGGGTGACCACCGATAGCGTGGCGGTGATGACAATGGCGGTGGCGAACATGTACATCGCCAGCAGTGGCGTCTGGCTGTAGAGGAAACCGGTGATGACCAGGAAATAGCAGAGAAAGATCAGCACAAATGCATCGCGCGGCCGGCGCGACTCGAGCAGCTTCAGTGTCACCATGACGACCAGCAGTGCAACGCCGGCGTCACGGCCCAGCAGGGTGTGGTAGTGGAGGAATACCCCGCTGGCGCCTGTCAGTGTCAGACCGATGACCAGCCAGCGCGTCAGGCTGTGCCCGGCACGCCGCACAATCAGATGCAGCGTGCCAAGACAGGCGGCGAACAGGGTGACCCATAGCGGCAGACGCGGCACATGCGGCAGCACCACCAGCAGCGTTGACAGCAGCAGCCAGGCATGGGCACGCAGGTCGAGGCTTGTGTCGTTTGCCGGCATGGGCTAGGCGAAAAGCGCCAGCATCTCCAGGCAGCGGGCACGTTGCACCGGGCCGCTGCTGATGGGCTGTTCGGTACCGGGCAGGCGCAGGCCATAGCGCAGCTGTTCCCGGTCCGCATCGAGTACCCAGCGGCACAGCTGGCCAAGGCGCTCTTCGACCGGCAGGTCCGGCAGGTCGTTCCAGTCCAGCCAGAGCTCGTCGGCCCGGTCACCGCCGAACTGCTTTACCAGCAGTGCCTGGTCACGCGCGACCGCCTTCCAGAACAGGTGACGCGGCGGGTCGCCGGGGCGATAGGGCCGGAAGCCGGCGAAGTCATCGACGCCGCGGCCCTTGTCGCCGGCCTGGTTCGGCCGGTAGACCGCATGCGGTGGAATGCTGCGCGGCGGACCGGGCTGCGGGTAGACCAGGCAGTTCATGTCCAGTTCCACATTGGCCCAGGCACGAAACAGGCTGAGCGGGTACACCGAGCTGACCCGGATACGGCCGGGGGCAAGTCGACCGCGCCGCACGGCCGGCCTGTACAGGGTCACGCTCACCGTTTGCCCGGCCGCGACATCCACGGTGACCGGTGCCTGGTCCGGCAGTTCCAGATCGATGACATGGCGCGTCCGCTCGCCCGGGTTGCCGACCTGTATCTCGTAGGCGGCCCGTTCGCCGGCGAACACCGGCCGGGCCCGCCCGGCGGCAAACTGCAGCTGCGCCAGGTTGCGATAGCTGTGCAGGATGGACACCATCGCCATGCTGCCAAGCAGGAAGGTGAACATGTAGCCCATGTTGTTGGCGTAGTTGATTGCGCCCAGCAGCATGACCAGCAAGACCACGGCGAACAGCATGCCGCTCGACGACGGCAGGATGAAGATACGCGAACGGTCCAGTTGCACCGGGCCGATCTCGGGTCCGGGTCCCCGCAGGAAGCGGGCCGGACTGAGGCGCTGGCGAAGGGTGAGTGTCTGCATGTCAGCTCAATGTTGCCCCTTGAATTGCAGGTTCAGACAGCTTCAGCCTGGTGCTCTCCCGCATGCGGACGAGGGGGATGCCATCCCTGACTGCGCAACACGCGGGCATACGGACTTGTCAGCCGGCAAGGTTATCAGGGCAGGGCCACCGACCCGAAGAGTTCACGCACCCGGTCTTCGTCTGTCTGTGTGCCGGCATGCTCGTCGGCCGGCTGCAGGCGATGCCCCGCAACGGCCGGCAGCACGATCTGCACGTCTTCGGGCAGCACCATGTCCCGGCCTTCCAGGAAGGCCCAGGCGCGGGCGCAGTGCAGCAGCGCCAGCCCGGCGCGTGGCGACAGGCCGTTGCGCCAGTGTGTTGCCCGGCGGCTGAATGCCAGCAGCGCCTGCAGGTAATCCAGTATGGCGTCGGAGGTATGCACCCGGTCGACCTGTGCCTGCAGCTGCATCAGGTCGCCCGGGCTCATGACCGGCTTGACCCCGGCCAGCAGCGCGCGCCGGTCGTCGCCCGCCAGCAGCCGGCGTTCGGCTGCGGCATCGGGATAGCCGAGTTCGATGCGCATCAGGAAGCGGTCGAGTTGCGATTCCGGCAGCGGGAAGGTGCCGACCTGGTGTGCCGGGTTCTGCGTGGCGATGACGAAGAACGGCTCATCCAGGGGGCGTGTCTCGCCCTCCACCGTGACCTGGCGTTCCTCCATGGCTTCCAGCAGGGCGCTCTGGGTCTTGGGGGTGGCGCGGTTGATCTCGTCGGCCAGCACGATGTTGGAAAATACCGGGCCGGGGTGGAACTGGAAGCCGCCGGAGTCGCGGTTATATATGGAGATACCCAGGATGTCGGCCGGCAGCAGGTCACTGGTGAACTGGATACGCTGGTAGTGCAGGCCGAGCACGCCGGCCAGGGCATGCGCCAGCGTGGTCTTGCCGACGCCGGGCAGGTCCTCGATCAACAGGTGACCGCGGGCCAGCAGGCAGGCCAGCGCCAGCTGCAGCTGCTGGTCCTTGCCGAGAATGATCCCGCCGAGGCGGGTCAGGGCGCTGTCGACACCGGGGAGCATGTCGCCGGCTGTTGCAAGGCGCGTCTTGCCTGTTCCTGGGTTATGCATCAGGTATATCCTGCAAGTATATGATTATGAATAGAAAAAAGGCCTGTGATGTGGCTGTTTTGCAGGCCGACCCGGTGCTGCTAGCTGGCCGGTTGCAGGCCATACCCATTGTATCGCGTCTACGCCCGGGGACTTGAAACCGTTTGCGTGTTGCTGATCCACCCCGCACATGCATCCGTATTCATTCACAAGCCCCACGTGCCGGGACACCACTGCCGTCGGAATCGATATGTGCCCATACCCTCTGGCAAGACGTTCGTTTCATGTGCTGTTTGCCGTGTTGCTACCGGCCTGCTGCCTGGCGGCAGGCGAGCGGCCTGCCGATGTGCCAGTGTCCGGGCTGGAACTCCGGCAGTTCGACATCTACCGCGAAGGCAGGCACATTGGAACGCATACGATCAGCCACAGCCACCGGGGTAATCTGCTTGTCGTCGAGGCACGCACACGCATCAGCGTACGACTGCTGGGTTTCGAGTTTTACCGGTTTGAGTACGATGCGAGGGAATCGTGGGACGAGCATGGTCTGTTGCAACTAGTGGCCAGCGTCGATGATGATGGTCAAAAGGCCAGCCTTGACGGCCAGCGTCAGGGTGATCGTTTCGTCTGGTCGGACGGCGAGACGACGCGTTCCCATGCCATGCCGGTCTATCCGACCAACCACTGGAACATCGGTGTGCTGGGGCAGGAGGCGGTGCTCAATACCCTCACAGGAGAAATCAACAGCGTGATCATTCATGACGAAGGTGAAGAGAGCCTGGTGCTGGCCGACAGCAGCCTGCCGGCAACACGTTACCGCTATGACGGACAGCTGCAGCTGGAGTCATGGTATGACCGGGCCGGCCGCTGGCTGGCCATGCGTTTCACTGTCGATGACGGCTCGACGATCCACTACCGGTGCAGCAACTGCACTGCACAGGCCAGGCTTTGACCGCTTCCTGGCGGACGGTGTGGATCACCGGAGCCAGTCAGGGTATTGGCCGCGCCCTGGCCATGCGGCTTGCCGGCGCAGGGAGCACCCGCGTTGCGGCATCCTCGCGCAGCGGCGAAGACCTGGTCCGCATGCAGTCTGAAAACCCGGCCGTACAGCCGTTCGTGCTCGACGTGACAGACCGGGCTGCCGCTGACGGGGTGGTCGACGGGATCGAGGCGACCCTCGGACTCCCGGACCTGGTGGTGCTGAATGCCGGTACCTATGAACCTGTCGATGCGGCAACGGCGACGGTCGGGCAGTACCGGCACCACATGGAGGTCAATTACCTGGGCGTCATCCACTGCATTGACGCCGTGCTGCCGCGCATGCTGGCGCGGGGACACGGACAGCTTGCCATCATGGGATCCGTGGCCGGCTACCGTGGCCTGCCGAAGGCGGCGGCCTATGGCCCGACCAAGGCCGCACTGATCAGCCTGGCAGAAACCCTGCGCCTGGAATTGCAGGGCAGCGGTGTTGACGTGCGCCTGCTCAGTCCCGGCTTCGTGGCCACCCGGCTGACCGGCAAGAACCGTTTCAGCATGCCGGCCTTGCGTACCCCTGAGCAGGCGGCAGCTGCCATTATCCACGGGCTGCAGGGCAGGGGCTTCGAGGTGGCCTTTCCCTGGCGTTTCGTTTTCTGGCTCAAGCTGGCCCGGCTGCTGCCCTATCGACTTTACTTCCCCCTCGCAGGCCGGCTGACATGACAGCAGACAGGCAGCGACTGGAGAGGCAGTGTGCCAGATGGATCCAGCTGTTCAGCGAGCTGGACACCGCCGGCGTGCCGTCGCTGGACCAGCTGTCGGGCGTGGCAGTCGATGACGTGCATTTCAGCGACCCGTTCAACGATACACACGGCCTCGAGTCACTGCAGCGGGTGCTCGAACACACCCGCAGGCACGTCAGGTCACCGCACTTTGGTGTGCACGACACGGCATGGTCGGATATGACCGCCTATGTCCGCTGGACCATGACGGGACGCCTGCGCGTCATCGGCGAATGGCGCGTCGAGGGTGTCAGCGAAATCCGCTTTGCCGATGACGGCCGGGTGGCGGCTCATGTCGATCACTGGGATGCGGCCTCGCAATTCTTTGGCCGGTTGCCACTTATCGGCTGGCTGCTGCGGCGTCTTGCGGCTCCTGCCAGGGTTTCCTGAACGCCAGTGTCACGCTGCCGACTTCCAGTCCGAACTTGCTGATGCGGGCACGGTTCAGCAGGACGCCGTCGGACTGCAGGAACATCCAGTCATCAAACGCGACCCGCAGCCGGCGGTCACCGACCTTGAGATCCATGCTGTAGGTCCAGTGCAGCGCATTGCCGCCGGTTTCACCGTGCGCCTCGCCAACCACGTCGTCGGCCTGCCCGCTGTAGGTGCTTTCGCCGGTACGGCGGATGGTCCAGGTGCGGTGCTGACGCTCGCCGTCGGCATAGAGGAAGGATTCCTCCAGCACCAGGGTCTCACCGTCAACCGTACCGATGATGTCCACATGGAACTGCCGGCGCAGCTTGCCGAAACGGTCCTCGAACAGGCCCCAGGCGCGGGTATGACCCTCGAAGTAATCGAACAGGTCCAGGGGCCGGTTGCTGTCTGCAAAGTCTCTGGGGTGCATGGTTCCGCATCCACTCATGAACAGGGCGGCAAACACTACGCAGAGAACGTGCTTCATGATCATGCTTCCCGGTCAGTTTGCATCGCGACGTAGCAGGCGTGTTGCGATTGCCGCCTGCCTTGACTGCGTGATCGGCAGTCCGCTTACCAAGGTGATGGCTGTGAACTTGAATACGCAGGGCAGCAGCGCGTAGATCATGGCGAGGGCCGTCACTGCCGATGCCGCGGGTGTTGCTTCCTCTATGCCCAGCGCCGCCAGTGTCGGCAGCAGCAGGCCGGCGGCCAGCGCCAGCGCCAGCTTGGTGGCCATGTTCCAGAGCGAGAACAGGCCGGCGGTGCGGTTGCGGCGGTAACGCAGCCGGTCCCAGTCGGCGACGTCGGCCTGTATCGCCGGCGGCAGGGCCATGTCCGCACCCAGGCACAGGCCGGTCAGCACGCACACCACGGCAAAGATGCCGGTCTGTCCAGGCGACAGGAATGCCGCCACCGCGAAGGCCGGGCAGGTCAGCAGCATGGCGATGCTCCAGGCGCGGTGCTTGCCGAGGCGATGGCTCAGATTCAGCCAGGCGGGTATGCCGATGACGGCACTGGTGAAGTAGAGCCCCAGCAGGATGTTGCGCGTCTGGTCCGTGGTCTCGAGCACCGTGGCGCAGTACAGCGGGAACAGGATGGCCGGTATCGCGTTGGCCAGGGCATTCAGGAACCACGCGCTCAGCAGGCGCAGGAACAGGCGGTTCTGCGTCAGGCCGCGCCAGCTGCTGCCGGCGGCGGCAAGTGGCTGTGGCGCCGGCACCCGACGCAGCAACAGGGTAAAGGCGGGTATGCCCAGGGCGACGGCAAACCAGCCGGTCAGTGCGAGCCGCTGCGCCTCATCGAAGTGGAGCAATACCAGCAGTGCCGGCAGTGAGCCGGACAGCAGGATGCCGATGATGAGTGCGCTCTCGCGGCTGGCGGTGACCCGTGTGCGTTCGTGGTAGTGCGGCGACAGCCTGGCACCCCAGGCCAGATAGGGGATCTGCACCAGGGTCCAGCCGAGGTAGAGCAGCGCACTGCACAGGAACAGCCAGCCCGCCCCGGCCCCGTCCGGTGGTGACAGCAGCAACAGCAGTGCCGGTGCACCGATCAGCGCACCGGCCAGCAGCAGGGTCTTCAGTCCGGCGGGACCGGCGCGGTCGGTGAGATAGCCGATGAGCGGGTCGGTGATGACATCCAGGGCACGGCTGAGGAAGAGCATCATGCCGGTCATGGCGAGGCCGATACCGACATGCCCGGCATAAAACACCGGCAACAGGGTAAATACGGGAACCGTTGGTATCGCCGTGACGAGACCCGGCAGGCCGTAACAGAAGAGAATGCCCCGGTCGACCCTGTGCGGCTCAGCCCGGCTTGCGGAAACGGAAGATGCCGACATCGATGCTGCCCGACCGGAAGCCGGTCTCGCAATAGCAGAGGTAGTAGTCCCACAGGCGCTGGAAGGTCTCATCGAAGCCAAGCTTTCGTATACGCGGCCAGGCGGCATGGAAATTCCGGCGCCACGCGGCCAGTGTTCGGGCATAGTCCATGCCGAACATCTCGCGGTGATCGACCTCCAGGCCGGCTGCCGCGGCCTGCCGGCAGACAATGCCGGGTGTCGGCAGCATCCCGCCGGGGAAGATATAGCGCTGAATGAAGTCCGTGTTGCGCAGATAGTGCCGGTAACGGCTGTCATCGATGGTGATGACCTGGACCACGGCAGCGGCGCCCGGTCGCAGGCGTTCGTTCAGCGTACGAAAATAGGTTGGCCAGTGTGCCCTGCCGACGGCCTCGAGCATTTCGATGGACACCACGGCATCGTAGCTGCCGGTAGCGTCGCGGTAATCGGTAAGGCTGGCAGCGGCTTGCCCGGCACGGCCGATGGCCTGCATGCGGCGGTTGGCCCAGGCATGCTGTTCGCGGCTCAGGGTGATGCCGGTGACGCGGCAGTCCGGGATCCCGGTGGCATGTTCCATGAAGCCGCCCCAGCCGCAGCCGATCTCGAGAATGTGTTCGCCGCCCTGCAGTCCGGCGAGCCCGGCTATGCGCCGGTACTTGGCGTCCTGTGCCTCCTGCAGTGTGTCCGACGGCTGCCGGTAGCGTGCGGCGGAGTATGTCATGCCGGGGTCGAGCCAGGCCGCGTAGAAATCGTTACCCAGGTCGTAATGATAGGCGATGTTGCGGCGGCTGCCATCGCGGTTGTTGTCGCGGCTGCGGTGGTAGTAGCGGTTCAGCAGGCGGGCGATACGGCTGCCGATCCTGCCCGTTCGCAGTGCCGTCTCGTTACGGTGCAGCAGGTCGAGCAGGGCGGGCAGGTCGGGTGTGTCCCAGAGGCCGTCGATGTAGCATTCGGCGAAGGCGATGGCGCCGCCGGTCAGCAGGCGACGGAACACGGCCGGGTCATGAATGGTCAGTGCGGCGCGCGGCTCGGTGCGCGTCCCGCCCGAGCAGTGGATCGTGGATCCGTCCGGCAAGGTGACGGCCAGTGTTCCGGCGCGGATGCAGGACAGTTTCCCCAGTACCAGTTTCCTGGCAGCGGCGCCGCGCCGGCCGAATCCGGAGATGCCTCCTGTCGGCAGCCAGCGGGGCGGGTTCAGGGCGGTGCTGTAGTCTTCTGACATGTCTGGCGGTTCCTTGTTATTTCCTGTGGCCGGGTATCACGCTGACGGAGTTTTCCGGTGCCGTGGTATGGCTGAATACGGGCAACCCCTTGAGCCAGAGTTTCATTGCTTCCCAGTGGATGCCGGCGACCACCTTGAGGGTCATCAACGGCAGGGCCAGTCCGAGCCGCAGCAGGGTGCGATCGGTCAACGGCCGGCGCTGCCCGGTAAACCAGGCATCCAGCACCGGCTCGTTGTCGCTGGTTTCACGAATCAGCAGGCTGAGCACCTTTCCCGGCACCCGCGCGCGGAAGTTGTAGCGGCAGTTCATGGGCAGGAAGGGCGAGACATAAAAGGCCTTGTCACAGGCATGCTGCACCATGCCGTTGTCGGGGTCTGCCGGGGCCACGTAGCTGTGGCGCTCGCCGTAGGTGTTGCCCACCTCGTAAATCAGTGCCTGCAGCCGGCCTCCCTGCGAGTAGCAGTAGTAGACACTGATCGGGTTGAAGACGTAGCCCAGCACCCGCGGGTAGCAAAGCAGGTAGACCGGGCCGCCGGTGCCGGTTATGCCGGCGTGGGCCAGTTGCCCGTCAACCCAGGCCCTGAGGCTGCTGCCATCCCCGGCGCCGTGGTCGCTGTCGTGAAATGAAAACAGGCCGCGGCGATTGTAGTTCAGCAGACGCAGGCGGCCGTGCAGCTCCTCGAGTTCGTCCAGGTTCACGAACAGGGAAAAGACACGGTACTCCAGCCGGTGGGTCCTGGGGCCGTGGCGCTGGTGAATGACCCTGCCGTCATAGACTGCCGCGCGGGTCATGCGGCCTGCCTGCTGTTACCGTAGCGCAGCGGGGCGGGATTGCAATGAATGCGCCCGTTCATGTCATCGAGCTGCCAGGGTCGCTGCAGACCGCCGAGCTGTTCGGCCACTGCCAGCCCGGCCTGCAGGCCGTCTTCGTGGAAGCCGTGGCCGAAATGCGCACCACAGAACCAGGTGCGACGCGTACCCTGCAGGTTCCACAGCAGGCGCTGGGCGCGGATCGCGGCCCGGTCGTACATCGGGTGGTCGTAGAGAAAACTCCTGTGGATGCTGCCATCGGCGGGTTGCCGGTCGGGATTCAGTGTGACGAACAGCGGCATTGTCCCCGGCAGTGACTGCAGGCGGTTCATCCAGTAGGTTACGCACACGCGCTGTTCGTCTTGCCGGCTTTCTCCCAGGAAATTCCAGCTGGACCAGGCCTTGCGCGTTTTCGGCATCAGCCGGCTGTCGGAGTGCAGGATCGCCAGGTTGCGCTCATAGCGAAAGGCAGACAGCAAGCGCCGTTCCGCGTTGTCGGCGTCGCTGAGCATGTCCAGTGCCTGGTCTGCGTGGCTGGCGATCACCACGTGGTCAAAGCGGCGCCGCTCGCCCTGGCGATCCTCGATGATCACGGAATCGGCATCGCGGCGTATGCAAACCACTGCGGTATTGAGCAGTATCCTGTCGGCATAGGATGCCGTGAGCGCCTTGACATACTGTCTGCTGCCGCCCGCGACGGTCCGCCAGGCGGGTCGATCCTTCAGTTGCAGCAGGCCGTGGTTGTTGCAGAAGCGCACGAAGGCCTCAAGCGGGTAGTCCAGCATGTCCCGCACCGGCGTTGACCAGATGGCCGCACCCATGGGTAACAGGTGGTCATTGATGAAGACCTTGCCGTAGTGGCGGGTTTTCAGGTACTCACCCAGGGTGATTTCATGGCGCAGCTTGCCGGCGTCCGCCGGTGCCTCCCGGTAAAAGCGCATGACATCGCGCAGCATGGACCACATGCGCGGCCGCAACAGGTTTGCCGGCTGGGCAAACAGGCCACCAAGACCGGTACCGGCATACTCGAAGCGGCCGCCATCCAGCGAGGCGGAGAAGGACATATCGGATGGCTGGGTGGCGATGCCCAGGTGCTCGAACAGCGCAACCAGGTTCGGGTAGTTTTTCTCGTTGAAGACAATAAATCCGGTGTCGACGTCGATATGTGCGTCCGGCGTATCGACGGTAACGGTGTTGGTGTGGCCACCGATGCGGTCGTCCTTTTCATAGACTGTCACCTGGTGGCGCCTGGCCAGCAACCAGGCGGCGGCCATGCCGGAGATGCCGGTGCCGATGACTGCGATATTCAGTGGTGTGGCGCCGCGGTGTGTGTCCATGAGCAGTTTCCTTCGCATCTTTTGTCCGTTGCTACTACCTTACGACTGAGTATCGAAGTCGGATCATGCGCGGCGGTGTCCTGTTCGTGACGCGAAGGGGGGGCAGGAGAGCGTTCGGTCACGGCTGACGTGGGGACAATCTCGCGCCACCGCCCGCACAGTGCATTCCCAGCCCCGGCGGGGCGGGGAGCTGACCGACATACCAGCAGTTCCCGGTCATCATTTTACCCATTGGCCTGTGATTATCCGCAGTGATCCGCTTGCACGCGCACAGCGTAAGCTGCAGTATGGTAACCACACGGCCACCGAGATGATACCGCAAGCTGTGACAACAACAATTGCCGAAGTCCCCGACAATACGCCCGCTGCGGAGCAGCTGGCCGAATGGCTTGGTTCGGTTGCCACCGACCGTGACCGCCGTTGCTTTGAACACCTGTTCGGTCATTTCGCGCCACGCCTGAAATCCTACATGATGCGCCTTGGAGCCGACGCGGTCACGGCAGAAGACCTGGCACAGGAGACCATGATCAAGGTCTGGCACAAGGCAAGCCTGTACGACCGCAGCAAGGCCGGTGCATCTGTGTGGATCTTCCGCATCGCCCGCAACCTGCGCATCGACAAGTTGCGGCGGCAAAGGTTTCATGAAGTCGAGCTGGATACCGAGGAGATCGCACGGCAGGGACATTATCAAGAGAGCAACCTGCATGCGGATCGACTCGATGCCGACCGTCTGCCGGAGCTGGTGCAGGAACTGCCAATCGAACAGCTGGAAGTTGTCAGTCTGGCATTTTTCGAGGGTCTTACCCACAGCGAGATCTGCCAGAAGCTTGAATTACCCCTTGGAACTGTCAAATCACGCCTGCGACTTGCCTTTGCCAAGCTCCGCAACGCAATGGGTGAAAACCGATGAACATTAACCACCATCCTGACGACTCAACCCTGCTTTCGTACGCCGCAGGCGCCCTGCCCGAGAGCTTCTCGCTGGTCCTGGCTGCACATCTCGAACAGTGCGAGCGCTGCCGGCAACGGCTGCTCGAGGCCGAAGATGTCGGTGCAGCCCTGCTCGACGGCATGGCCGCCATGCCGGTTGCCAGCAAAAGCATCGACAAGGTCTGGGCAGCAATCGAATCCGGAGAACCCGCGCCAGCGCCAGAACCGCGCCAGCCCGTTGCCGGGCTGCCGTCCGTGCTTGGCCGCTACCTGCCGGAGGGGCTGGACAGGGTTCGCTGGCGCAGCGTCGCGCCCGGCATCCGCCAGTTCATCCTCAAGGATGTCGAAAGTGGCCACGGCAGTGCGCGGCTGCTCAGTATCGATCCCGGTACCACGATCCCGCATCACACGCACGGCGGCAGCGAGCTCACCTTGATACTGAAAGGTTCGTTTGCCGACGAAATCGGCCGTTTCAGCGCCGGTGACCTCGCCGACCTTGATGACAGCGTGCATCACCAGCCGGTTGCGGATACCGACGAGCCGTGCATCTGCCTGATCGCCACCGACGAGCGTCTGCGCTTTACCGGCGTGTTCAGCCGGCTGCTGCAGCCGCTGGTCGGGATCTGAGCCATGGCGGTCTGCCGCGCTCTGATCGGTGTGCCTGTCCTGCTGTGCAGTCTGCTTGCCTGGCCGACGCAGGCGGCGGCCTGTGCCGATACCCTGGATTTCGACAAGCGCCGGCTTGCCGGTGATGAGGTGGTCAGACTTTGCGATGCCTACCAGGGCAGGGTGGTGCTGATCGTCAACACCGCCAGCAAGTGTGCCTACACCTCCCAGTACGAGGGTCTGGAACAGCTCTACGCGCGCTATCGCGAGCGTGGCCTCGTGGTGCTGGGCTTCCCCAGCAACGACTACGGTGGCCAGGAACCGGGGACCGAGGCCCAGATCAAGACGTTCTGCCGCCTGACCTACAGCGTGAACTTCCCGATGTTCGAGAAGACCCATGCCCGGCAGGACGTGGCCGACCCCCTTTACCGGAAGCTGGGCGGCCTGGCCGGCGAATACCCGCGCTGGAACTTCCACAAATACCTGCTTGACCGCGACGGCAAGCTGGTCGGCAGCTTTCCGAGTTCCGTGCGACCGGACAGTCTGGCGGAAAAGATCGAATCCCTCCTGTAACACGCCAGCGCTGACCTGAACCGCCGCCCGGGCCGACCCTGACCGGGTGTTCGTCACCTGCTAGCGGCTGCCCGTGCGACACCTGTCCGGCCGTCATCACCCGGCCTGCTTCCCTCGTATGGCATCTGGACTTAAACTGCCACCAGTCATCGACGTGCAGACCAAGTCAGCGGCATGGAGGCAAGGGGAAATGAATTCACGTAAACCGTCCAGGCCGGTCAATGATCACGAGCATACACGCACCGGAATGTCGGCCAGGGCACTGCAACGGGCCTTTCTGGACAACCTGTTCTACCTTCAGGGCCGGCCCTGGGACGTGGCAACCGACCATGATCACTACATGGCGGCAGCCTATACCGTGCGTGACCGGCTGCTGGATCGCTGGATCCGCACCGCCCAGACCTACAAGCATGCCGGTGCCCGTACCGTCTGCTACCTGTCCGCGGAATACCTGCTCGGCCCGCACCTGGCAAACAATGTCCTGAACCTCGGCATACTCGATGAAGCCCGGGAGGCGGCGCAGGAGCTGGGCGTGGGCTTCGACAAGATCCTCGAGCAGGAGGAGGAGCCCGGCCTGGGAAACGGCGGGCTCGGGCGTCTGGCGGCCTGTTATCTCGATTCGCTGGCAACCCTGCAGATACCCGCCATCGGCTACGGCATCCGCTACGAGTTCGGCATCTTCGACCAGGAGATACACGACGGCTGGCAAAAGGAAATCACCGACCTCTGGCTGCGCAACGGCAATCCCTGGGAACTGGCACGGCCGAAGCTGCACTTCCCTGTCAGGTTCGGCGGGCATACCGAGCATCACACGGACGCGCAGGGGCAGCTCTGTGTGACGTGGCTCCCGGACCTGGTGGTCAACGGGGTCGCGCACGACACCCCGATTGCCGGCTTCGGCGTCGAGAACACCAACCTGCTGCGCCTGTGGCGCGCGGAGGCGGCCAAGACGTTCGATTTCGATGCGTTCAACGTCGGTGACTACTACCGCGCCGTCGATGCCAACATCGTGGCGGAAAACATCACCAAGGTGCTGTATCCCAATGACGAGCCCGAGGTCGGCAAGGAGCTGCGCCTCAGGCAGCAGTATTTCTTTGCCTCCTGCTCCCTGCAGGACATGCTGCGCCTGTACCTGCAGCACAGCGAGGACCTCGACGGCTTTCATGAAAAATTCGTCGTCCAGCTGAACGATACCCATCCGGCGATCGCTGTCGCGGAACTGATGCGCCTGCTGGTGGATGAACATCGTCTCGCATGGGAACGCGCCTGGGTTATCACGCGCCGGACCTTTGCCTTCACCAACCATACCCTGCTGCCGGAGGCACTGGAGACATGGCCGGTGGACCTCATGGGCCGGTTGCTTCCCCGGCACATGGAGATCATCCACGAGATCAACCACCGCTTCCTCAACGAGGTCAGGGTGCGTTTCCCCGGCGATCGCGGGCGGATCGCGCGCCTGTCGCTGATCGATGACAGCGGGCCGCAGCATGTGGTGCGCATGGCCCACCTGGCCACCGTGGGCAGCTTTGCCGTCAACGGCGTCGCCGCCCTGCACACCCGCCTGCTCAAGGCCACCGTCATGCGAGACTTCAGCGAATTGTGGCCGGAGAAGTTCCACAATGTCACCAACGGCGTGAGCCCGCGGCGCTTCCTGCACATGATCAACCCGGGACTCGACATGCTGATCAGCAGGAACCTCGATGCTGGCTGGATCACCCGCCTGGAGGAGTTGCACCGGCTCGAGCCGTATGCGGATGATGCCGGTTTTCGCGAGGACTGGCAGGCAGTCAAGCGTCTTGGCAAGCGCCGCCTGGCAAAACACCTCGCGAAGCTCACCGGCGAGACGCTGGACCCGGACACGCTGTTCGACATCCACGTCAAGCGCATCCACGAATACAAGCGCCAGCACCTCAACCTGCTGCATATCGTGACCCTGTACAACCGTATCCGGCAGGACCCCGCCATCGATCTTGTGCCGAGGAGTTTCATTTTCGGGGGCAAGGCGGCGCCCGGCTATTTCATGGCCAAGCTGATGATCAAGCTGATCAATTCGGTGGCGGAGGTGGTCAACCGGGACCCGCTGGTTGGCGACCGGCTGAAGGTGGTGTTCTTTCCCAACCTGAACGTCAAGAACGCCCAGTACATCTATCCGGCGGCGGACCTCTCCGAGCAGATCTCGACGGCGGGCAAGGAGGCGTCCGGCACCGGCAACATGAAGTTCGCCATGAACGGTGCATTGACCATCGGCACGCTGGACGGCGCCAACGTGGAGATCCGCGAGGCCGTCGGCGAGGAGAACTTCTTCCTGTTCGGCCTGACGGCGGAGGAGGTGGCCGCCACGAAGGTCAACGGCTACCGGCCCTGGGAGATCTACCGGGGGAACGCCGAGCTGAAGGCCGCCATCGACACGATCAATTCCGGCGTCTTCTCCCGGGGTGACCGGGAACTGTTCCGGCCCCTGACCGAGGCACTCGTGCAGCACGACCCTTACCTGCTGTTTGCCGACTACGATGCCTACCTGGCATGCCAGGCACAGGTCGACCGGGCCCGGCGCGATGCCGTGCAGTGGTGCCGGATGTCCATCCTGAATACGGCGCGCATGGGCCGGTTTTCATCCGACCGTGCCATCAGCGAATACTGCGAGAACATCTGGAAGGTCAGGCCGTTGCCGGTGGCGCCTGCGGGCTGACGTTCCGGCGCCCGGCCACGCCGATACCGCGACCCCGTCAGATGCCGCCAGGCTACGGGGTTCCCCGGATGTCGCGCAGCGGCCGCTACTGCCACATTGCAGCTGTGTCCCGGCAAGGTATGCTCCATGCGCATGATCCGGCAGCTGGCGTTCGTTGTGCTCGCGGGGCTGGCTCTGGCATCCTGGGCCGCGACCTGCGAGCAGACGGACGAGGTTTATGCTGCGGCCGTGCTGCGATGCCATGTCCGGGTTCAGCTATGCGCCGCTGGTGTTCGGGGAGCCGGAGTCATTCAGGCTGGACGAGACCTCGCCCCTGTATGCCGTGGCGGTTGACGGCTCGCAGTACCGCTACGCCGTTGTCCATACCACCGGCAATCTCCTGAACTCATGCAGTCACTATGTCTACCCGCATGTAATCCCGATCCTCTTTCCCGGCGTGGTAACTGTCCTGCCGACCGGCCAGTCCCTGACGACATGTATACGGCATTCGCCGTTCGGCCGGCTGAGGGTGATTGCGACCTCCGCTACAGACTGGCTGACGGCCCGCGTCAGGCCGGCAGGCTGTCCAGTTCCACCAGTCCGCCCGTATTTTTTGTGTCCACCTTGCGGTACAGGCTGTAGAGCGCAGCCTGCAGCGCCTCCTCGATGACCGGGTGATAGAAGGGCATGCGCAGCAGCTCGCCGGCGGTCAGTTGCTGCTCGATGCTCCAGCAGATCAGGTGGGCCAGGTGCTCGCAGCGCGGGCCGATCATCTCGGCGCCGAGGATCCGGCCACTCTGCTTCTCGCCGTAGACCCGCAGCAGGCCCCTGTGTTTGCCCATGATGAGGGCGCGGCCGACCGGGGCAAAGCCGATCTCGCCGACGGCGCTGGTGTCCTCATCGAGTTCGCTCCAGCGGGCGCCGACGGTGCAGATATTCGGGTCACAGAAGTTGATGGCCAGCGGCGTCTTGCGGCGAAAGGCGCTGACGCCGTCGCGCGCGGCGTTGTAGCCGGCGATCCTGCCCTCGTCGCCGGCCTCGTGCAGGATCATACGCTCACCGGTGACATCGCCGGCGAGGAACACGGGCAGGTCGGCGACCTGCATGGTGTTCGGATTGACGGGCGGCATGCCGTGGCTGTCCAGCGCGATGCCGAGGTTCTCCAGGCCGAGGTCATGGACATTCGGCACGCGCCCGATGCTGCACAGCACCTTGTCTACCGTCACGCTGTGCTCACCGGCGCTGACCTGCAGCCGGTCGCCTGCCGCCTGGATCTCCGCCGCCTGGCCAAGATGCATCGGCAGGCTCTTTTGCATGATCTCGATGGCGTGGCGCCGCACCTGCGGGTCCTGCAGCCCGCCGATGGTCTCCAGCCGGTCGAAGCCGGTGACCCCGATACCGAGTCGAGCCAGGCTCTGGCCCAGTTCCAGGCCGATAGTGCCCAGGCCGATGACGGCCATGGTCGCCGGCAGTTCGTCCTGCTCGAAGAAATCGTCCGTGGTCAGGATATGCTCGCCGAAGGCCTGCCACGGGCCCGGTACCAGCGGGCGCGAGCCGGTGGCAATGACCACGCTGCCGGCACGGATGCGCCGCTCGCCGACCTGCAGCAGTGTCGGCTCGATGAAGCGGGCATAGCCTTCGAGGTACTCCTCGCCCATCTCGTCGGTGCTGTGGCTCAGTACGCGATCGACGAAGATGTCGCGCAGATGACGCACATGCTCCAGCGTGTCGGTCAGCTCGATACCGATGTCCGCGTGTCCCGTGAGGCCGTATTTCCGCGGATGTCGGCAGGTGTGATAGTCCTCGGCGCTCTGGATCATGGCCTTCGACGGCATGCAGCCGACGCGGGCGCAGGTGGTGCCCGGTTCGCCGCCGTTGATGAGCACGAAGCCCTTGCGCGCGCGGCGCACCTGCCCCAGGGCATAGAGGCCCGCGCTGCCCGCGCCAATGATCGCTACATCGACGGTTTTCTCCTTCACATACCTCTCCTCGTCAGTCGGGGTTCAGGGGACATTTTTCCTGTCTCCTGACGGTGGATGTTGCCATGTTTGTCTGCAGCGTGCAGCCATCAGTAAGGCGTCAGGTCCATGTGGAGGCACACTCCTTCAACGCGCCTGTCGGTGGTATGCTCACAACGAGTGCAAACCAGCGCGTCGTTGATGCATATGATGCCCCTGGCGGGCAATATGCCGAGTGTA
>JBFELL010000017.1:0-27392 GCA_041552135.1 Gammaproteobacteria bacterium
ATCGTCCTGGCCACGGTTCTGCAAGCGCTCGCGCAGCGCCTCGCGCGATGGCGGCAGGATAAAGATACCGATGCACTGCGGCATGAGCTTGCGCACCTGCCGGGCGCCCTGCCAGTCGATCTCCAGGATGACATCCTGGCCTGCCGCCAGCTGGACCTGCACACCACCTCTGGAGGTGCCGTAGAAATTGTCGAACACCTCGGCATATTCCAGGAAATCGCCGCTGGCGATCATGTCCCGGAACGTCCCCGCATCGACGAAGTGGTAGTCCTGCCCGTTGACCTCACCCGGTCGCGGCGCGCGCGTCGTGTGGGAAACAGACAGTGCCAGCTCGTCCCCCGAGGCATCCAGCAGGGCCCGCAGCAGGCTGGACTTGCCGGCGCCGGACGGTGCCGAAATGATGTACAGCGTGCCCTGTCCTGCCGTATCCGATATGGCCGTCTTGTCAGTCATTGAAAGCTTATCCCGCAGTGTGCCTGTGGCGCGGGTGCAGCAGGTGCACAGCCGGCCGGCAGGGCAGGCTACTCGATGTTCTGCACCTGTTCGCGCATTTGCTCGATCAGCACCTTCAGCTCGACGGCGATCCGCGTCGTGTCCGTGGCGACAGACTTGGAGCCCAGCGTGTTGGCCTCGCGGTTGAGCTCCTGCATGAGGAAATCGAGCCGCCGGCCGACCGGCTCGTCGCGCTCGAGCACCCGTCGCACCTCGTCGATGTGGCTGTCCAGCCGGTCCACTTCCTCGTCCACGTCCATCTTTTGCGAGACGAACACCAGCTCCTGCTCGAGGCGGCCCGGGTCGGCGGGCACATCGAGTTCGGCCAGCCGTGCCCTGAGCTTGTCGCGGAGCGCGGCATTGATCTCCGGCAACCGGGCACGCGCCGCGACCACCAGTTCCGCCATGGCATCGCAGCGCTGCAGCAGCATGCCCCGGATCTGCGCGCCCTCGCGCTCGCGCGAGTCGACCAGCTCGTCCAGCGTCCGGTCCAGCAATTCCAGTGCATGCGCGACCAGCGGCGCCGAGTCGAGTTCCTCCTCGCGCACCACGCCCGGCCAGCGCAGCAGCTCCACCGGGTTCAGCGGCGCGGGCTGCGGCAGCTTGCCGGCAACCGTTTCGCATGCCGCCAGCAGGCGCGACAGGTTGTCATCGTCCAGCTGCACCGGGGCCGAGCCCGAGACCGGTGCGCGGTAGCGGCAGGTGCAATCGACCTTGCCCCGGCCGAGACGGGCGTTGACGCGCTCGCGCACCGCCGGTTCCGCCGCGCGCAACTCTTCCGGCAGGCGCACGCCCGTTTCCAGGTAGCGATGGTTGACGGAGCGGATTTCCCAGGACAGGCCGCCCTGTGCGGTTTCGGCCTCCTGCCTGGCGAAGGCTGTCATACTGCGGATCATGCCGTTCTATACTCCATTGTGAGCTTCGACAAAGGCGCCATGGTAAGCCTTCCCGGCGCCGCGTGAAACCACCAGAGCAACATGATGCACTGCGAGACAGCCAGCACCAGCCTCAGGGGAGACCGCAGCGAGAACCAGGACCGCTGTGCGGTGCTCGAGGACGGCATGAGGACCCTCCTGCTGCTGGCGGACGGCATGGGTGGTCATGCCCGCGGTGAACTGGCGGCCACCACCTTCATCGACAGCCTGAGCCGCGCGTTCCACTCGAAGCGCGAAACCGTGGCGGCGGATTTCCTGCAACGGGCCTTCGGGCAGGCTCACGCTGACATCATCGCTGCCGGCCGGGAGACCTCGCCGCCCAGCGAGCCCCACACCACCGGTATTGCCTGCCTGGTCGCGAATGGCAGGGCCCGCTGGGCCCACGTCGGCGACAGCCGGCTGTACCTGCTGCGCAACGATACAGTGCTGGTGCGCACGCTCGATCACTCGCTGGTGGAAGAACGCATACAGCTGGGCGAACTGGCCGAGGCGGACCGGAACCGGGACCCGCTGCGAAACTACGTTACCCGCGCCCTCGGCGGCGACCCGCGACCGCCTGAGGCAAGCCTGTCTGACGAAGTGGCACTGCAGCCGGGCGATGTGCTGCTGCTGTGCAGTGACGGGCTCTGGGCGGCGCTGGCCGCAAAACGCCTGTTCGAACTCCTGCATGCCGGCTCGCTGCAGGTCTGCACCGACCGGCTCGCGGCCGAGGCCGTGGCCAACAGCGCCCCGGCGAGTGACAATGTCAGCCTGGTGGCGCTGCGGGCCCGCAACAGTTGATACGCCGGCCGCCGCTCAGACAGCCGATTCCGGCGCGGCTTCCTCGGCGGCGTTGTCCGGTGGCGCTACCCGCGGACCCAGCATCACCGCCATCCAGCGCGTGTCGGTGTGGCTGTCGAGCGCAATCTTGGCCGTGATGGTCAGCGGCACTGACAGCAGCATCCCGACCGGCCCCAGCACCCAGCCCCAGAAGACCAGGGACAGGAACACCACCAGCGTCGACAGGCCGAGACCCCGCCCCATGAAGCGTGGCTCGGCAAACGTGCCGATACCGATATTGACGACCGCGTAACCGGCCATCACCAGCAGCGTCTGCGTGACACCGCCCTGCACCAGTGCCAGCACCACCGCGGGCACCGCCGCAATGATGGAACCGATATTGGGGACAAAATTCAGCAAAAATGCCAGCGTCCCCCACAGCACCGGGTAGTCGATCCCCAGCAGGAACAGCCAGCCGGCGATGGCAACGCCGGTCACCAGGCTGGTGAGTGTCTTGATACCCATGTAATGGTTGATGTTGCTGGCCGCGGCGCGAAAGTCCTCCAGTGTCGAGTCGGCATTGCTCGATGCCACCCGCCACTTGTCCGGAAAACTGGAAGCCTCCAGCAGCAGGAATATCACGGTTATCAGGATCAGGAAGCCGTTGGTCAGCAGGCCGCCCATGCTGCTGAGCATATTGGAAACCAGCTTCATGGCCTTGCCCGGGTCCAGGTACTGGCTGACGGTGTCGCCGGAAATCTCCAGCCCCCTTTCTCCCAGCCACCGGATCAGACCCGTCGTGGTTTCCCGCAGGCGGGCCTGGTAGGTCGGCAAGGTGCGCAGGAATTCGTCCATGGAATTGCCGAGCAGGGCGCCGAACAGCATGACCACCATGACAAGGGCAATGATCACCCCCAGCAGGGCAATGCCGGCCGGCAGGCCGCAGCGCTGCAGCCAGTTGAATGCGGGTGCGATGATAATGGCAATGAACAGGGCCAGCAGGAACGGTACCAGCAGCGAAGAGGCGGCCTTCATGCCGGCAACGATAACCACGAAGGCCGCCAGCGAAACCAGCAGCCGGCCACCGACATCACGGCCCATGTCTTCAGCTGGCACTGGCACTCCCGGCATGCATGTTGACGTTCCTTATATCAGGCCGGCAAGACAAAGCAAATCCGGCCACCGGCTGTCACCGGCCCTCGAAAACAACAACGCTGTGTGACGCCACCTCGCGGGTCACCGGCTCGTGCGCGGCCTGCTGCTCCGGCCGGATGATATCGGCCGGCGCCTGGCAGGCGGTATCGATCGCGCGGTACCAGCGCAGCCCCGGCAGTTCCGGCAGGAACAGCTGCACATCCTCCTTCCCCATGTTCATGATGACGTGCAGGTCCGCCTCCCAGGACTCCACCGCACCCAGCGTACAGGCCAGCAGGCTTGAGCCCGGGTCGTCCCAGGGCGGCCGGTGCAGCAGCTCGCCGTGCCAGCTGACATCCGGGAAGCGCTGCCCCTCGCGATCCGCCCCGGTCAGGAAGCGCGTGTGCATTAGGCAGGGATGGCGGCGGCGGAAGGCGATCAGCTCGCGGGTAAAGCGCAGCATGTCGCGGTTGCGCTCCGTCAGGCTCCAGTCGAACCAGCCCAGCGGATTGTTCTGGCACCAGGTATTGTTGTTACCCTGCTGGCTGCGCAGCACCTCATCGCCGGCCGAGATCATCGGCATGCCCTGGCTCAGCAACAGGATGGCCATGAAATTCCTCGCCTGCCGGTGGCGCAGGGCGACGATATCCGGGTCATCGGTGTCGCCCTCGACACCGCAGTTCCAGCTCAGGTTGTTGTTGTTGCCATCGCGGTTCTGCTCGCCGTTGTCCTGGTTGCGCTTTTCCTCGTAACTGACCAGGTCGTAGAGGGTAAAACCGTCGTGGCAGGTGATGAAATTGACACTGTTCAGCGGCAACCGGTCCTCGCCCTGGTAGAAGTCGCTGCTGCCGGTGATGCGCTGCGCGACCTCGCTCACCAGGCCGCCGTCACCGCGCACGAAGCGCCGGATGACGTCGCGGTAACGCCCGTTCCACTCGCCCCAGCGAAAGCCGGGGAAATCCCCCACCTGGTAGAGCCCGCCGGCGTCCCAGGCCTCGGCGATCACCCGGGTCTCGCTGAGCACATTGGAGAACTCGATGTTCCACAGCAGCGGGGCATGGTAGAGCGGCTTGCCCTCCTCGCCGCGCGACAGCACGCTGGCCAGGTCGAAGCGAAAGCCGTCGACGTGCATCTCCCTGACCCAGTACTCGAGGCATTCGAGGATGAATTTCGCGACCAGCGGATGGTTGCAGTTGACCGTGTTGCCGCAGCCCGTGTAGTCGCGGTAGATCGCCCGGTCGGCCGGGTCGAGATGGTAGAAGGTCTCGTTGCCGATGCCCTTGAAGTTGATCAGTGGCCCGTCGGCCCCGCCCTCTGAGGTGTGGTTGAAGACCACGTCGAGGATGACGCCGATGCCCGCCTCGTGCAGCGCCCGCACCATGTCGCGGAATTCCCGGATATGGGCCCCGGCATGCGGCGAGGTGCAGTAGCCCGGGTGCGGACTGAAGTAGCTGTGTGTACTGTAGCCCCAGAAGTTTTCCAGGCCGAGCTCCAGCAGGCCCGGCGGCACGTCCTGGCGGTCAAAGGCCATCACCGGCAGCAGTTCGACGTGGGTGACGCCCAGCGCCTCGAGGTAGGGGATCTTTTCGATGACGCCCAGGAAGGTGCCGGGATGTGCGACACCGGCCGCCGGGGCGCTGGTGAAGCCGCCGACATGCAGTTCGTAGATCACCGTCACTTCCGGCCGGATACAGCCCAGCGGCTCGTCACCCTGCCAGTCGTATTCGGTCGACTCGACCACCGCCCGCATGGAGGTTGTTACATTGCTGCCGGGCCGGCAGGCGCATGTGCGGTCCCACAGCGTATCGGTGACGCCGCGCGCCCACGGATCCAGCAGCACCTTGTCGCGGTCGAAACGAAAGCCCGCCCCGTGCAGGTCGTCGGGGCCGTCGATACACCATGCGTAGTGGGTGCCGACAGGCAGGTCGATGACGAAGACATGCCAGAAAAAGAAGGTTCGGTGTGTCCGCGCCTCCAGCGGTATCACCTGGAAGGGCGCCGGATCGTCGGCATTGGCAAACAGCAGCAACTCGACATGCGTGGCATGACGGCTGTAGATGGAGAAATTTACCCCCGCGTCAGAAGGCGTCGTACCGGCCGGGTAACGGTCGCCGGCCTGGGTGCGGTAGGTTCTGGCATGCTCACTGTTCAATGATCGGGATACGGTTCTCAGGCAGATTCCTTGACGCCGGTGGCAGTATCATCAGCAGCGGCCGTCGACGAGACCGGCTGCACCTTCCAGACTTCCCGGCAATACTGCCGGATCGCACGGTCGGATGAAAACTTGCCGGTACGCGCGGTATTCAGTATCGAGCTTCGCACCCAGTCATCACGATCGGCGTAGCGCCGGCTGACCGCCTCCTGGCAGTCAATATAGGAGCGGTAGTCATGCAGCAGCATGTATTCGTCGCGCGCCAGCAGGGAATCCACCAGCGGGGCGAACAGGTTCGCATCACCGGCGGAAAACACGCCCGAACGAACGAGGTCGATGACCTGGCGCAGCTCGTCGTCGCCTTTATAGCACATTTCCGGGTGGTAACCGTCCGACTTCAGCTGGCGAATTTTATCGGCCGTCGCGCCGAACAGGAAAAAGTTGTCCGCGCCGACCTCCTCGCGAATCTCGATATTGGCGCCGTCCAGCGTGCCGATGGTCAGCGCCCCGTTCATGGCAAACTTCATGTTGCCGGTGCCCGAGGCCTCCATGCCCGCCGTGGAGATCTGTTCCGACAGATCCGCCAGGGGGTAGATATGATGGGCCGTCTTGACGTTGAAGTTGGGAACAAAGGCCACCCTGAGGCGGGAATTCACCAGCGGATCGGCATTGACGACCTCTGCCACGGAGTTGATCAGCTTGATGATCAGCTTCGCCATAACGTAGCCCGGTGCGGCCTTGCCGCCGAAGATGAAGGTGCGCGGCTGGATATCGAGTTCGGGATTTTCCCGGAGCCGGTGGTAGAGGGTGATGATGTGCAGGACATTCAGGTGCTGGCGCTTGTATTCGTGGATACGCTTCACCTGGATATCGAACAGGCTGTCGGGGTCGACCTGGACACCGGCCTGCTGCAGGATGTAACTGGCCTCCTCGCGTTTCTTGTCCTGCCTGACCTCCCACCAGCGGGCCCGGAATTCACTGTCCTCGACCAGCGCCTCGAGCCGGCGCAGCTGCTCCAGGTCCGAGACCCAGTCCAGGCCGATGGCCTCGGCGATCAGGTTCGCCAGCCCGCGATTGCACAGCGCCAGCCAGCGCCGTGGCGTGACGCCATTGGTGATGTTCCTGAAGCGCTCCGGATACAGCGCATGGAAATCCGCCAGCGTGTACTGTTTCAACAGCCGGGTGTGCAGCCCGGCGACGCCGTTGACGGTGTGGCTGCCAACGCAGGCGAGATTCGCCATGCGCACACGGCGGCCATCGCCCTCCTCGATCAGCGACATGCGCGCGAGGCGCGCCGCATCGCCGGGCCAGGCCCGCTGTACCGCCTCCAGCAGGGCCTTGTTGATGTCATAGATGATCTCCAGGTGGCGCGGCAGTATCCGCGCAAACAGCGACACCGGCCAGCTCTCCAGCGCCTCGGGCAGCAGGGTGTGGTTGGTATAGGCAAAGGTGTTGCGGGTGATCTCCCAGGCCTCGTCCCATGCCATGCCATGCTCGTCGACCAGCAGCCGCATCAGTTCCGGGATGGCGATCGAGGGGTGGGTGTCGTTGAGCTGCCCGGCCCAGTAGACGGCAAATTCATCGAGGCCGTGGCCGTAGCGCAGGTGGACCCGGATCATGTCCTGCAGCGAACAGGCGACGAAGAAATACTGCTGCTCCAGGCGCAGCTGTTTGCCCTGCTCCGGTTCGTCGTTCGGGTAGAGAATCCGGGTCAGGTTGCCAGCGGCGATGTTGTCCTCGACAGCGCCGTAGTAATCGCCCGTGTTGAACGCCCGGAAATGGAATCTGCGTGGCGCCTCGGCCTTCCACAGGCGCAGCAGTGATACCGTATCGACACGGAAGCCGGGGATCGGCGTGTCATAGGCCGTGCCCTTGACGACCCGCTCGGGGATCCAGCGCACCCGCCGGCGGCCGTCATCATCCGTGTATTGCTCGGTGTGCCCCCCGAGCTTGACCGTGAAGGTGGTCTCGGGCCTCGGGATCTCCCACGGGTTGCCGAGCTGCAGCCAGTGGTCGGTGCGCTCGATCTGCCAGCCGTCTTCCAGCTGCTGCTCGAATATACCGAACTCGTAACGGATGCCGTAGCCGATCGCCGGGATCTCCCGGGTTGCAAGTGAGTCCAGGAAACAGGCGGCCAGGCGACCGAGTCCGCCGTTGCCGAGCCCGGGCTCGCCCTCCTTCTCGAACAGGTCATGGACGTCGATACCGAGCGAGGCCATTGCCTCCTCGACCACGTCGCAGATGCCCAGGTTGAGCATATTGTTGCCCAGGTGCGGGCCCGGCAGGTATTCCGCCGAAAGATAGCTGACCACACGCACGTCACTGCTGAAGTAGAGGTCGATGGAGCGCATCCAGTGCTCCAGCATCCGGTCGCGCACCGTATAGGCCAGCGCCAGGTAACGGTCGTTGCGGGTCGCCGTGCGGCAGTGCTTGCCCAGCACGTAGAACAGGTTGTTCAGAAAGGCCTCGCGGATCTCGTGGACCCCGTAGCCGGTGCGGATATTCATGCCGGCAGCCCCCTGCCGCAGCCGTGCTCAGACACCGCCACTGTGAACAATCTGGTAATAGGTCTTCTCCAGCTCGCGCTTGTGCCTGGTTTCCTCGTTGGCGAGAAACTCGAACAGGTCGTGCACCGGGCCCGGTTCCGTGTTCAGCGCCAGCTCCCGGTACTGTTCCATCGCGGCGTGCTCGCGAAACAGCGCGTACTGCAGGATCGACTGGTCATCCGGCGCGTCGTCCAGCCTCGGCAGGTGCACGTAGTTGGAAAACACGTGATCGTCCACCGGGGTGACGATCTCCCGGTTGATCTCCCCGGCGATGTCCGGCCTGGCGGCCAGTTCCGTGAACAGTCTGAGATGTTCCAGCTCCTCGGCAGCCAGCTCTTCCACCAGGTAGCGGATGCGCTTGCTGACACGCGGGATCAGCGCGGTGTAGAAATCATGCGCCGTCTGCTCGAACGAGGTGGCCACCTCGAGTATCTCCTTGAGGGTCTTCTTCGAGGCCAGCAGCGCCTGGCCGCGCTGATCGCCCTCACCGGCATGCACGTCGGCATTGTGCGGTTCTTCGTTCATTGGGTCTCCTCCACCTGCATTCCCAGGGATGTCTCCATGCTCGCCGCCACCCGGTGCCCGTCAGCCACGGCATGGATCACATCAGGCCCACTGACCAGGTCGCCGGCTGCCCACAGCCAGTGCTCGGAGGTTCGTCCCCCGTCATCGACCTGCAGGCGACCGCGGTGCCACTCCAGCCGCTCGGTCAGTTCATCGCCGAGCAGGCTGGTGTCGGCCATCTGGCCGATGGCCTCGATCACCATGTCGGCCTCGTGCAGCTGTATGTCAGACTCATCATAGCGCGGCGCAAAGCGGCCTGCCTCGTCGAAGATGGACAGCACCTTCACGGTCACCAGTCCCTGGAGCCCGCCATTGCCGTCCAGCCGGCATTCCTTCGGTCCACGGGCGGGCAGTATGGTGATGCCCTCCTCGTGTGCCTCCCGGATCTCGACGGGGTCGGCCAGCATGTGCCCGGCATCCTCGAGCGCGGTCAGGGTGATACTGGCGCGACCGTGCTCCCTGATCTGCAGGCGCGCCATGCTGCGGGCGATATCCATGGCCACATTGCCGCCGCCAATGACCACGGCGGACTTCGGCACCGTCAGCGGTTCATCCAGCGTGATGCGGCGCAGCAGGTCGACCGCGCTGCACACGGCGCCGTGGTCCGAACCGGGCACGCGGGTCGAACGGCCAAACTGCAGTCCGATGGCCAGCAGCACCGCGTCATGCTCCTGCTGCAGCTGCTCCAGGCTGAAGTCCTTGCCGATGCGGGTATTGCAGCGAATCTCGACGCCCATGGCACGGATGACATCGACATCGTCATCGATGCGCGCGTACGGCAGACGATAGGCCGGCATGCCGTAGCGCATCATGCCGCCGGGTTCCGGCAGGGCCTCGTACACGGTCACCCGGTGCCCGGCCCTGGCCAGGTCGGCGGCGGCGGTCAGTCCGGCGGGACCGGCACCGATGACGGCGACCCGTCGGCCGCTGATAAAGTCACCCCGCGACTCGATGGCAATCTCGCGCACCCGCTCGTGTCCGACCGCATCCATGGCGTAGCGTTTCAGCCAGCGAATCGCCACCGGCTCGCCGCGCACCCCGATGGAACAGGCCGACTCGCAGCGCCGCGTGCACACCCGGCCGCAGACGCTGGCAAACGGGTTGGTGCGGTAGATCTGCCGGACCGCCTCCTCGAGATCCTGCTCCCAGACGGCGCGAATGTATTCCGGCGCGTGCATGTGCGCCGGGCAGGCATCGTGGCACATACCGCACTGCACGCAGCGCGAGGCCTCGACAATGGCCTGCTGGGTGTCGTAGCCGTCGACAAACTCCGCAAATGACTGCAGCCGCTCGGCCGCCCCCTGTTCCGGCATGGCCTGGCGCTCGAGATCCACCAGCTCCGAGTCGGCACTCTTCTGCCAGCCGTGACCAAAGTACCTGCCGTGCATGCCGTTCGGATCCGGCAGCACGAAATAGCTGTCCAGCTCGTGCGCCTCGCAGGTGTGGATGTACTCGCGCGACAGCGACAGCGAGGCGCTCGGGCAAACATCCACACACAGCCCGCACCAGCAGCAGCGGCCGTAATCGATGGCCGGGCGCTGTGCCCGCACACCCTTCAGCGGATCGGCCGGCAGATCCGGGATGTGCACCATGGTGATGGCCTCGTTGTCGCAGATCTTCTGGCAGGTGCTGCAGCCGATGCACTTTTCCCAGTCGTTCAGGTGAAAGCCGCGGTAGCTGGCGGCGGCCTCGCGCGGTTCCAGCGGCACGGTAACCGGCTTGCGCGTCAGGAACGACAGCGTTCGCAGCGGATTGAGGATGCTGCCCCTGCTCTTGTAGTCGATGTCGGCCATCAGCGGTCGACCTCCGGCGGGCAGGCATCCAGGGTAAACATGATCTGCGCGATGTCCTCGATGCGGCTGCCGACAGACAGGTTTTCCAGCACCTGCACCGCGTGCATCTGCGACGGCCCGCGCACATGCACCCGCCAGGGCCGGTCGCCGCCATTGGAGACCGTGTAGTAGGCCAGCTCGCCCTTGGACGATTCCACCCGGGCGTAGCTCTCGCCGCCCGGCACGTTCCAGGCCAGGGGGTTGGGGATCGGGCAGCGCACCGGACCGCCGATACGCGGCAGGTGCTCGACCACCTGGCGCAGGATGCGAATGCTTTCCACCAGTTCGCGACGCCGCACCAGGATGCGCGACAGTGCATCGCCGCCCGCCTCCACGGGTATGTCGAATTCCAGCTGGTCATAGACCAGGTAGGGGTCATCGCGGCGCAGGTCGAAGCCCAGGCCGGTGGCCCGCAGGTTGGGACCGGTCACGCCCCACTCCAGCGCCTGCTGGCGGTTCATCGCGCCGGTGCCGCGGGCGCGGTGCACCACCACGTAATTGGAGAAGAACAGGTTGTCGTAGTCCTCCAGCCGGGAGTCCAGGTAGTCGAGCAGGGCAGTCAGCCGGTCGAGGAAGCCCGCCGGGATGTCGCGCCGCACACCGCCCGGCACGTTGTACATGCTGTAGACACGACCGCCGGTGAATTCCTCGAACAGGTCCAGCACCAGGTCGCGGTCGGCCACGCCCCAGAACATGTTGCTGTACATGCCCATGGTCGCGGCGGCGCCGCCGAAGTAGAACAGGTGCGCCGTGATGCGCGAGAGCTCCAGCTGCATGACCCGCAGCCACTGTGCCCGCTCCGGCACCTCCAGCCCGCCAAGCATCTCCACGCCGAGCGAATAGCAGACCTCCATGTGGGCCGGGTCCGGCACACAGATGCGCGGCACCAGCGCGATGTTCTGCATCCACAGACGGCCCTCCATGAGCTTCTCGAAGCCCCGGTGCAGGTAACCGGCATCGGCCCGCGCCTCGACCACGACGTCGCCCTCCAGCTTCAGCTTCAGGGCATAGTTGCCCTCGATGCCCGGGTGGTTCGGCCCGATGTTGAGTTCGTACTCGTTGCTCGGCGGCTGGCTGACCGCCTGGTAGTTCTCCGGTCTCATTCGACCACCCCCCCGCCCTTCGCCCGGATCGCCTGCAGCCAGTCGGGATCGTATTCCTGCCAGTCGAAGGTGTCGTGCACGTACTGCTTCGTGTCGAACTCCTTGCGCATGGGCGGCGGCCCGTCCCATTCCGTGAGGATGAACTTCTCCATCCTCGGGCTGCCCTCGAAGTACACGCCGAACATCTCGTAGATGTCGCGCTCGAAGAAGGCCGCCGGACTGTACAGGTCGTAGATGGACAGGTAGACACCCGGTTCGCGCGGGATGCGGATATGCGCCGAGACCAGCGAGTGCGTCTCGTAGGACCAGACGTGGTAGACCAGCTCGAACTCCTCCTCGTCGATCCAGTCAACACAGCTGATGGCCGACAGGTGCACGTAGCCGGCGCGGCCCTGCAGCAGTTCCAGCAACGCCGGCAGCGCATCGGCATCGACGTCCACGCGCAGCCGCGCGTGGCCCTTGCGCCTGACCTGCACGCCCTGGAAATCCTCCAGCACCTTGTCCAGCCAGCTGGCCAGTTCCCTGCGCTTATCCATGCCGGATGACCTGCTGCATCACGCGCCTTCGTCCTCCGGCACATCCCGCTCGCGGCCGAACACCGGCGTTGACGGCATCTCCAGCGGCTGCTGGTACTGTTCCAGCAGCGTGGTGTGCTCGCCCAGGCTGTCCGGGCCCAGCAGGTCGTACTGGCGCGCCTCGCCGATGATGTCTGACGGTGTCTGCCAGTGCTCGCCGAACAGCGCCTGCTGCTTGCCGAGGTAGTGATCGTAGCGCCGGTAGTAGTCCCTCCAGGCATCCGCGCGCCCGGCCTCGATCTTGTCCATCAGTTGCTGCAGGCCGCGGATGACGGCCTCCGGGCGCGGCATGCAGCCGGCGATGTACATGTCCACCGGCAGGTATTCGTTGAGCTTTTTCACCGTGGCATAGCTCTGCCAGTACATGCCGCCGTTGACGGTGCAGGAGCAGATGCCGATCACGTAGCGTGGCGCGGACATCTGCTCGTAGGTCAGGATAATGCGTTTCAGCGTCTTGGTGGCGACATAGCCGGTCACCAGCAGGATGTCGGCCTGGCGCGGCGTGGCCATGGGCTGGATGCCGAGGCGTTCCATGTCGTAGCGCGAGGTCATGGCGGGCGGCAGCTCGATGGCGCCGCAGCCGGTGCAGTAATGCAGCAGGAACAGGGAGCGCGCCCGGCAGAAGTCGACCAGCCGGTCGAACACGCCGGCATAGGGCGAGCCGCCCCCCCTTCCCGCGGCTACCGGTATACTGATGTCCTTGTTGCCCATAAGTCAGTCATTCCCCTACATCAGGATCAGCGCCAGGCCGAGCAGCGCGATGCCCGTCGGCCACTTCCACACCCACAGCAGTCCCTCGCCGGCCTTGTAGCGCGGAAACACGATGGTAATGGCGAACGGGATGAACACCACGGCGAAGATCTTCGGCAGGAAGACCAGCCAGTTCTCGCCGCCGCCGAGAAACAGCGTCGCATACAACACGCCGGCGGTATAGACCTGGAAGGCCTGCACCACGAACAGCCCGCCCATGAACTTGCCGCCCATCTCGACCATGGGGCCGGTGGCAATCTCGGCCGGCGCAATATAGGTCTCGAACGGCTCCTTGGCGAGCATGACATGCGTGGTGATGAGCCCCGCGAGCGCCATCACCGGCATGGTCGCGATACCCCAGGTCGCCATGCCGCCCTGCTGCTGGATGGCAATGATCTCCGGCAGACTGGTGGTGCCGTACATGGCCGCCACGGCGACGATCACCAGCACGAACGGGATGTCGTAGCCCAGCATGGCCGTGAGCGCGCGCGAGATGCCGATGGATCCGTTGGGGTTGGCGCACTGGCCTACACCCAGCGCCATGCCGAGCATGGGCACCATCATCAGGTAGGCCAGCGCGATCAGGTCACCCTTCTCCGCCAGTCCGACCAGGCCCGGCACCGGCAGGAACATCTCCACGGTGATGTAGCCGCCGACCACCATGATGATACCGAGGTCGTGAATGAAGCCGTGCGAGACCTGGATGTCCTTGCCGTAGAGCTTGACGATATCGTACAGCGGCTGGAAGAACGGCGGGCCGATGCGGCGCTCAAGGCGCGCGCGTACCCGGCGCATCATCAGCACCATCAGCAGGCCGACCAGGAACGCCACCAGCGGCATCAGCACGATATCGAGGAGCAGTGCCTGCCAGTCCATCAGTTCACCACCCAGAAAAACAGCACCGAAACCAGCACCGCCAGCAGGTACAGCGCCGGATGCACCGAGCGGTAGATTCCCTGCGCGCCGGCCGACACCAGCTCCAGCATCGAGACCAGGCCCGACTCCAGCCACTGAAAGCTGTCGCGGTACAGCGGCCCGATCAGGCGATGCAGCGCGGGGTAGAAATTGTAGCTGTACTGGTAGCGTGTCTCGGCCGTGAGGAAATGACCGCCGGCGTAGTTGTCCAGCTGGTGTACCCGCCGCGCACGGCCGCCGGCATAGAAGATCAGGGCACCGATGCCGAAGCCGACCAGCATGGAGCTGACCAGCCACAGCATATCGAGATTGCCGCCCGCCGTGGTGACACCGCCAAGGTGGTAGACCAGGGGCGGCAGGCCCAGCGCCGCCTGCACCGGCGCGATCCAGTCGAACACCAGTCCGGGCAGGTAACCGGTGACGAACACCACCGCGGACAGCAGCAGCATCGGCACCGTCATGCTCCAGGGTGCCTCGCGCACCTGCTCGTGCTCCAGCCGCAGCTGTCCCAGGAACATGTTGTGGATCAGCTTGTAGACGCTGAGTATCGTACCCAGGGTACCGATCACCGCCGCCAGGAACAGCAGCGGGTAGCCCTCGTTGATCAGCGACCGGTAGATCAGCCACTTGGAGACAAAACCGTTCATCGGCGGCAGACCGGCCAGGCCGATGATGCCGATCAGCATGGTCATGAAGGCGATCGGCATGCGTGTCACCAGCCCGCCCAGCCGGTCCAGGTTGCCGGTTCCGGTGCGGTAGACCACGGCGGTGACGGAGAAGAACAGCGCCGCCTGGTAGGTGGCATGGTTGAAGACGTGCATCAGGCCGCCGGCGCTGCCGAGCGCATCGCCGATCACCACGCCCAGCAGCATGTAGCCGCCCTGGCCGATGCCGTGCCAGGCCAGCAGGCGGCGCGCGTCCGTCTGCCGCAGGGCAGTGAAGGTCGGCAGGATGATGGTGAAGGCCGCAATCCAGGCCAGCAGCGCGGTTGCATCCAGCGCTGTCAACGGGATCGCCAGCCCGCCAATGCGCGACAGGCCCACCAGCTGCACCAGCACCACGAGGATGGCAAACAGCCCCATGCGAGAGGAGATCGCACCGAGAAAGGCCGAGCCGGGCCCGGGGGTCCCGGCATAGGCACTCGCCTGCCAGAGGTGGAACGGCAGCAGCCCCATCTTCACGGCAAAGCCGCTGCCGAACAGCAGCAGCAATGTCCAGAGCGTGGCCGCGGAATAATCCGGCAGGCCGCTGGCAATGGCCGCATAGGCCAGCGAACCGGTCTCGGCATAGACCAGGGCAATACCGGCCAGCACGGCCATGCCGCCGCCGACGGCATAGACCAGGTAGCGCAGGGCATGGCGCATGGCATCGCCGCCGCCGATGGCCATCATCAGGAAGCTCGCCCACGAGACCAGCTCCCAGCAGATGAACAGCCCCAGCAGGTCGGCACTGGTCAGCAGCAGCAGCATGCTGGCCACGTTGAGTGCCAGCGCCGCATGCAGCAGGCGCAGGCTGCCACCGCCGGCGGCATACTGTCTGCCCCAGTCACCGCTGGCAAAGGCGCTGCTGGCAAGACCCGCCCCGATGGTGATCAGGGCAAAAAACCAGGCCAGCGGTGTCAGCTGCCAGTGCAGGGTCTGTCCCAGCACCGTGAAGTGCATGGCGGAGTCGACCACCACACCCTCGTAACCGGTCGCGGCCATGCCGAATAACACCGTGAACTGCGCGCCGTACAGCAGCGTGGCAACCCAGCCGCACCAGGACTGCCGCCCCAGCAGCAGCGTCAACAGCACGGTGGCCGCGGCCAGTGACAGCAGCAGGTCCAGCGGCGTCATGGCAGCAGCCCGCTGGCCGGGTTCATGGCCTCGATGTAGCCGTCACGGTCGGCGGCCTCGGCCGCGATGCCCTGCAGGCCATCACCGAGCGGCGCCAGCCACAGGACGGTCGCGATCAGCACAGCGCCGAGCAGCGAACCGACGGCGAGGTCGGGCCGGCCGGGAGGGGGTGGCAGGGTAGCGGCGGGCAGCCGCCGGTAGAGCCGCGCCACGACCCGGAACAGGTAGCTCACCTCGACTACCGCTGCGATCAGGATGGCAGCCGCGGCGAACACATAGGCCGCTCCCGGCTGCGCCAGCGCCGAGCTGACCACCAGGAACTTGGCCCAGAAACCGGGCAGCGGCGGGATGCCGATCAGTGACAGGGCCAGCAGGATGAACAGTGCCGCGGCCAGCGGGGAGGCCTGCGCCGCGCCCGCCAGGCGCTCGACAGCCCCGCCCCAGCGCCCGGCCAGCAGGAACAGCGCCGGTTTTACCACCATGTGATGCAGGGCCACTGCCAGTCCGGCATAGACACCGGCCTCGCCCGGTATGGAGAAGGCAATGAACATGACGCCGAGCTGACCGATGGACGAATAGGCCAGCATGCGCGTCAGGTCACGTGCGCGCCAGGCGGCCAGCTCACCGGTGATGAGGCCGAGCATGCCGAGCAGCAGCATCACCTGCAGCGCCTCGGCATGCTGGAACACCAGCACCAGCAGGCGCAGGATAATGAGCAGTGCCAGCTTGGAGATAATACCCGCCAGCAGCCCGGCGACGCGCCTCGAGGCCGCGCCGTAGACCTCGGGCACCCAGGTGTTGACCGGGAACAGTTCCGCCTTGACCCCGGCACCGACCAGGATGAAGACAAACGCCGCCAGGCCCAGCGTACCGTCCAGTGTGCCGGGCGCCACCTCGGCCAGCTGCGCCAGATTCAGGGTACCGGCCGCCTGATAGACCAGGGCGATGCCGATCAGCATGAGCGCCGCGCCGAAACTGCCGATGACCACGAAGCGCATGGTGGCGGCATAGCCGGCACCGGTGCCGCGGGCCGCCGCCAGACCGTAGGAGGCGATGGCAGTCAGTTCGTAGAAGACATAGATGTTGAACAGGTCACCGGACAGGGCCAGGCCGGTACCGGCCGCGGCCAGTACCAGTGTCAGCGTGGCCTCGCGGCTGGCACCTTCCCCGTCGCGCCCGGCGGGCCACAGCAGCAGGATGCCGAGCGACACGGCCACGGCAAACAGCAGTGCCAGACGGTCGATGTAGAAGGCGATGCCGAAGGGCGGCGCGAAACCGCCCAGCGCAATCACCCGCGTCTGGTTCGCCACCCCGTCCCAGGCCAGCAGGCCAATGGCAACATTCACCCCCAGCACCAGCGGACCGAACAGCCGGCCTGCGGCCGCGGAGATACGCCAGACGACGGGCAGCAGGAAGGCCGCCAGCAGCGGCAGGGCAAACAGCAGCACGGGCTGTGTCATGCGCCCCCCTCGCGTGCCACGGCGGGACTCCCGTCGGACGGCACCGGTGCATCCTCGCTGGACGGCAGTCGGATACCGGCTTCATGCGCGAGATCCCGCTCGAGCAGCTCGCGCAGCTCGCGGATATCGAGCGTGCCGTAGACCCGCCGCAGGCGCAGCACCAGGGTCATCATGAAGGCCTGTACCGCGACACCGATGACGATGGCCGTCAGCACCAGTGCCTGCGGCACCGGATCGACCATGCTGGCAGGCAGGTTGCCGTCAACGATGACCGGCGCCACCGCATCGAAACGGAAGCCCGACAGCATCAGCAGCAGGTTGGCGCCGGTCTCCAGCAGCACAATGGACAGCACGATGCGCACCAGGTGTGTGGAAATGACAATGCCCAGGATACCGATCCCCGCCAGAGCGAAGGCGGCGGTGTACAGGATGATGCCGAGGTCCGGCGGCGTCACCGGTCTACCGCCTCGTATTCGGCGATATGTGCCATGAGACCGGCAAGTTCCGTGCCCACCTTCAGCCCGACCGCGATGTAGAGCAGCGGCAGCGAGCCGGCCGAGAGCAGGCTGCCCATCTCGCCGCGGCCCAGCAGCGGCATGAGGAACTCCCCGCCCCGGGCAAGCCCCAGCAGGCCGATGACGATAAATGCCGCACCGGCAAGCCCCTCGACCACGGCAAAACCGGCATGGTTGAAATGCGTGCCGGGACGCGCCAGCAATGGCAGGAAGAAGGCCGCCGCCAGGATCACACCACCCTGAAAACCGCCCCCCGGCGTGAGATGACCGTGCACGATAATGAACAGCCCCACCACCAACAGCAGCGGGAACAGCAGGTCCGCGGCGGCCAGCAGGATGAACCCGGCCTCGGGGTCATGCCGCGCGTCTGCACGTGGTCGGCCCAGCATCAGGCCGCCGGCGGTCGCAGCCGCGAACAGGATCGCCAGCTCGCCAAGTGTATCCACGGCCCGGTAGCCCAGCACCACCGAGGTGACGATATTGGCGGCACCGACCTGTCCGGGCGAGGCCTGGTTGATGCCTTCCCCGACCAGCATCGGCGCGGCACCAAAATCGAGTTCCGCGGCAATGACAAACAGCAGGAAGGCCAGCCCGGCAACAAACAGCAGTGACAGGGCATTGCGCACTAGCGGGACGCCTCCGTGTCGTCATCCGGCGTATCCGCCGTCGAGCCTGCGGTATTGATGTGCCACAGACCGAGCCGGCGCAGGGCCAGCGCCATGATGACACCGCTGAGGCCGGCGCCGACCGCAGCCTCGGTCAGCGCCACGTCCGGCGCACGCAGGATCACGTAGATCACCGCGGCACCGAGTGAAACGACGGTCGTCGCGGCCACCGCCGCCAGGTAGTTATCCAGCAGCAGTACGGCAACCGCACCCGCCAGCATGACGATCGTGGCCAGCAGCGCGATCCAGTTCACCAGGGGCTCCATCAGCTCTCCCCGTTGTCAGCTGGCGGCAGCTGCCCGGCGCCGCCTTCCACGCGCCATGGCCGGATCCCGGCCAGCAGCGAGGCCCTGGCAATCGACGCAGAGCCGACCGGGTTGGTGAACAGCACCAGTATCGCGACCATCAGCAGGATCGACCACCAGTCGGGGTGATGCAGGCCGATGCCGATCAGGATCGCCATGGTGCCCAGCGTCACCGACTTGGTGCCGGCCTGCAGGCGATTGTAGACATCGGGCATGCGGATCAGGCCAAGCGCACCGAGACAGGCAAAGGCCGCACCCAGCAGCAGGAACAGGTCACCCGCCAGCCTCATGAGCGCCCCCCCTCGATGGCCCGTGCCAGTGCCACGGTGCCCACAAATGCCAGTGCCCCGTAGACCAGCGCAATAGCCAGGTAGATGCTGCTGTCGAGCAGGTGTGCCAGCCACACCAGTCCCGCGGTGATCAGGATCGACAGCGTGTCGGCAGCAACGATACGGTCCGGTGTCGTCGGACCCAGGATGAAACGGATCACGCCCAGCACAAGTCCGGCTCCCAGCAGACACAGTGCGATGATGTGCAGCAGGGAGACGCTCATTTCAGAAAGCCTCGCAGGTGACGCTCGAAAGCGCTGACAATGGCCTGCGTCTTGCCTGACATGTCCAGCCCCGGCGGGCAGTCCACCCAGTGCACGGTCAGCCGGTTGGCGCGCACATCCACCGACAGCGTCCCCGGGGTGAGGGTAATGGCATTGGTCAGCAGCAACCTGCCGAGCACCGACTGCAGCTGTGTCTCCACCTCCACCACTGCCGGCCGGATCGGCAGGGAGGGCGAGAGCACCCGGCGCGCCATATCAAGGTTGGCGTACACCAGCGAGCGCAGGAAAACCACAAGAAAACCGGCAAGATGGAATGGCGCCGTGGCGTTAAAGCGCACACCGGTGAATACCGCGAGATGCGGCCCGGAAACCAGGGTGACACCGAAGGCAACCACGGCACCGGCGATGATTTCCTCCGCACCCAGCCCTCCGGCCAGCAGCAGCCAGGCAATCCAGCACAGGGCAAAGGCCAGCAGGTAATGCTGCCAGCCCGGTGACTCGTTCAAGCCTGGTTGAATCTCACCCACGGCAGTGCCCCCCCGAGCACAACGATGCGCCCTGCCTTGAGGCGCGTCCTGATGATTGCCGACAGCCTCCCTGTCATCGGGATGGACTGTCTTGCGGCAGCTGACCTGCACCGCATCCCGGATCGCCGGTTGCAGCCATACCCTGGCAGTAGCCGCCGAATATGACATTTTTGTTACCCGCGGCCCGGGCTGGCGGCGATTTGCCTCCCCCGGCTGCCAGCCGGGATGAAGCAATATAGCAGGCCGGTCACGGCTTATCTTGACCTGCATCAAGTAACCGGGATTGACGATTTGCGTCAATACCCGCTTGCGAACCGGGCGTGAAATTCCGACACTCACCCCTGCCTGTGGCAGGTGAGAACCGGCCGCGTATCCGCCAGCGACAGACGCACAATGACAATCGGGGGCAACTGCCATGCAACGCTTCAACTACATCCGGCGATTCAGCGAACTCGGCATTGATGACGTGCCACTGGTCGGCGGCAAGAACGCCTCACTCGGCGAGATGTACCAGGCGCTCACCGGCAAGGGTGTGCGGGTGCCCAACGGTTTTGCCACCACGGCGCAGGCGTTTCGCGACTACCTGGAGCACAACGACCTGAAGGACCGCATCGGCGGCGCACTGGCGGCCCTGGATGTCGATGACGTCGACGCACTGGCGGCGACCGGTGCACAAATCCGTGGCTGGATCGTCGATGCCGAACTGCCGCCGGGGCTGTCCGATGAAATCGTAGCCGCCTACCGCGAAATGCAAGAGGAGTACGGAACGGAAGCCGACGTCGCGGTGCGCAGCTCGGCAACTGCGGAAGACCTGCCCGACGCCTCGTTCGCGGGCCAGCAGGAAACCTACCTGAACATCCGCGGCACCGATCACCTGCTGCGTACCTGCAAGCGCGTCCTGGCCTCCCTGTTTACCGACCGTGCCATACACTACCGCGTCGACAAGGGCTTCGAGCACATGAGCATCGCGCTGTCGATCGGCGTGCAGAAGATGGTGCGCTCGGATATCGGTGCATCGGGTGTCATGTTCACGCTTGATACCGAAAGCGGCTTCCGCGACGTGGTCATGATTACCGCGGCCTATGGTCTGGGCGAGAACGTGGTACAGGGTGCGGTCAATCCGGACGAGTTCCTGGTCTTCAAGCCCACCCTGGAACAGGGCAAGCGGCCGATCATCCGGCGACACCTGGGTGAAAAGGCCATCAAGATGATCTACGCGAGGGACCCGGTCACGGCCGAGGCGACCCGCAACGTGCCGGTCAAGGTCGAGGAGCGCCGGCGTTTTGCCATCAGCGATGACGAGATACTGGAACTGGCCCGCTATGCCGTTGCCATCGAGCAGCATTACTCGACACTGGCAGGCAAGCCGCGGCCCATGGACATCGAATGGGCCCGCGACGGCGAGAGCGGCGAACTGTTCATCGTGCAGGCACGGCCCGAAACCGTGCATTCCATCCGCACCGATGCCTTCCAGGAAATCTACACCCTGCCGCAGCGCGGCAAGGTGCTGTCACAGGGCAAGGCGGTGGGCGCCCGGGTCGGCGCGGGTCGCGCGCGCATCATCCTCGAGGCGGCGCACATGCACGACCTCAAGCGCGGCGAGGTGCTGGTCACCGATATCACCGATCCCGACTGGGAGCCGGTCATGAAAATCGCCAGCGCCATTGTCACCAACCGCGGCGGACGCGTCTGCCATGCGGCCATCGTGGCGCGCGAGCTGGGCATCCCCGCCGTGGTCGGCGCCGGCGATGCAACGCACGGTATCCGCGACGGCCAGGAGGTGACGGTCTCATGCGTCGAGGGCGACGTCGGTTATGTCTACGAGGGCAGGCTGCCCTACAGCAGTGAGCGCGTCGACCTCGCCGGACTCGGTCACCCGGCAACCGACATCATGCTGATCGTCGGCAACCCGGTACAGGCGCTGGAGTTTGCCGCCTTTCCGAACGACGGTGTCGGGCTGGCGCGACTGGAATTCATCATCAACACCAGCATCGGTATCCACCCGCGGGCACTGCTGGAACACGAAACCCTCGATGCCGAGGTGCGCCGGGAGATCGCCAGGCGCAGCGCCGGTTATGCCAGCCCGCGCGACTATTTCATCGATCGGCTTGCCGAGGGCGTGGGTACGATTGCGGCCGCCTTCTACCCGAAACCGGTCATCGTCCGCATGAGCGACTTCAAGTCGAACGAGTATGCCGCGCTGCTCGGCGGCGCAGGTTTTGAACCTGTGGAAGAGAACCCGATGATCGGTCTGCGCGGTGCCTCGCGCTACTACTCGGAGGCATTCGCCGAGTGCTTCGCGCTGGAATGCGCCGCCATGAAGCAGGTACGCGAGGAGATGGGGCTGGACAACCTGGAGCTGATGATCCCGTTTGCGCGGACCGTGAATGAAGTGAAGGACGTCATGGAGATCATGGCGCGTGCCGGCCTGAAGCGTGGTGAGAACGACCTGAAGATCAAGGTGATGTGCGAGATCCCCGCCAATGCCCTGCTGGCCGCGGAGTTCCTGGAGCACTGCGACGGTTTCTCGATCGGCTCAAACGACCTGACCCAGCTGACCCTTGGCGTCGACCGGGACTCCGGCCTGCTGACCGGCTATGACGAACGCAACGAAGCCGTTACCGTCCTGATGGAAATGGCCATTCGAGCCTGCAAGGCGGCCGGCAAGTACATCGGCATCTGCGGGCAGGCGCCGTCGGATTTTCCGGAGATCACCCGCTGGCTGGTGGAACAGGGCATCGACTCTATCTCGCTAAACCCGGACAGCGTACTGGAAATGATCCAGGTGGTGCTGGAGATGGAACAGGAAATCAGCCGCCACAAAGCGGCAACTCACTGAAAATAATGATAAATTGTTGCGAGCGCCCGGCTAGCAGAGGCGCTGGGCACAGAGGTGGGAGAACTCGATCTCGACGCTGCTGGTGAGGTGCAGCAGTTGTGCCAGGGTGTCGATCTGGGTATCGCCATATTCGATAATCAGGAGCTGCAGGCAGTCCCTGACATTCTTAACATCTTCCGGATCCGGCTTCGGCATTTGATTTTTAATGGTTTGCTGCATGTCTGTACTGCCCCCGGCAGCTGCATCAGCGGAATTCTTATAACCTTATTTTCCTACACTCATTATAGCGCCTTTGCAAAATATTTTTTCTGGCGGCCGATGCGGCAACACCGGCCGGACCAAACAAAACCGCATGTAGTTCAACGAGATGGCCATGGCTTTAACGCGCTATAATCCGCGCCTCATTCATGAACCACGGAATCCAACATGCGTCCCAGCAAGCGTGCCCCAGGCGAAATGCGCCACGTCCGTATCACCCGCAATTACACCAAGCATGCCGAGGGCTCCGTGCTCGTCGAGTTCGGCGACACCCGCGTGCTGTGCAACGCCAGCGTCGAGGACCGGGTGCCGGGTTTCCTGCGCGGCAAGGGCGAAGGCTGGGTCACGGCCGAGTACGGCATGCTGCCCCGCTCCACCGGCAGCCGCATGGGTCGCGAGGCCGCCCGCGGCAAGCAGGGCGGGCGCACCATGGAAATCCAGCGCCTGATCGGCCGTTCGCTGCGCGCCGTTATTGATCTGAAGGCGCTGGGCGAACGCTCCGTCACCATCGACTGTGACGTCATCCAGGCCGATGGCGGCACCCGCACCGCCAGCATTACCGGCGGTTATGTGGCACTGGCCGACGCCATCCAGTCAATGATCGGCGACGGCAAGCTGGACAACAGCCCGCTGACCGGCCGGGTCGCCTCGGTGTCGGTCGGCATCTACCAGGGCACACCGGTGCTGGACCTGGATTACCCGGAAGACTGCAATGCAGAGACCGACATGAATGTCGTCATGAGTGATGCCGGGGATTTCATCGAGGTGCAGGGCACCGCGGAAGGCCACCCTTTCAGCCAGGATGAACTGAACGCCATGCTGACCCTGGCGAAACAGGGTATCGGCGAGTTGCTGGAGTGCCAGCGGGCCGCACTGGAACAGGAATGACCGGCATGAAGGATATCGTCCTGGCAAGCGGCAACCCGGGCAAGGTCCGCGAGATCCACGAACTGCTCGCGCAACTCGATATGCATGTCGTCCCGCAGGGCGATTACGGTGTCGCCGATGCCGAGGAGACGGGCCTGAGCTTTGTCGAGAACGCCCTCCTCAAGGCGCGCAACGCAGCCGCGCACACCGGCCTGCCGGCAATCGCCGACGACTCCGGCATCGAGGTGGACGCGCTGAACGGCGCGCCCGGCATCTACTCCGCCCGTTATGCCGGCGCAGGTGCCAGCGATGAGGCCAATACAGAGAAGCTGCTTGAAGCCCTGAGCGATACTCCCGAGGCGGAACGCACCGCACGCTTCCGGTGCCTGATGGTTTACCTGCGACACAGTGAGGACCCGACCCCGCTGATCTGCCAGGGCACCTGGGAGGGCCGCATACTGCCCGCCCCCCGGGGTGATAACGGCTTCGGCTACGACCCGGTATTCTACGTGCCGACACATGACTGTTCGTCCGCCGAACTCGAACCGGATGTGAAGAATGCCCTCAGCCACAGGGGGCAGGCCCTGCGCCAGCTGCTTGCCGCACTCAAACTGCAGAAACACCTGTAGGAGACTTGTCAATTTTTCCGGTAACCCTCGCGCGCCGGACCACGCCGATGTTTTCCTTTGCCAGACATGCCAGGAGCTTCTACAGTTAGCGTGTCATGTTCCAGTTTACCGCCACCCCCCCGCTGTCGCTCTACATCCACATCCCGTGGTGTGTACGCAAGTGCCCTTATTGTGATTTCAATTCGCACGAGCCGGGTGAGGGCATTCCGCAAGAGGCATACCTCGAGGCCCTGATCGCCGACCTGGAGCAGGACCTGCCGAAGGTCTGGGGCCGAACGGTGGAAACCGTGTTCATTGGCGGCGGCACACCGAGCCTGTTTTCGCCGGCCGGCATCGACCGGTTGCTGAATGCCGTGCGCGCGCGACTGCCACTGAAACCCGGCGCCGAAATCACCCTGGAGGCCAACCCGGGCACGGTCGACCGGGAACGTTTCCACGGTTTCCGCGAGGCCGGCATCAACCGCCTGTCGCTCGGCATCCAGAGTTTCCAGCCTGAACGCCTACAGGCCATCGGCCGGATCCACGACGGCAGCGAAGCCGTCATGGCCATTGAAGCGGCCCGCGCGGCCGGTTTCGACAATATCAACCTGGACCTGATGTTCGGCCTGCCGGACCAGGACATTGCGCAGGCGCTTGACGATCTGCAAACGGCAACCGGCTTCGGACCCGCCCACCTGTCCTGGTATGAACTGACCATCGAGCCGAATACCTGGTTTCATCGTCACCCCCCTGCACGTGCGGGTGATGAATTGCTCTGGGACATGCAACAGGCCGGTCATGCGCTGCTTGCCGGGCAGGGTTACACCGGCTACGAGGTTTCGGCATTTGCCCGCGAGGGCAGGCGCTGCCGGCACAACGTGAACTACTGGGAATTCGGCGACTATCTCGGCATCGGCGCCGGCGCCCACGGCAAGCTGACGGATGCGACCGCACAAACGGTCTGCCGCAGCGCGAAAACCCGCCATCCCCGCGCCTACATCGAGGCAACGCAAACGGACCGGCGCCCTGGCAGCACGGTACGCCTGAGCGCCGGTGACGTGCTGCTGGAATTCTGCATGAATGCCCTGCGCCTTGAGGACGGCTTTTCGCAGGGCACTTTTGCCAGCAACACCGGCCTGCCGGCAACGGCGATGCTTGCCGCCTGTGAAACCGCGGCCGCCGACGGCCTGCTGGAAACCCGCAACGACAGGGTCCGCTGCACCGGCCGGGGCCGGCGTTACCTGAACGATGTGCTGCAACACTTCATGCCGGTGACCGGTGATGATGCCCGAGCCTGTTGACGTCACCTGCCCCTACTGCGGCGAGCCCTTCAGCGTCATGGCTGACACCTCGGCCGGCAGCCAGCGCTATATCGAGGACTGCCCGGTGTGTTGCCGGCCGGTGGAATTTCTGCTCGAAACCGGCCCCGACCTGGAACTGCTGTCCCTGACCACCCGGCGTGACGATGACTGACTACAGGCCTGTCGACTGCGCCCTGCACAGTGAATACGAACTGGCCATCATGCAGCGCCGCCGCCTTCACCCGGGCTGGCTCGGCAATGACGCCATGCCCCGCATCAAAGTCGTCATGCCGGCCGACCTGTATACCCGGCAGGGGGAGGAGTACATGGTCGTCACCCGCAGCAACGGACAAGTCGAGCACATCCGTCCGGACTGCATTATCAGGTACCATCACGCCTGAGTACCGGCTGCGCCTTCAGGCAAGCGGCGCAGCCGACGATATACGGGATACCACAGCGCAAGGAAACCACCGTCATCGATGAATGACCTGCACGACCTCGAGCTGCTGCTGCGCTCCCGCGTCCCGCTGATCACGATCGAGACCCGCGACGAGCGACGGGTCACACGGCTGTTCAGCCGGCTTGCCGTCAAACTCGGCCAGCCGGTCATGGCGTGGTCTGCCACGGCCGGACTGCAGCGCATCGATGTCGAACTGGCGCCGCAGCGTCATGCCAGCGAACCGCAACAGGCACTCGGGCAGATCAAGGCAACCAGTACGCCGACCATCTACCTGCTGCTGGATTTCCATCCCTACCTGGCAGATCCCCTCAATGTCCGCATGCTGAAGGAGATCGCACTCGACTATTACACGCTGCAGCACACCCTGGTGCTGGTCAGCCACGGCCTGGATATGCCTCCGGAACTGGAAAGTTTCACGGCATGTTTCAACCCGTCATTGCCCGACCGGGACGGCCTGCAGGCCATCATCCGGGAGGAGGCAGGCCACTGGTCAAGGGCCCACCGGGGCAGCAAGGTGAAAACGGACAAACAGACACTGGATACCATCCTGCGACAGCTTGGCGGCCTGACGGAGGTTGATGCACGGCGCATTATTCGCAATGTGATCCACGACGATGGTGCTATCAACGGCGATGACTTCGCACGGGTCACGCAGGGTCGCTATCAGCTGCTCGAATCGAGCGGCGCCCTGTCGGTGGAATTCGACACCGCGGACTTCGACGCCGTCGGTGGTCTGCGTAATCTCAAGCGCTGGATATCACTGCGCCGCACGGCATTCCTGGAACCGGACGGCCAGCCGGATACGCCCAGGGGCATACTGCTGACCGGCGTACAGGGCGGCGGCAAGAGCCTGGCCGCCAGGGCCGTTGCCGGGATGTGGCAGCTGCCGCTGCTGCGGCTGGACTTCGGCACGCTGTATAACAGGTTCTTTGGCGAGACCGAGCGCAACCTGCGCGAGGCGCTGCAGGCCGCCGAGGCCATGGCACCATGCGTGCTGTGGATCGATGAAATCGAGAAAGCCATTGCCAGCGGCGACTATGACAGCGGCACCTCACGGCGCATCCTTGGCAACCTGCTGACCTGGATGGCGGAGCGCAAGGCGCCGGTGTTCATCGTCGCCACCGCCAATGCCATCGAGCAGTTGCCGCCCGAGCTGATCCGCAAGGGCCGCCTCGACGAGATCTTTTTCGTCGACCTGCCGGATGCCCCCACCCGCGCGGAAATCTTCGCTATCCATCTGCGCAGCCGTGGCCTGAAAGCGGCGGATTTCGACCTGATCGAACTGGCGAACCTGACCGAGGGCTTTTCCGGCGCCGAGATCGAACAGGCAGTCGTGGCCGGACACTACCTGGCGCGTGAGCAACAGACGCTCTTGGATAGCGGGCATCTGCGCATGGAAATCGAGCAGACGCGCCCCCTGTCGCAGGTCATGGCAGAGAAGA
>JBFELL010000018.1:0-27092 GCA_041552135.1 Gammaproteobacteria bacterium
CGCCGGCCATGCTCGGCGATCTGGAATACCTACTGTTCGGCATGCTCGAGCAGCTCGGCCGAGCTGCGCCCCTCGGTCACGTAGGCGCTGCCGGCAATGTCGTTACCGACCGAGATGAGCTGCCGCAGGATGGAGCGTTCGCGCACGATATCGGCATAGGCCTGGATGTTCGCGGCACTTGGGGTGCTCTGCACCAGCGAGCCGAGGCTTGCCAGGCCACCGGCATCATCCAGCTGCTGGTTTTTTTCCAGCCACTCGGAGAGCGTGACGGCATCGAACGGACTGTTGCTGTCCGCAAGCCTGGCGATCGCCCGGAAGATCAGGCGATGATCGCGGCGATAGAAGTCATCCTCGGAGACGCGGTCGGCGACCTTGTCCCAGGCCGCGTTGTCCAGCATCAGGCCACCGAGCACCGCCTGTTCGCCCTGCAGCGAGTGCGGCGGCACTCTCAGTGTATCGCTGTCCGTTGCAATGACGTCCGCGGAACGAAGGGTTTCAGCCATGGAGTCCTGTTATGTTGAATAGTAAGGCCGACACTGCACTTCACCTGAAGTGAGAGCATAAATAGCACAAACGTCCGGCAATGGAAATCTTGTTAATTTTTCTTGTTTATGCGTGTGCGCTGCCGCCCCGGCAACGCACTGACGTGCAGCCGCATGTGGCTGCACGCCAGTTACGGGTTATTACGCAATTGCAGGAATTGCCTGGCGGCAGTTCCGGTTACTCTGCCTCTATCACCAGTTTGACGGTGACGTTGACATCCGAGTGCAGATGCAGATCGACATCGTATTCACCGGTCTGCCGGAACGCCCCGCCCGGCAGGCGGACTTCCTGTCGCTCGACCTCGACGCCGGCGGCATTGATGGCATCCGCAATATCGCTGGTACCGATCGAACCAAACAGCTTGCCCTCTTCACCGGCCTTGGCCGCAATGGTCAGGGACATGTCGGTTAGCTGCTCACGGCGGGCCTCGGCAGCGGCCAGCGTCTCGGCAGCCACCTTCTCGAGCTCCGCACGACGCGCCTCGAACTCGGCGATATTTTCCGGTGTTGCCGGCGCGGCCTTGCCCTGCGGCAGCAGGTAGTTACGGCCATAACCGGGTTTGACTTTGACACGGTCACCCAGGGTGCCCAGGTTCTCGATCTTTTCAAGCAGGATAACTTCCATCGTCACGACCTCTGGTTAATCTCTTGATTCATTGTCGGTATTACTGCCAGTGCCGGCAAAGCGCCGGCGAAAATCTATCCAGGTGTCCAGCAGTCCGCCTGCCGCCACCAGCAGCGTGGCCTGCGGCAGGATGAGCAGCATGATGTACACCGCCACCAGCCAGCCCCGTCCGCGGCCGCTGGCGGCGACCAGGCCATGCAGCACCGCAAGTCCCGCGAACAGGTAGGGCACCAGCAGCAGCATCGCCGACTGGGCCGCCAGGCCCGAGAGCGGTTCCGCGGCGAAACGGCTGCCGATCATGACAAACAGGGTCAGCAGCCCGGCGGGCTGGCCCAGCCTCAGGCTGGTGAATTCCGCCTGCAGCCCGCCCGGATTCACCAGCAGGGCCTGCCACCAGCGCGCCAGGATGACGCTGCATATGGCACCCAGCAGCAACGAGGCCAGCACGATACCGGTCATCAGCGTCGACAGTGCCTGCAGGTCATCCGCAAACGGCAGCTCACCCGAGATCGCACCGCTGTGTTGCAACTCCGTCAACAGCTGCTGCATGCGTTCCAGCCACCAGGCACCGGGGTCGCCGTACAGGCCGTAGACCAGCAGCAGGACCAGCACCCCGAACCCGGCGCCGGCAAGCATCGAGGCCGCCAGGTTCACCGTGTTGCGAAGTACCACGCTGATCAGCCAGCACGGCAGCCACAGCAACAGCACGGTAACGGCCACCGCGACCGCCGGCAGTCCTGCCAGCTGGTAGAACAGCACGGTCACCGCCGTTGCCAGGGCCAGCACGACAAGCCCCTGCTGCGCGCTGATGTGCAGCGTCACCAGGGCAACCACCGCCGCCCCGATGTAGTGCGCAAACGAACTGAACGGTGGCGCCAGAAAGGCCACCACTCCGCCCAGCGAGGCAACCAGAATGGCCTGGCCGCGCCCGCGTACGATAAATCCTGCCAGCGCCTTCACGCGCTCAGTTCTTCCCGTTCATGCACAACCCGGGGGGGGTGTGCTGTGTACTTTCTCAGTGCGCGTCGCTGTACGGCAGCAATGCGATGTAGCGTGCGCGCTTGATGGCCGTGGACAGCTGCCGCTGGTAGCGGGCCTTGGTACCGGTAATGCGGCTGGGGACGATCTTGCCGGTTTCGGTTATGTACTGTTTCAGGAGATTGATGTCCTTGTAATCGATCTCCTTGATGCCCTCGGCAGTGAAACGGCAGTACTTGCGACGACGAAAATAACGAGCCATGATTTTTTACCTTCTCAAGTCGGAATACAGTGGGTTACCCGGACTCTGCCGGCGATGTTTCAGCGGTATTGGTCTTGGTCTCGGCCTCGGCCTCGGCCTCGGTCTCGGCCTCGGCCGCTGGCGCGGCTTCCGCCTTGTCGCCCGCAGCACTGTCATCCCTGCGCTCGCGCTTTTCTTCCGGTTTTTTCATGAGCGGCGAGGCATCGCTGATCGCCTCCTTGCGCTGCACGATCAGGTTGCGCAGCACGGCATCATTGAAACGGAATGCACTGGAGAGTTCCTCGAGTGTGTCGGTGTTGCACTCGATGTTCATCAGCACGTAGTGTGCCTTGTGCAGTTTCTGGATAGGGTAAGCCAGCTGTCTCCGGCCCCAGTCTTCCAGCCGGTGAATGGCACCGCCGCCGGCCTCGATACTGGCGCGGTAACGCTCGATCATGGCAGGTACCTGCTCGCTCTGGTCAGGGTGGACCAGAAACACCACTTCGTAATGTCTCATCAAAGACCCCTTATGGATTGGCAGCCCTCTGGTCTGGCAGAGAGCAAGGAGTTAAAAATCAGATTGTTAGAGGGCGCGAATTCTACGGCAGAGCTATCAATGATGCAATACAGGTCCCGAGATTCGCTGAATCAGGTAAAAATCTGGCCCCGGGAGGGACACTACCTCACGAGAAAATATGGATTGATACCAATCACAGGTCGGAACAACTGTAGGTCGGGTTAGGCGCCTCAGCGCCGTAACCCGACGGAATACCAGCCAATATTGTCGGATTAGCCCTTCGGGCTAATCCGACCTACGTTGTGTGTCGCTGGCGCACGGCCTCGTAGAGCAGCACCCCGGCCGCCACGGACACATTCAGGCTCTCGACCTGACCGGCCATGGGGATGGCGACCTGGTAGTCGCACAGCTCGCGCGTCAGGCGCCGCAGCCCCCTGCCCTCGCCACCCAGCACGAGGGCAAGCGGCCCCTGCAGGTCAACGTCATGGATGTCACGCCCGGCGTCACCGCTGGCCGCGTACAGCCAGATACCGGCCTGCTTCAGTGAGCGCAGCGTGCGGGCCAGGTTGGTCACGGAAAACAGCGGAACGGTTTCAGCCGCCCCGCTTGCCACCTTGCGCACCGTCGGCGTGATATGGGCCGCCCGGTCGCGCGGCACGATCACCGCATGCACACCGGCGGCATCGGCGGTGCGCAGGCAGGCGCCGAGGTTGTGCGGGTCCTGCACACCGTCGAGGACCAGCAGGAAGGGCGGCGATTCCAGGTTGTCCAGGAACGGCCCCAGTTCCTGCTCGCGCAGGCCCTCATCCGGCAGAACGACACTGGCAATGACGCCCTGGTGGCGGATGTCGGGCTGCATGAGATCCAGCTCCTGGCGCGGCAGGATATGCACGGGAATATCGGCAGCCGAAGCCAGGTCGATGATGGACTCGCAACGCCGGTCGCTGCGGCTGTCGGCCACGCTGATTTCCTCCACGCAGGCGGGTCGCACCGCCAGCAGCGTCTTGACCGCATGCATGCCGCAGACGTAATGCTTCTTTCGCATCAGCGTTTCTTCTTGCCGCGCCGACGGCTGTTGACCGAGCCCTTCTCCACGAGTTCAAGATCGATCTTGCGATCATCCAGGTTCACCTGCACCACCCTGACGACGACGGTATCGCCGAGGCGGTAGATCCTGTTGGTGCGCTCGCCCATCAGCCGGTGACGGGTCGGATCGTAGTGGTAATAATCATTGCCCAGTGCCGTCACATGCACGAGCCCCTCGATATAGATGTCCTTTAGCTCAACAAATATTCCGAATGACGTCACACTGCTGATGACGCCCCGGAAGGTCGCGCCGATGTGCTCGAGCATGTATTCACACTTCAGCCAGTCGACGGCATCACGTGTCGCGTCATCGGCCCGCCGCTCGGTCATGGAACAGTGTTCGCCGGCGGCCTGCATATCGGCATGCGCGTAGCCGAATACTCCGGCCTTCTGCCCCTGCAGGACATGGCGCAGGGCGCGATGTACCAGCAGGTCGGGATAGCGGCGGATGGGCGAGGTGAAATGCACGTACTTTTCATGTGCCAGGCCGAAATGCCCGATGTTCTCCGGATGGTACTCGGCCCGCGGCATGGAACGCAGCAGCACGGTATTGATCAGGTGCTCGTCCGGCCGGCCGCGCACGGCCGCCAGCAACCTGGCATAGTCCTTGGCATCCGGGCGCAGCCCGCCGGAGATGGACAGGCCGAGTTCGCGCAGGAACTCCTGCAGGTCCTCCACCTTCTCGCTGTCCGGCCGGCCATGTACGCGGAACAGGGTCGGCATCTTGTGGCGGATCAGGAAACGTGCCGCCGCCACGTTTGCCGCGATCATGCACTCCTCGATCATCTTGTGGGCATCATTGCGCTCCAGCGGCACGATACGCTCGATCTTGCGGTCCTCGCTGAAGACAATGCGGGTCTCGGTCGTCTCGAAATCAATCGCCCCGCGTGTCTCGCGCGCCTGGCGCAGCACCTTGTACAGTTCGTGCAGATCTTCAAGGTGCGGCAGCAGTGAACGGTACTGTTTTCCCAGCGCCTGGTCTCCATCGACCACCATCGCGGCGACCTGTGTGTAGGTCAACCGCGCATGGGAGCGCATCACGCCCTCGAGGAAGCCCGACCGCGTGATATCGCCGGAGGCACTGATGTGCATCTCGCAGACCATGCACAGGCGATCGACCTCCGGGTTCAGTGAACACAGGCCGTTGGACAGCACCTCGGGCAGCATCGGGATGACCCGTTCCGGGAAGTACACGGAGTTGCCGCGCCTGACGGCCTCGTGGTCGAGGGCCGTATCCGGCAGGACGTAGTGCGACACATCGGCAATCGCCACCAGCAGACGCCAGCCGGACGACTTGCGCTCGCAGAACACGGCATCATCGAAATCGCGTGCATCCTCACCGTCAATGGTGACCAGCGGCACCTCGCGCAGGTCGCTACGGCCCTGCATGGCCTCTTGCGGCACCTCCCCGGTGTAGTGGCTGATCTCCGCGTCGACTTCCGCCGGCCATTCCTGCGGCAGGTCGTGGCTGCGGATGGCGATGTCGATCTCCATGCCCGGCGCCAGGTGCTCCCCCAGCACCTCGATAACGCGGCCAACCGGGCGATGACGCTTGCCCGGCTGCTCGAGGATTTCCACCGTCACGATCTGGCCATGCGCGGCGCCGTGCATCTCCGTATCCGGCACGGAGATATCATGGGTCAGGCGCTTGTTGTCCGGCACGACGAAATTGATGCCGCTCTCCCGGTAAAAGCGCCCTACCACCCGGTGCGTGTTGCGCTGCAGCACCTCGACAACCTCGCCCTCGCGGCGGCCGTGCCGGTCCTTGCCGGCGATGCGGGCCTGCACCCTGTCCTCGTGGTAGACGCTGCGCATCTGGCGCGCGGAGAGGTAGACATCCTCGCTGCCATCGTCGGGTACCAGGAAACCGAAGCCGTCCGGGTGACCGATCACCCTGCCCTGCACCAGGTCGAACTGGTCGGCCAGGGCGTAACAGCCGCGCCGGTTGCGCACCAGTTGACCGTCACGCACCATGGCCTGCAGACGGCGTCGCAACGCCTCCTGGCCAGTGTCGTCGTGGATGTCCAGCACCCTGGCCACCGCATCCCGGTTGATCGGCGAACCGGCCTCGGCAATCACCTCCAGAATCAGTTCACGGCTGGCGATCGGCTGTTCGTAGCGCGACGCCTCGCGCCCTGCATGCGGATCATGCCGCCGCCGCATACCGGTGAGTTTCTGTTTGCGTTTTCGTTTCATGCTGCTGATGTCGGTCCTTGTTGGTTGTGCCGGGCCATGGCGGGTGCAAATTGACAAGCCCTGGGCCAGCGGGTAGAGTTCGCGCTCCCGGGACAGCCATGCCCTGTCCCGCAGCACGGCCGAGGTGGCGGAATTGGTAGACGCGCTAGCTTCAGGTGCTAGTGGGGGTAACCCCGTGGAGGTTCAAGTCCTCTCCTCGGCACCAACTCACTTTCCAGCAAATAATCAATATAGTATCGCCATTTAACGGACTGCACCATGGCGCAGGCACCTCGAGGCCCCGCAGGCCTGCAGTCACCAGTTGGTATAGACTGGTAGATATCTGCGGCGATACAGGCACAACCGATGCACCTTGCAAAACCCGGCTTCAAGCCCGCTGTCATTGCCACAGTTCTGCTGTTCGCGGGCCTGCCGGTGTCGGCAGAGGAGACCGTGAAGCTGCTGTGCAGCTTCGAGCACGGCGAGATCGTGGTCGATGTGAACTACACCAGGGAAACCGCCAATGGCGCCACAGCCATGATCTCGGACAAGGAAATCGTCTGGACGCCGCAGGGCGGAGACAAGGGCCTGGCCGTTATCAACCGCTATACGGGCGTAATGCAAATCAGCAAGGGCCGCAACGAGTTCCTCGGCATGTGCAACCGGATGACCGAAGAATAGCCATCCGGCAGCCCGCCACCGGTCTCAGCTATCGAACGGATGCCGCCGTATGATCGTCTCGGCACGGTCAGGCCCGGTCGAGATAATATCGATCGGCGTTCCGCACAATTCCTCGATCTTCTGCAGGTAGTCCTGCGCCGCCTGCGGCAACGCCTCGACGGAGCTGGCCCCGACCGTTGATTCCTGCCAGCCGGGCATATCAATGAACACGGGCTCGCACTGCTCGATAAGGTCGGCACCGACCGGGGGCGCATCAATACGCTTGCCGTTCAGCCGGTAGGACACGCCTATCCGCAGGGTCTCCAGGCCATCGAGGACATCCAGCTTGGTGATGCACATGCCCGTGACACTGTTGATTTCCAGGGAACGGCGCAGCGAGACGATATCCAGCCAGCCGCAGCGGCGCTGGCGGCCGGTGGTGGCACCGAACTCGTGACCCTTTTCACCCAGATGCTGCCCGTTGCCATCGAACAGTTCCGTCGGAAAGGGCCCGGCGCCGACACGGGTGGTGTAGGCCTTGTCGATGCCAAGCACATAATCGAGATCGCGCGGTCCGACGCCGCTGCCACTGGCGGCGCCACCGGCCGTGGTGGTCGACGAGGTCACGTAGGGGTAGGTGCCGTGATCGATGTCCAGCAGGGCGCCCTGCGCACCCTCGAACATGATGCTGCTGCCCTCGCGGCGCAGGCGATGCAGCACGCCGGGAATATCATCGACCATCGGGGCAATCTGCTCACCCTGCGCCAGCGCCTCGTCCAGCACCTGCTGGTAATCGACGGTCTCGGCCTTGAAGTAATGCTGCAGGGCATGGTTGTGGTACTCCATCACCTCGCGCAGGCGCTCGCTGAAATGCGGCGGATCCAGCAACTCGCCAAGCCTCAGGCCGCGGCGCGAGACCTTGTCCTCGTAAGCCGGACCGATACCCCGGCCGGTAGTGCCGATGGCCTTCTTGCCCCGGGCGAGTTCACGCGCCTGGTCCAGTGCAATATGGTAGGGAAGAATCAGCGGACAGGATTCACTGATACGCAGTCGCTCGCGTGCAGGTATGCCGCCGGACTCGAGCATTTCCAGCTCTTTCAGCAGTGCCGCGGGTGACAGCACTACGCCGTTGCCGATCAGGCAAAGGACGTTCTCCCGCAGGATACCCGACGGTATCAGGTGCAGGATCGTCTGCCTGCCGTCGATCACCAGGGTATGCCCGGCATTGTGGCCGCCCTGAAAACGCACCACGGCCGCCGCCTTGTCGGTCAACAGGTCAACCACCTTGCCCTTGCCTTCGTCACCCCACTGGGTACCGATGACGACTACGTTCTTGCCCATTGAAATTCTCTCTGTATGAAAAAAACAAGCTCACCGCAAAGCCCGGAAGGCGCAAGGAAATCCGCAGCACCGGGCACCTTTGCGTTCCTGGCGTCTTTGCAGTGAGATCTTCCTGTCAGTCAGACGGGCCTGACCGTCCAGTTGCCATTGTCCTCGACCAGCAGCCGGTCGCAACCCATCTCGGCCGCATCGCCCTGCTGGCCCGGCAATGTGGTGATAACCCGCTCGCCCCTGCCGCGCAATTCCTGAACGGCCGCCAGCAGCCCGGAGTCGTTCCCGGCTGGCGCCAGGATGGCGCCCTCGCTACGGCTGAAATCACGCCGGCTGAGGTCCATCAGGGTCTTCAGGTCGGTGCTGAAACCGGTTGCCGGGCGCGCCCGTCCGAACACCTGGCCGATATCGTCATAGCGCCCGCCGCGCACAATCTCCTGGCCGCGTCCCGGCACGAACACGGCGAATGACATGCCGGTCTGGTAATTGTAGGCACGCAGTTCCGCCAGGTCGAAGTACAGCGACGCATCGCCGGCGCGTGCCTGCATGGCCTCGGCGATGGCGCACAGGTTATCCAGCGCGGCCATCACTTCGTCCCCGGCACCGGCCAGCTGTTGCCGTGCCGCCTCCAGCACCCCGGCCCCGCCATTGAGATCCGCCAGTGCCGCCAGCCGCCGCCGCTGCGCGGAGCCGGCACTGCTGGATGACAGCATCTCGCTGATCTCGCTTGTGGCCTTGCGCTGCAGGGCGTCGAACAGATCGGCCTCCTGCCGGGCATCGAGACCGGCCTCGCTTGCCAGAGCGCGGAAAATGCCGACATGGCCCAGGTCGACATGCACGTCGTCTATCGCCAGGAGCGACAGGGTCTCCAGCGCCAGGCCGAGTATTTCGACATCGCTTTCGATGCCGGCATGACCGAACAGTTCCGCCCCGACCTGCAGCGGGCTGCGCGAGGCGGCAAAGCCGTCAGAGCGCGTGCGCAGTACCGTACCCACGTAGCACAGCCGTGACGGCGCCTCGCGTTTCAGCGGGTGCGCATCGATGCGCGCCGCCTGCGGTGTGATGTCGGCGCGCACGCCCATCATGCGGCCGGTGAGCTGGTCGGTCAGCTTGAAGGTCTGCAGGTCGAGGTCATTGCCGGTCCCGGTCAGCAGCGACTCCAGATACTCGATAAACGGCGGCATGATGAGCTCGTAGCCCCAGCTGGCAAACATGTCCAGCAGTTCGCGACGGGCACACTCGAGCCGCCAGGCCGCGGGCGGCAGCACTTCCTCGATACCTTCAGGCAACAGCCATTTGTCCTGTTTGCTCATATGTCGCCCACGGGTGCTAACGAACCAGATAGAGCATGACAACGCCGAAGATCATGCTGACCAGGCCGGTAATGCGCAACGACCTGTCATCCAGCTGCGCAACCGTAGCCAGCATGCGGCGCAGGGCCTGCGGGCTGACAAAGGGCACGATTCCCTCGATCACCAGCACCAGCGCCAGCGCGGCCAGCAGGTCCCCCCAGTTCAGCTCCATCTACAAGAAAAACCCGGGCATGGGCCCGGGATGGTGTCTCGACTGGTGCATGCGTGTCGCGGCTCGATCAGTCGCCGATATTATCATGAAAATATTTGAAAAATTCAGAATCAGGCTCCAGGACCAGCACATCCTGCTGGCTGGATAGCGCGGTCCGGTAGGCGTTCATGCTGCGGTAGAACTGGAAGAACTCCGGGTTTCTGCCAAACGCACTGGCATAGATCTCCGTGGCACGGGCATCACCTTCACCGCGCGTCATCTCGGCGTCCCGGCTGGCCTCGGCAAGGATGACGGTGCGCTCCCTCTCGGCAACCGCCTGGATGCCCTTGGCGGCTTCCTGGCCCTGCGCCCGCAGTTCCTTGGCGATGCGCTCGCGCTCGGCCCGCATGCGCTCGAAGACCGAGTTGCGCACGTCATCCGGCAATTCGATCTGCTTGATGCGCACGGCAATGATCTCGATGCCGAACTGGCCCACCTCGCTGTTACCCTTGGCAGTCAGGTGCTCCATCATCTCCGAGCGGTCATCCGAGACGACCTGCCTGATGGTGCGATTGTCGAACTCGAGCTGCAGGCCGTTCTTGACGATCTGCAGCAGGCGCAGGGCCGCACGGCGTTCGTCGCCCTGGAACGAGGTGTAGTAGGTCGCCGGGTCCTGGATGCGCCACTTCACGAAGAAGTCGACGGTGACGTTTTTCTTCTCGCCCGTGAGGAAACGCTCCGGTGCGGTATCCAGCGTCAGGATGCGCCGGTCGAACTTGCGCACGTTGTTGATCGGCCACGGCGCCTTGAAGTGCAGGCCGGGCATATACTCAGACCTGACGATCTCGCCGAGGCGGAACTTGATGGCCACCTCGCGCTCGTCGACGATGAATATCGCACTCAGGCCAACCAGCAGGGCCAGTCCGAAGAATACTGACAGGATTCGTGTTGCCATCAGCGCACCCTCCCCTCACGCGTCTCGGTTCGCGCCCGGGGCATATCCCGGCCCAGCCGTTCGGGCATGGCGTCCACCGCATCATCTGTGGCAGGCAGCCTCAGGCTGCTGCCCCGGTTCTCCATGAGCTTGTCCAGCGGGATATACATGAGATTGTTGCCATCCTTTACCGACATCACGACCTTGCTGGTATTGGCCAGCACGTATTCCATGGTTTCCAGGTACAGGCGCTGGCGGGTGATCTGGGGGGCCTTCTCGTATTCCGCCAGCGTCTGCAGGAAGCGGCTTGTTTCACCTTCGGCCTGGGCGATGACACGTTCGCGATAGGCATTGGCCGCCTCGCGCATGCGTGTGGCATCACCGCGCGCCTTGGGCACGATGTCCAGCGCCACGGCCTCGGCCTGGTTCTTGTAGCGCACCGCGTCCTCACGGGCCTTGATGGCATCCTCGAAGGCGCCCTGCACCTCTTCCGGGGGTTGCGGATCCTGCAGGTTCACACTGGTGAGGATGAGGCCGGTGCGGAACTTGTCGAGGATGTTTTGCGTAAGCTCCTTGGTCTGCTGCACGATGGCGCCGCGGCCGCCGCTGAGGAACTGATCCATCGGGATGGCGCCGATCACCTCGCGCAGGGCGCTTTCCGTGGCTTCGCGCAGGGTGGTGTCGGGGTCGCGCACCTCGAACAGGTAATCCTCTGCATCCTTGACCTGGTACTGTACCGCCAGCTCGACCTGGATAATGTTCTCATCCCGGGTCAGTATCTTGGCACGGTGACTGACCGTGCGCAGGCTGTCGACGTCTACCTTATCAACCGTTTCGATACCGCGGATGAACCAGTGTGGCCCCGGCATCGTCACGGTGTTGAACTTGCCCAGACGCAATACCACGCCACGCTCGGCCGGCTCGATGATGTAGATCCCCGACAGGGCCCAGGCCACAAGGGCAATGATCGCGATAAGGCCGAGACTGATGGAACTGCCGACGCCCTTGCCACCACCACTGCTGCTGCCGTTGCCACCACCACCGAAAAAACGCCCCATCTTGTCGCGCATCTTGCGCGCCACTTCGTCGAGGTCCGGCGGCCCGTCACCGCCGCGTCCGCCCCACGGGTCACGGTTGTTACCACCCGGTTCATTCCAGGCCATACATTACTCCTGTGTCATAAAATCGCCCGTACCTTTGACCGGTACGGGCGGCGTAAGTGTTTAGTTTATGAAGCTTGGGCTGTGCCCGCAAGGACATCATCGGTATCGGCAGGGCGAAACTCGCAAACATCCGCATGGTGATCCAGCAATTTGTTGATTTCACGGCGTGTCATGCTGACCTCGAGCCACCAGCTGCCCTGCTCATCCACCTGTTCCGACACGACACTGCCGAGGCTGTAGAGATCGGACCTGATCCTGCCGGCAGCGGGTTGCACATGCAACCAGCCATGCAATTGCACACCCTGAAAATGCTCGCTGAGGGCCTGTGCCAGGAGGTCCAGGCCCTCACCGGTCCTGGCCGAGAGCCAGACCCGGTCGATACGGCCATCGGCATTGCGCTCGAAGCGTGGCTCGTCACCGCTCAGGTCGATCTTGTTGTACACGCACAGCTGCGGGATGGCGTCGGCGTCGATTTCGCCCAGCACGGCATTCACCTGCTCGATACGCGCCCGCCGGTCGGTGTCCTGGACATCGATGACGTGCAGCAGCAGGTCCGCCTTGCGGGTCTCTTCCAGCGTGGCCCGGAATGCCGCCACCAGGTCGTGCGGCAGGTGGCGGATAAACCCGACTGTGTCGGCCAGTACCAGCGGTCCGACGCCGGGCAGCTCGATACGCCGCAGTGTCGGGTCCAGGGTCGCGAACAGCTGATCTGCCGCATAGGCCCCGGCACCGGTCATGATATTGAACAGGGTCGACTTGCCGGCATTGGTGTATCCCACCAGTGACACCGTGGCCACCTCGGCCCGCCGGCGTGCCCGGCGCCCCTGGTCACGCTGGCGCTCGACCTTCTCGAGGCGCTTGTTGATCACCTTGATACGTGTATTGATCATGCGACGGTCCGATTCCAGCTGCGTCTCGCCCGGCCCGCGCAGGCCGATGCCGCCCTTTTGCCGCTCCAGGTGGGTCCAGCCGCGTATCAGCCGGGTCGACAGGTGCTTGAGCTGTGCCAGCTCGACCTGCAACTTGCCCTCGAATGAGCGGGCGCGCTGCGCGAAGATATCCAGGATCAGGCCGGTGCGCGCCAGCACCCGGCAGGACAGCAGGCGTTCCAGATTGCGCTCCTGGCTGGGGCTGAGCGCATGGTTGAAAATGACAATATCGGCGTCGTGTTCCCTGACCGCGGCGCGAATCTCATCGGCCTTGCCCTGCCCGACAAAGAGCCGGGGCTCGGGCACCGAGCGCGTCGCGGTTATGGTAGACACCGGCACGGCTCCCGCCGAGCAGACCAGTTCAGTGAATTCCTGGAGATCCTCCTGGTTAGAGCCGGAGGGAAAGTTCACATGGACCAGGACGGCCCTTTCACCACTATCTGGGCGTTCGAACAAACAACCACCCCGTAGCGGCTACGCGCTCATCAGACGTTGCCCGGTTCATGACTACTGCTGGTGTCAGGCCCGGCGATCCTGACGTTGCGTGCGGGAACCACCGTCGAGATGGCGTGCTTGTAGACCATCTGGCTGACCGCGTTCTTCAACAGCACGACAAACTGGTCGAACGACTCGATCTGGCCCTGCAGCTTGATTCCATTAACGAGATAAATTGACACCGGGACTCGTTCCTTGCGAAGCGCATTGAGAAATGGATCTTGCAAAGATTGTCCTCTATTCACGTCATTTCTCCTTTTTCTTGTGCCATATACCAAAGGTAATTCTCCTGCTAACGTCCTGTTTTACAGACATCCCTGTACGTTACCCGTCGGATAATACAAGAATTTTATCATAATCACATGATTATTTTACCTTGTCGGAACCGCCTCTGCAGGTAGTGGCGTATTTCTGTCGGGACGGCAGGGTTTTCGGTATCGAACCAGGTCGTCCCGGTCTCGTTACGAAGCCAGGTCAGCTGACGCTTGGCGTACCGGCGTGTCGCGATGACCGCCTGACGGACCATGTCGTCGTAATCGGTCGACCCGTCCAGAAAGGCCCGGACCTGGCGGTAGCCGACGGCCCGCATCGCGGGTAACCCGGCATCCAGGTCACCGCGCCGGCACAGTGCCCGGACCTCGTCGACGAAACCGGCATCCAGCATGGCCCGGAAACGGGCCTCGATGCGTGTCTGCAGCACCTCGCGATCCGCCGGCGCCAGCACCAGCTTGATAAGCTGGTAGGGCAAGGCCACCGTGCGCCCCTTCTCATGGAAGTCACTGATCGGCCGGCCGGTGAGCTCGAAGACCTCGAGCGCACGCTGAATGCGCTGCGGATCATTGGCATGGATGCGGGCCGCCGCCTGCGGGTCAACCGTTGCCAGTCGTGCATGCAGCGCCGCCCAGCCGGCCTCCCCGGCCTCGTGCTCCAGTCTGGCACGTACCGCCGGATCCGCCGGCGGCATAGCCGACAGCCCCCGCTCGAGTGCCCGGAAATACAGCAGCGTGCCACCCACCAGTAGCGGTATCCTGCCCTGCCCCGTGATGTCGGCCATCTCCCGCAGCGCATCCTCGCGAAAGTCCGCCGCCGAATACGGCTCGCCCGGGTCACGGATATCCAGCAGTCGGTGCGGCGCCCTGGCCAGCAGCGCGGCCTCCGGTTTCGCCGTCCCGATGTCCATGCCGCGATAGACCAGGGCCGAGTCGACGCTGATGATATCGAAGGGGAAATGCGCCAGCAGTTCGGCCGCGACTTCCGTCTTGCCGGATGCCGTCGGTCCCATCAGGAAGACCGCGGGAGGGAGTCGGGTGTTCATGTGTGATTAATGGCGTGTGTTTCGGATTACGCCCTTCGGGCTAACCCGAATGGCACATAACTTATGAATTGTAATCAGCAAAAAAGCCCAACTGGCCACGGAAGCACACGTAAAAAAACGGAAATAATGTTTTAGTAAGCCGTTTTTCTTCCGTGTGCTTCCGTGGCGAAGTTCTTAAGTAAGTGCCATTGTGGTTAACCCGACCTGGGGATTTACTGGAATTTCTATTCGACTTGGCTTCCTTGCGCGAATATTCAGCCGCTACCGCCCGCGCGCGAACAGCTTGTCGAGTTCGTCCAGGCCGACCTGCACCCAGGTCGGGCGACCGTGATTGCACTGCCCGCTGCGCTCGGTGATCTCCATCTGCCGGAGCAGCGCGTTCATTTCGTCCGGCGTCATGCGCCGGTTGGCGCGCACCGAGCCGTGGCAGGCCATGGTGGACAGGATTTCATTGCCCGATTCCGTCACCCGCTGGCTGCTGCCATGTTCGAGCAGATCGGCGAGGACATCCCTGACCAGGGCCTCGATATCGGTCTCCGCCAGCAGCACCGGCACCTGCCGCACCACCAGCTGCTGTGGCCCCAGACGGTCGATCTCGAATCCCAGCCCGGCAAACCAGTCCCGGTTCACTTCGCCGGCATCGGCCTCGCGCGCGGAAACCGACAGGCTGACGGGAACCAGCAGGGGCTGCGTCCGGATGCCCTCGCCGGCCTGTGCCTGCTTCAGGCCCTCGTAGGTGATCCGTTCATGGGCGGCGTGCATGTCGACCAGCACCAGGCCATCGGCATTCTGCGCCAGGATATAGACGCCGTGTAACTGCGCCAGCGCGAAGCCGAGCGGAAAACTGTCGTCATCCGCCGCGGGCGTTGCGGCCGGCTGCGGCCGTGGATGCAACGCGGCATAGTTGCGCATCTGCTCCTGTACACCCAGGGCCATGCCCGCCTGCGACGCTATCCGGCCCGGCCCGGTCGTGGTCTGCAGCCTGTCCAGCATCTGTGCCGGCCGGGGCAGCGGCTGCTGCTGGCCCGGGCGAACCTGTGCCAGGGCCTCATGCAGTGTGCGGTAGAGAAAATCATGCACCAGGCGGCTGTCGCGAAAACGGACTTCAAACTTGGCCGGATGCGCATTGACATCCACCAGCACCGGATCGATGCGCAGGAACAGCACGTAGGCCGGGTGCCGGCCATGAAAGAGGACATCACTGAAGGCCTGTCGTACCGCATGCGTGACCAGCTTGTCGCGCACCATGCGGTTGTTGACATAAAAATACTGCAGGTCGGCCTGGCTGCGTGAAAAAGTCGGCGTCGCCACCCAGCCTGACAGGTGCAGGCCGGCGGCGGCATGCTCGACATGCACCGCGTGCTCCATGAAGGCCTCACCGCACACTCCGGCGATACGCCGCTCCTGTGACGGGCGGTCTGTCGCGGCGGCCAGGTACAGCGTCTGGCGCTGGTTGTGCTGCAGTTTCAGCTCGACCGGAAAACAGCCGAGCGCGATGCGTCGCACGACCTGGTCGATGTGCTTGAACTCGGTGGTCTCGGCGCGCAGGAACTTGCGGCGCGCCGGCGTATTGTAGAACAGATCCTGTACATCGATCGTGGTCCCCGGCGGATGCGCTGCAGGCGAGGCCGCCGTCGCGGTATCGCTGCCGTCACTGTGCACGGCCCAGCCGGTATCCGCCTCGTGAAACCGGGAACTGAGGGCCAGGCGGGACACCGAGGCGATGCTGGGCAGGGCCTCGCCGCGGAACCCCATGCTGCTGACCCGTTCGAGGTCTTCCAGGGATGCGATCTTGCTGGTGGCATGGCGTGACAGCGCCAGCTGCAACTCGTCGCGGGGGATGCCTACCCCGTTGTCCCGCACACGGATGCGCCGCTTGCCGCCCTGCTCGATATCCACCTCGATGGCACTGGCGCCGGCGTCGACGCTGTTTTCCAGCAGTTCCTTGACGACGGAGGCCGGCCGTTCGATAACCTCGCCGGCGGCAATCTGGTTGATGAGTTGGGTGGGGAGTTGCCGGATGCGCATTGCGCGCCAATCATACCGCCATCGCGGACGGGATTCACAATAAAAGGCCGCAGAAAAGGTCGCCGGCCCGGCATCAGCGCCCTTGCCCTGTCAGGGGGTGGTCGGCGCGAACTGGAAGCTGAAGATGTCTCCCAGTGCCTGCCGGACTTGCTCAATGGTGACCGGGCGCCCGAACAGCGGTCCGTCCCAGTACTGGCAGACCAGTTTCGTGACCCCGGGCTGGCGCTGCGAGCGTAACTGGAACACCTTGTAGAAACGCATGGTGTGGGGCTGATTGATCCACTCGCGCTGATTGGCGTCGCGGCTTATCAGGAAGCTGTCAGGGACGATGGTCGCCGGCCCCAGGTCGCGCTGCTCGAGGCTGCAGTTGACGGTGTACTGGTCCACGCCGGGGGTCTGCTCGCCGCTCTGGAACTTGGCATGTGAATACCCGGCGGCAATCGGCACCTCCCGGTCGAGGACGAGTTTCGACCCCTGCGGCACCCGGAAGTTGATGGATGACGGGTCGCTCGACCCGGTCGTGCTGCAGCCGGCAGGCATACTCAGCAGCAAGGGCAAACATGCAATGGCCGCAAGGTAATGGTGCAACTGGCTCATGCGTCCAGCTTAGCAGAACACGATGCGAATGCTATCAGCTGCCGGAGGGCGGGATGCGCAGCCGCTCGCCGACGCGCAGCGTGTCGCTTTTCAGGGCGTTGAACCCCCGCAGGCTGTTCAGGCTGACCTGGTAGCGCCTGGCGATATGCCCCAGGGTGTCGCCACGCTTGATGACATGCTCACGCGCCGCCATGTGCGTGCCGGGGGGCGGATGACTGGCAAAATAGTTGCGGATGCCCTTCAGCAGGGCGCGTGCCAGCTTGTCCTGGTGGCTGGCACTGCGCAGGCGCTTTTCCTCGGTCGGGTTGGAGATAAATGCGGTCTCCACCAGCACCGAGGGAATGTCCGGCGACTTCAGCACCATGAACCCGGCCTGCTGCACCGTTGACTTGTGCGTCTTGCCGAGCCGCTTCATCTCACCGAGGATGTTGTCCGCCACATCGACACTGGCCTCGATGGTGGCCGTCTGCGACAGGTCCAGCAGGACCTCGGCCAGCACGTCGTCCTTGTCGTCGAGGCTCACCCCGCCGGCGAGGTCGGCGGCGTTCTCTTTCTGGGCCAGCCAGCGTGCCATCTCGGAGGAAGCGCCCCGCCTCGAGAGCACGAACACCGAGGAGCCGTGTGCCCGCCGGTCGCGGAAGGCATCGGCGTGGATGGAGATGAACATGTCCGCGCCCTGCCTGCGCGCCTTGTTGATGCGCTGGCGCAGACCGATGTAGTAATCGCCCTTGCGGATCATCACCGGCCGCATGCCCGGCTCCTTCTCGATCAGCGCCGCCAGCTTGCGGGCGATCGACAGGACCACATCCTTCTCCCGTGTGCCGCGACGTCCGATGGCACCGGGGTCTTCACCGCCGTGCCCGGCATCGATGGCGATCACCAGGTCACGCAGGTTAATGGTCTTCCGGGTGATCGACTTGGTTGCCGCCTGTTTCCCGGCGCCGGTCTTATAGAGATCGATGACCAGCCGGTGGCCATGCTGCCCCCCCGGCTTCAGGGTGAAACTGCGCGGTCGCGTGGCCTGCTTGAGATCCAGCACGATACGCAGGCCGTCCCCGTCACGCTTGCCGGTGCGCATGCCCTTCACCACCCCTGTTGCAGCGGCACCGGCATGCAGTGCGGCGCTGCCGGTGGCCGATGGCACATCGATGACCAGCCGGTCGGGGTTATCCAGGGAAAACAGGGAAGGAGAAACCGGGCCGCTGGTATCAAAGACAACACGGGTGTGATCAGGTGCGGCCCAGAAACGGACGCCCTGGATTTCGGCGGATGCCGCGAATACCAGGGACTGGCCGAGGAACCAGAGGCAAAAGGCTGTGACAATCCGCTTCACTGCAGTTATGACTCCGGAACGTGACCCGTCATGGGGGTATAGTAGCCAAAAGCCCTACCGGATTTCAATAATTCTGTTAAATCTCTTGGAGATACAGTGATTACCTGCAAGATGACAAAAAGCCCGGGAGCCAAGTCCCTGTCATGTGGTGGCTACCGGCAGATACAACCACAAGATCAAGGGGTGATTTCCGATTCGAGTGAAGGCAGGGATGCCAGCATCTGTTCACCGAGCGGGGTTTTGGCGAGCGCGGTGATGCGGCGCCCCTCACCCTCGTAGTCGATCACAATATCGAGGTCCGGCTCCGGCAGCACACCGCGCCCCCGCTCGGGCCATTCCACCAGCAGCAGGTCGTTGCCTGTCAGCAGCTCGCGGACCCCCAGCCACTCGAGTTCCTCCGCCGCGGCCAGCCGGTACAGATCAAGATGGTAGACCATGCGGTCGGCGAGTTCGTAGGGTTCCAGCAATGTGTAGGTCGGACTCTTTACCCTGCCCGCATAGCCGAGTCCGCGCAGCAGGCTGCGCACCAGGGTTGTCTTGCCCGCACCCAGGTCACCCTGCAACCAGACCACCCCGCGCCAGCTGGCGGGTTGCGATAGCTCACGCCCCAGGGCATCCATGGCCCCGGCATCCGGGACAAACAGGCTCATGGCGTTTCACCCGACGCATTGGTGACATGCCGCAATTCGTCGATCAGATCGCGCGCCAGCAGGCCACGCTCACCGGCCACGGCTGCCCGGTCGCCCGCCTGTCCGTGCAGGCACACGCCGAGGGTGGCCGCATCCGGCAATGACAGCCCCTGCCCGGCAAGGGCCGCAATGACACCGGTCAGCACATCACCCATGCCCGCGGTGGCCATGCCCGGATTACCCACCGTACACACGGCAACAGGCCGGTTAGCCGTGCATACCAACGAGCCGGCCCCCTTGAGCACCGCCGTTCCGCCGTAGCGCTCGACCAGTGCACGCACCGCGGTAAACCGGTCTTGCTGGATTTCGGCGGCAGACAGGCCAAGCAGACGTCCGGCCTCACCGGGATGCGGGGTAAGTATCCAGTTATCACGGCACTCCGGTTCCGGTGCCAGCAGGTTCAGCGCATCGGCATCGACCACCAGTGGCAGCCGTGTCTGCAACACCTGCGCGAGCAGTCGCCGGGACCATGCCGAGCGGCCCAGCCCCGGGCCAATGGCCACCACCGAGGCCCCGGAGAGCAGCGGTGCGAGTTCGCCTGCCGTGGAGATCCCGTGGCACATGAGTTCGGGACAGGCTGCCGCCAGGGTGGCGGCATGCGCCGGCCGGGTGGCCCCACTGACCACGCCGGCGCCACGTCTCAGGGCGGCCAGACCGGCAAGCTGCGCCGCCCCGCTCATCCCCTGCTCGCCACCAATCACGAGGACGTGACCATGATGCCCCTTGTGTGCCGTGCGCGAACGGTGCAGCACGGGTGCGTTACTGGAAACGCCGGTCACCTGCTCGGCCAGCACCGGCACCGGCGGGTAGACCGATGCAGGAACCTGCAGATCGTCAAACACGACCTTGCCGGCGATTTCCGGCCCTTGACCGGTATACAGCCCGGGCTTGCGGCCGATGAAGGTGACGGTCAGGTCGGCCTGTACGGCAACACCCGGCACCCGGCCGGTATCGGCATGCAGGCCGGTCGGGATATCAACCGCGAGTACCGACGGGTTGCCGGCATTGAGCAGGTCGACCGCAGCCCGCCAGTCGCCCGCCGGCGGGCGTTCAAGTCCGGTGCCCAGCATGGCATCGACGACCAGTTCGACATGCCCTGGAATCCTGGCGGCAAACGGCTCGACCTTGCCGCCGGCCGCGACATAGGCCTCGCGCGCCGTCAGGGCATCGCCCGTTATCCGCTCGACGTCGCCCAGCTGCATCACCAGCACAGAGTGGCCGGCCGCCAGCGCCAGCCGGCCGATGACATAGCCGTCGCCACCGTTATTGCCGGTCCCGCAGAGGATCAGCAGCGAGCGCGCATCGGGCCAGCAGTTGCGCAGCAGATCCCACGCCGCCTTGCCGGCGCGGGACATCAGCGTATAACCGGGGATACCGGCCTGCTCGATGGCATGGCGTTCAAGTTGCCGCACCTGGGCGGCGGTGTATAAAGGGAATGTGCGTAGCATGATGGCCTTGTATTCCCGCAAGCAGGTTGGCAGGGCGACATTTCCCCGGCTGTTCCCGCCCCCGCCGGTTCGACGGCACAGTCTGCGTACTTCGCTTCGCCTTGGTAATATGGGCTGTGCCGGTCAGACCACGGCAACATAACGTGAAACCACCCTGTAAATCCAGCCATGCCCCCGCCGCAAAACCGTCAGCCACCCGAACCGCACGACATCGACCTTGCCTCACTTGGCCATCGCATCAAGACCTGGGGACGCGAACTCGGTTTCCAGCAGGTCGGCATCGCTGGCATCGCGCTCGACGAGGATGAGGCGCACCTGCTGGAGTGGCTGGCGCAGGGACGTCACGGCGAGATGGGTTACATGCAGCGCCATGGCACGCTGCGCAGTCGACCGGATGTACTGCTCCCCGGGACCGTACGCGTCATTTCCGTGCGTATGGATTACTGGCCGCCCGCCAGCGCGGCGGCGGAGCCGGTCCTGGATGACGCGGCCATGGCGTACCTGTCGCGCTATGCCCTGGGTCGGGACTACCACAAGGTATTGCGCAAGCGTCTGCAGCAACTGGCCGAGCGGATCGAGGCTGTCGCCGGCCCCTTCGTCTATCGCGCATTCACCGACAGCGCGCCGGTACTCGAAAAGGCACTGGCCCGCAACGCCGGGCTGGGCTGGATCGGCAAGCACACCAACCTGATCAGCAACCGGGCAGGTTCCTGGTTCTTCCTCGGCGAACTCTATACCAGTCTGCCATTGCCGGTGGACACGCCGGGCGAGGACCACTGCGGCAGCTGCCAGGCCTGTATTGACGCCTGCCCCACCCGCGCCATCGTCGCGCCCTACACACTGGATGCCCGGCTGTGCATCTCCTACCTGACCATCGAGCTGCGTGGCTCGATACCCGAGCCCCTGCGCCCGTTAATCGGCAACCGCATCTATGGCTGCGACGACTGCCAGCTGGTGTGTCCCTGGAACCGCTTCGCGGGACCCAGCGGTGAGCCGGATTTCCGGGTACGCAACGGACTCGATGCCGCCACGCTCATCGAGTTGTTCCGCTGGAGCGCAGAAGAATTCACCCGGCGCCTGCAGGGCAGCCCCATCCACCGCATCGGCCATGAATGCTGGCTGCGCAACATCGCCGTCGCGCTGGGCAATGCCCCGACCACCCCCGAGGTGGTGGCGGCCCTGAACGCCCGCCGGGACGATCCCTCGACACTGGTGCACGAGCATGTCGCGTGGGCGCTGGCCCAGCACGGGACAGGATGATATTCACCGCAAAGGCGCAAAGACCGCAATGAAAACCGGATTTTTACGAAAAACCCCTCGTCAAGCAGGCAATGCCGGCGTCCCTTGGCAGGAGGTTCAGATTAAATCCATTCCACCAAGGCCGATTTAACGTGTTTTTCGCATTATTGTTCCTTTGCGTTCATTGCGTCTTTGCGGTGAAATAATTTTGTTGTTTCTCTGCGCCCTCTGCGTCTCTGTGGTGAATATTATCGGTTCTTCAGCTCCAGCCCGTAATCGTACAGCCGGTTCCTGGCAACCCCGGTGATCTTTGCGGCCAGCGAGGTCGCCTGTTTCAGCGGCAGCTCCTCGAGCAGCACCTCAAGGACCTTCCGCTGACCGGCGTCGAGTCCCTCCGCATCGCGTTCCGACCGGCCGTGCAGCATGATGACGAACTCGCCACGCTGCTGGTTGTCATCGCCCAGCAGCCAGTCGAGCAATTCCTGCAGTGTCCCGCCCCGGCTGGTCTCGAAGGTCTTGGTCAGCTCCCGGACAAGCACCGCCGCGCGCTCCCCGCCCAACACCGTCACCATGTCGGCGAGGCACTGCGCAATGCGGTGGGAAGATTCATAGAACACCAGCGTGCGCGGCTCGTCTCGCAGGGTTTCCAGCCGTTTGCAGCGGGCGACGTGTTTCGACGGCAGGAAACCCTCGAAGGCAAACCGGTCCGTGGGCAGCCCGGCAATCGACAGGGCGGCGATACAGGCCGAAGGGCCGGGAACGGCCACAACGGCAAGGCCCGCGGCACGAGCCGAGCGGACCAGGTGAAATCCCGGATCACTGATCAGCGGCGTACCGGCATCGGATAACAGCGCGATATCCTCACCGCCGGCCAGTCGTTCCAGCAGCGACCGGGTCTGCTCCCGCTCATTGTGCTCGTGCAGTGCCACCAGCGGCACAGCGATGCCGTAATGTCCCAGCAGCTTGCGGCTGTGACGGGTATCTTCAGCCGCCACCAGTGCAACATGCCCCAGCGTCTCGAGCGCGCGTGCGGAAATGTCCTGCAGGTTACCAATCGGGGTCGCGACTACGTACAACACCCCGGCCCTGTCTGTCATGAGGTGCTCCTGTTGCGCATCGTCATCGCATCCTAGCAAAAATGGCTGACCGAAGAAGAGCTGCGACGCAATCGCTAGACGCCAATCCCGCTTTTCAGTAGAGTCTGCGGATTCGCCGGAAGGCGGCCGTCATTCGCACTGAACTCCATGCCCCTGTCCCGATTTTTTCCAGTCCTCTACCTGTCAATAGTTGCCGGGCTCCTGCAGCTCGCCGGCTGCGCCACCGGCGTCAGACCCGAGGCACCTGCCCTGGACAACCGCCTGCAGGAACAGGTCATGGCCTACGAGCAGGCAGGTGATCACCAGGCAGCGGCCGAACTCTACCTGCAGCAGGCCAGCGGCGCACGCTCACCGCGGCGCGAAGACCTGCTGCTGCACGGGGCCGCAAGCCTGATCCGCGCCGGCGACACGGAACGTGCAACCGCGATCCTGGATGGACTGGTGACGGCAGAGCTGAGCGAAACCCGGCAGCAGTACTACGCCGTCAACCGGGCACAGCTGGCCATCCTTGCCAGCCGCCCCGATGACGCACTGGCGCTGCTGCAGGAGGTTCCTGACAGCGGCGAGCATGTCGCGGACTACCGGCGACTGAGGGCTGAGGCACTGGCCCGGCAGAATAACCACTATCAGGAGGCACGCGAACGGGTTGCGCTCGATCCGTTGCTGGCCGGCGACCCCGCCTTGCAGCTGGAAAACCAGTTCGGCATCTGGCAGGCCCTGAACGCTCTGTCGGACACCGAACTGCAGCAACTGCGCACGGCACCGCCGCCGGACGCACTGGGCGGCTGGATGGAACTGGTGGAACTGATGCGCCTCTACCTGCAGCAGCCCGATGCCCTGGCGGAGGTCATCCCGCACTGGCAAATGCGTTACGTCGGCCACCCGGCAAGCGGACCGTTCATCGACGAGCTGCTGGGCAACATGCGGGCGGCCGGCCAGCCGCCCGCTCAGGTCGCGGTGCTGCTACCCCTGTCCGGCAAGCTCGCCGGCCCGTCTGCTGCCGTGCGCGACGGCATTCTGGCGGCCTACTACGACAGCCCCGATCACCTGCGTCACTCGGTTTTACGCCTCTACGACACGGGCCCTGACCCGCTGACAGTCGCGCAGGTCTATGACCGGGCGGTGCAGGATGGCGCGCAATTCGTCATCGGTCCGCTACGCAAGGATGCCGTGCAGTCGCTGGTGCAGCAGCAGGATCTGCCGGTGCCGCTACTGGCGCTCAACCACGTCGATCCGCAGCCCTCCCCCAACCCGGCAGTCTTCCAGTTCGGACTCGCCCCGGAGGACGAGGCGCGCGAGGTTGCCCAGCGCGCCTGGCAGGAGGGGTATACCCGTGCGATCGTCCTGGTGCCGGAAAGTGACTGGAGTGAACGGGTCACGGCGGCCTTCATCGACCAGTGGATCCGGCTTGGCGGCTATATACTGGAACAGCAGCGCTACAAACCCGCCGAGGCCGATCATGGCCCGGCCATCAACGCCCTGCTTGACCTGGACAGCAGCAAGCTGCGCAAGACCCGGCTGGTGCGCCTGCTGGGCCAGCCGCTGGAATTTGAACCGCGGCGCCGGCAGGATATCGATTTCATCTTTCTGCTCGCCACACCGGAACAGGCAAGGCTGATCCGCCCGCAGCTGGAATTCTACCGGGCCTCGTCGGTGCCGGTGCTGAGCACCTCGCACGTCTACAGCGGGCGCGTCGACACCGGACGTGACAATGACATGAACGATCTGCAGTTCTGCGACATGCCGTGGCTGCTGGAGGATGACGGCAGCTGGCAGCACCTGAAACAGTCGATCAACGGACGCTGGCCAGCGGAAAGTGCGCGCTACGGCCGCCTGCATGCACTGGGCATCGATGCCTGGCGCATCACGCCCTACCTCAACCAGCTGGGTGGCGGCATGTTCGGCAATTATTACGGCGTCACGGGAACCCTGCAGATCGATTCCGGTCAACAGGTACACCGCACCCTGCGATGGGCACAGTTCCGCCAGGGCCGCCCGACGATGCTGGCCGAGCCTGTCGCTGCAATCGTGGAAACCGGGGCACCACCACCACAACCATGAAACCGGCCGATACGGGCAAGGATGCCGAGGCATATGCCTGTGACTACCTGCTGGCACAGGGCCTGTCGCTGCTGACGCGCAACTTCCACAGCCGTCATGGCGAGATCGACCTGATCATGGACGACGGCAGGAGCCTGGTCTTTATCGAGGTCCGCTACCGCCGCAGCAGCGCCTTCGGCTCCGGCGCGGAGAGTGTGGACCGGCGCAAACAGGCCCGCATCACGGCCTGTGCACAGTACTACCTGCAGAGAAACCCGGCCGCCTCCCAGCGGCCCTGCCGTTTTGATGTCGTGGCGATCAGCGGCGCAGACCAGAGACGGAATATTCAATGGATCAGGGATGCCTTCCCGGCTTTGGGGTAGAATGGCGCCGCCGTGATCCGGACCAGATTCAGCAAAGCTACAGGAGATGCAAGCCCATGAAGCTCGTCAAGGCCGTTGTTGCCGTACTGATTCTCTCGAATATGGTGTATGGATGCGCCGCCATGATCCTCGGAGGCGCCACAGCCGCCGGCGGTGCCGCCATCTACAGCCGCCGTTCGGCCGGCACCATGGTAGATGACGAAGGCATCGAACTGGCCGCCCTGAAAAACCTCGCTGCCGACGAACAGATCAATGGACAGGTCCACGTCAATGTCATCAGCTACAACGCTGTGGTACTGCTGGTCGGCCAGGCCCCGACCGAGGAGCTGCGCAGCCGCACCGAGTCCATCGTCACCGGCATCAGCAAGGTGCGCCTGGTTCACAATGAAATGACCATCGCCGCGCCCAGTTCGCTCGCCACGCGCAGCAGCGACACCATCACCACCAGCAAGGTGAAAACCAGCATCCTCGGCGTCACCGAGGACGATGACAGTCTCGGCCTGCGCACCAAGGTGGTCACGGAGAACGGTATCGTCTACCTGATGGGACTTCTCAGTCGAAAGGAAGCCGATGCCGTCACCAATGCCACCCGCCAGGTAGGTGGCGTGCAGCGCGTCGTGAAACTGTTCGAATACACCGATTGAGGCCATATTAGCGTCGGGCAGCCAGGCCCGCCGCCCGGCACGGCCGGGCAGATACACAGCGGATCAGGGCGGCCCCGCTTGATTCCTTCTCCCCTTCAGGGGGAGAAGGAATTTAATGGGGCAGCAGTGACGGCGAATAAAAAAATCCCCGCGAATGCGGGGATTTTTTTGCCGGCTGACGGGACCGCCTGCCGGCGATCCGTACGCCGCACTGTGGTCCGTCAGGTGATCGGATTCAGGTGGATCTCGACCCGGCGGTTCAGGGCACGGCCCTCGGGGGTGTCGTTGTCGGCAATCGGCTGCGTCTCGCCCATCCCCTGGGTGTATACGCGCTCCGGCAGCACCTCCCGGCTTTCCAGGTAACGCGCAACGCTGCCGGCGCGCCGCTCCGACAGGGTCTGGTTGTAGTCGGCCGCACCGGTGCTGTCGGTATGTCCCAGCACGTCAACGTAGGTCTGCTCGAACTCATTGATGACCAGGGCGACGGAATCCAGTACCGCATAAAAGTCAGCGGAGATGTTGCTGGAGTCAGTGGCAAAGGTCACGTTGCCGGGCATATTGAGGATGACCGTATCACCACTGCGGGTAACGCTGACGCCGGTACCCTGGAGCTGGGCGCGCAGCTTGGCCTCCTCGCGGTCCATGTAGTTGCCGATCGCACCGCCCGTCAGCGCACCGATGCCGGCACCGATCAGCACGGCCTTGCGCTTGCCGCTGAACAGGGCCCCGGCAAGTGCACCCGCGGCAGCACCGATACCGGCGCCCTTGGCGGTGTTGCTGGTCTTTTGCTCGCCGGTATACGGATCCATCGTCTGGCAGCCGGCCAGTGCCAGCGTGATGGCCGCCGTCAGTACTGCCACGCGGCTGTTGAAGCGGCGTCCGGGTCGGGTAACAGTGTGTTCGGTCATGGTGCTCACTCCCTCGTTGCGGTATATGGCTCGGTGCCCCGCTGCGTTCGGGGCAGTGTGAAAATCAGGATACCCTTATACAACAGCCGTCATGATTTGACAGCCTGTTGGTTAACGTTTCTTGCCACTGGTATGTTTCACCAGACGTCGTTTGCGGCTGATCTGGCGCGGGGTCAGCTTGTTCTTGCGGC